>PLEX01000215.1:0-7006 GCA_003136575.1 Bryobacterales bacterium | reverse complement strand
TGCCTCCCGTAACCACCCGCCGAGGGGTAACAAGGTCCGCCAGCCGAACGACGTTATATACTGATCGGGTTGGAGCGCAAGATCGGCTGGAGTCCGCTGAGCGCGGTTGAGAAACGGAAAAGGATTACCACTATGAATTTCACAAGACGCGATTTCGGAAGATTAGCGCTGGCCGCGGCGCCTGCCGCTTCACTGCTGGCGGCGAAGCCAGATTCCAAATGGGGCGGCGTTCAGGTCGGCATCAACGCCCCTTACAGTTTTCAGCGCATGTCGGGAACGGCCGACAAGATTCTGGAATACATGACGCAGCTTAATCTGAGCGCGACCGAACTGCGTCTTCAACCCGTCGAAGCGTATTTCAATGCTCCCGGCGTATATGCTTCGGCTAACGACAACCCGGGCCGTGGCGCGGCAACCGCCGGCGGGGCGCGCGGGGGAAGCGGACGCGGCGGCGGTGGCGCAGCGCGAGGCGGCAGTGGGCGGGGCGGCGGTGGCGGACGAGCGCCGCTGACGCCGGAACAACAGGCTGCGGCCGAAGCCCTGAGCAAATGGCGTCTCTCCCTTTCGATGGACAAGATCAAGGATTTCCGCAAGAAATTCGAAGATGCGGGCGTGCTGATCCAGATCCTCAAAGTCGACAACTTCAATTCGTTCAGCGACGACGTGACCGATTACTTTTTCACCGTCGCGAAGAACCTCGGCTGCCATGCGCTTTCGACCGAAGGCAACCTCAACGACGTGAAGCGGCTCGGGTCGTTCGCCGACAAGCACAAGATGATGATCGGCTATCACGGCCACACCGCGGGCGCGGGTGGCGAGGCTTTCGGCGCTCCGGAAAACTGGGAGAAGGCGATGGAAGTATCGAAATACAACGGGATCAATCTGGATCTCGGCCACTTCCTCGTCGGACAGCAGACCTCGCCGATTCCGTTCATGACTAAGTATCACGACCACATCACCCACGTTCATGTGAAGGACCGCAAGCTGACCGGGGCCACCGTGCCGTTCGGCCAGGGCGACGTTCCCATCACGGAAGTTTTGCAGCTAATGAAGAAGAACAAGTGGAAATTCCAGGCGACGATCGAATACGAGTACCAGACGCCCGCCGGTTCCGACGTGCTGACCGAACTCGGCAAGTGCGTGGAGTATTGCCGCAAGGCACTCGCATAGACGCGTTCATATTTTTGATCGACAAACCGGCCCTCGCGAAACTCGAAGCCGAGCGACGCGTGGCACAGGGCCGGTTTACATGCACGCTATACTGATCTCGAAACATCCATTGGAGTCATTCATGCGAATCCTCGTCCCGGCCCTCATTGGCGCCGCAATCATGGTTATGTCCGGCCGTTCAGTGAACGCTCAGACTGGCAACGGTGAGAAAGCCACCATCGCCGCCACCCAGGCGGCGGTGACGGCGTCCCGCGAAGATCCGGCGGCAGTCGAGCGCGGAGGCAAACTTTTTGCCGCGAACTGCGCCAAGTGCCATGGCGCGACGGCGAAGGGTTTCGCCGGCAAGGACAATACGGACCTCGTGCGGTCCCTTTACGTGCTCGACGACGAAAAAGGCATCCTGCTGACGCCGCCGATCCGCGACGGTCGGCCGGACAAGGGCATGCCTAAGTCCAACCTCGCCGATGCCGAGATTCTCGATGTCGCGGCGTGGCTTCGTGTGCAGTCTTACGGCGCGGGTCATCGCACGACTTACACCTTCCTCGACGTTCTAACCGGCGACCCGAAGAAAGGTGAAGCTTATTTCAACGGCACGGGCAAGTGCAACACCTGCCACTCGCCGACCGGCGATCTGAAAGGTATCGGCAACCGTTACTCGCCCCAGCAACTACAGGGGCGCTGGCTCTCTCCCGGCGGCGGACGCGGCGGTGGACGTGGCGGCGCGGCGGGAGCCGCTCCTTCGCGCAGCCAGCGGACCGTCACAGTAACGTTGCCGGGCGGTGAAACCGTTTCCGGCCCACTCGATCGTATCGACGATTTCTCCGTATCGCTGCACGATTCGACCGGCGCTTATCGATCGTTCACGCGAGACGGTGACGTGCCGAAGGTGGTTTTGAACGATCCGATGAAGGTCCACACAGATATGCTTCGGACTTACACGGACGCCGACATCCACAACATGACGGCCTACCTGGTGACACTGAAATGACCTCCGGCAAGCCGCAATGTGGAGTAGGCCTTCGGCGTGCGCCTTTACCCAAGGCAGTCGCTTACTGCTGCCTTGCCGCCATCCTCTCAACCGCAATCGGCATCCAACTCCAAGCCCAGGGCCTCGACCGCGCCACTCTCCTCAGGCAGCCCGTCGACGCATGGCCAACTTANNGCTGGCGGCGCACCGGCGGCCGCAGTCGGTGGGCGCGGTGGCGCGGCTGGTGCAGGTGGCCGAGGCGCGGCTGCGGCAGGCGCACCTCCAGCGGGCGCGTTCGGGCGCGGTGGCGCGGGTGCGGCGGCTGTCGCGATCAAGTCCACGCCACTCATGGTGAACGGCATCCTCTATTTTTCGGCGCCGAATAACGCCTGGGCCGTCGACGCGCGCACGGGCCGCGAACTCTGGCACTACACCTATCCGCCGAACACCGGCAGCACCATCGGCAATCGCGGTATGGGAATGTACGGCAACTGGCTTTACATGGAAACGCCGGACAGCCATCTGGTGAGTCTCGACGCCACCACCGGCCGCGAACGCTGGAAAGTGCAGATTGCCGATCCGAAGCTCGATTACACGTCCACCGCCGCGCCCATCGTAGTTGGCAATCACATCCTCGCCGGCATCGGTGGCGATCACATGGATAACCCGGGGTTCATCCAGTCGCTGGATCCCGAGACCGGCGCGGTGCAGTGGAAATGGTACACGACTCCGCGGAAGGGCGAACCCGGCATTGAGACGTGGCCCGACGAATACGCAGCCGCGCATGGAACCGGCCAGACGTGGATTCCAGGCAGCTACGATCCGGAACTCAATCTCTACTATTTCGGCACCGGCAATCCGAATCCGGTGATGGCGGAGCAGAGCCGCAAAGGCGACAACCTCTATACGTGCAGCATCGTCGCGCTCAATCCGGATACCGGGAAAATGGTCTGGTACTACCAGCCCTCGCCGCACGACACGCACGACTGGGACGCCACCGAAGCGCCGGTGCTGTTCGAAGGCGTAATCGATGGCAAACCGCGCAAGCTGCTCGCGCAGGCCAATCGCAACGGCTATTTCTTTGTTTTAGACCGCACCAACGGCCAGCACATTCTTACCTCGCCGCTGATCGATACGCTCAACTGGACGAAGGGCCTCAACGCCAACGGCCAGCCGATTCCCGATCCCGCGAAGTACCCGAAGCCCGACGGCACGCTGGTCTCGCCGGCCTCCGGCGGAGCGACGAATTGGCCCGCGCCGAGCTTCGATCCCGAGACCGGCCTGTTCTACGTCGGCGTCAATACCACCTGGGGCGTTTTCTATCAGACCGATACGGACGACCATCCGGAAGGTTACGGCGGTCTCGATAGCGGCGGCGGTTCCGAAGGTGGCTCGCTCCTCGCTCTCGATTACAAGGCGGGCAAGACCGTGTGGAAGCACGACTGGCCAGGTGGCGGAGGTCCGAGCCACATCCTGACGACGGCAGGCAAGTTACTCTTCACGGGAAACGGCAATAACATCATCGCTTTCGATCCGGCCAATGGAAAGATCCTGTGGCATTCGAGTTTGTTCGGCAGCCCGAGCGCCGGCCCGATAACTTACATGATCGATGGCAGACAGCATCTGCTTGTTATAGCCGGCGACAGTCTCTACACGTTTGTGGTGAATCAATAACATGAATACGAGCCCCACCATGGAAAAACGCTCTGGCACCTTTGTGGGGCAGGCGGTTCCGCCTGCCATCTTCGCCGTCTGCGCAGCCGCGCTCCTGCTTGCACTTCAGCCCGGGCCCGCGGCCGCGCAGGGCGTCGACCGCCAGATGCTGTTGCATCCGCCTGCCGATTCATGGCCGACCTTCTTCGGCGATTACTCCGGTCGTCGCTTCAGCCCACTCAAAGAGATCAACTCCTCGAATGTCAAGGATCTCTCGCTCGAATGGGCCACGCGCTTTACGCCCGGTCCGGCCGGAACCGCGGTCAGCATCAAGTCGCCTGCGCTGCTGGTGAACGGCATCCTCTACTTCACCTCGCCCAATAACGGCTGGGCCGCGGACGCGCGCACCGGACGCGAACTCTGGCATTACGGATACCCTCCGAACACCGGCAACACCAATGGCAATCGTGGATTCGGCATCTACGGTAACTGGCTCTACATGGAGACGCCCGATGGCAATCTGGTGTGCCTGAACGCCGCCGACGGCAAGGAACGCTGGAAGGTCCGCGTGACGGATCCGAAACTCGATTACACGACCACTGCCGCGCCCATCGTCGTCGGCAACCATATTCTCGTCGGGGTCGGCGGTGATCATCTGGACAACCCCGGCTTCCTCGAATCGGTCGATCCCGAAACCGGCGCAACGCAGTGGAAGACGAATACTACGCCGCGCAAAGGCGAACCGGGCATCGAAACCTGGCCCGACGAATACGCCGCCGCGCACGCTACCGGACAGACGTGGATTCCCGGCAGTTACGATCCGGATTTGAATCTCTACTACCTCGGCACGGGCAATCCGAATCCCGTGATGGCGGAACAGAGCCGCAAGGGCGACAACCTTTTTACCTGCTCCATACTCGCCATCAATCCCGATACCGGCAAGATCGTCTGGTACTACCAGGCAACGCCTCACGATACGCACGACTGGGATTCGACCGAGTCCGTCATCATGATCGACGGCGAGATCAACGGCAAGCCGCGCAAGTTGGTCGCGCAGGGCAACCGCAATGGTTACTTCTACGTTCTCGACCGTACCAACGGCGAGCACATTCTGACTGCGCCGATGATCGACGGCATGAACTGGAACCTCGGCCTCAACGCCAAGGGACAGCCGATTCCCGATCCGGCGAAGTATCCGAAACCCGATGGCGCGCTGGTGTTGCCTGCGTCGGGTGGAGCGACGAGTTGGGTCTCCGCGAGCTTCGATCCCGAGACCGGATTGTTCTATGTCGGGGTCAGTAAATCGTGGTCGGTGTATTACCAGACCGATACCGACGATCATCCCGAAGGTTACGGCGGCATCGATAGCGGCGCGGGCAGCGAAGGTGGCGCGTTGATCGCCATCGATTACAAGACCGGCAAGATCGCGTGGCGTCACGACTGGCCAGGCGGTGGTGGCGCAAGCCACATGCTGACGACGGCCGGGCATCTGCTGTTCACGGGCAACGGTACAAACATCATCGCGTTCGATCCGGCGAACGGCAAGATCCTCTGGCATTCCGGTCTGATGGCCGCGCCGAGCAATGGCATGACGACTTACATGCTGGACGGCAAACAACACCTGCTCGTCGGCGCCGGCGACAGCCTGTATTCCTTTACGATCAATAAGCCTGTAAAGTAGTGGTGTGGAACACGACCCGGCACGGCTGAATGTATTGCAGGCCGCTTCACGTGTGCTCAATCAGCGGCACGCGGAACGGTGTGACGTCGAAACCCTGACCGATTACGCGCAGGCGAACATGCCTGAAAAGCTGGGTTTGCCCGCGGACGAACTCGCCACAGTTGTTGCATTAAGACTCATGGATATTCCGGGCGACCCGGAACAGACGGTCGGCTCATGAAGCGGACGGTTCGGATCGTCCTGTTCACGCTTCTGGCGGTGTTTCGGCCGTTAAGGCGAGTTGCGAGCGGCCTTGTGTTGGTACCGCAGCGACAGTCGTAACTGCCTGGGCGTTCAGCTTCACGCAATCCGGTCGAGCTTCGCGGCCAGTACGAAATCGCTTTCTGTCAGGCCATTGATCTTGTGCGTGTAAATGGTGACCTCCACCTTGCCCCACGCGAGCTGCAGGTCGGGATGATGACCCTGTTCTTCGGCGATCGCTCCCGCTCGATTGACGAAGTCGAGGGCGGTCTTGAAATCCGGAAAGCGGAAAACACGGAACAGGTGGTGTTCGTTTTGTGCCTCCCAGCCGGGAATCTGGGCCAGGAGATTTTTGATCGCATCGCCCTTGAGCGGCGGTACGCCACCACGGCAGGGAATACAGCACTGGTCGGCTAACGACATTTTATTCGTCTCCTCCAATTCGCCGGGCGATGCCAGCCGGAGAGCTGTGGGCAGGCGAAACCGCCTGCCCGCAACGCATTCCCTACCGCCTCAGGCGAGGTCGTAACGGCCGAGGTTCATAACTTTGCTCCACGCGGCCACGAAGTCTTTCACAAACGTCTCCTTCGAGTCGTTACATGCATAGACTTCGGCGAGCGCGCGGAGTTGCGAGTTCGAGCCAAAGACGAGATCGACCACAGTACCCGTCCACTTCAGTTCGCCCGACGCGCGGTCTCGGCCTTCCAGCACTCCCTGGTCTGTAGCGGACCTCTGCCACTTCGTGCGCATGTCGAGCAGATTAACGAAGAAATCGTTCGTCAGCGTCCCGGGCCGGTTAGTAAAAACGCCGTGATTGGACTGACCGACGCTCGTATTCAGTGCGCGCATGCCGCCGATGAGAACCGTCATTTCCGGGGCAGTCAACGTCATCAACTGCGACCGATCCACCAGCAGTTCGGCCGCCGCCGCCTCGTATCCCTTCCGGATGTAATTGCGGAACCCATCCGCGACAGGTTCCAGCACCGCGAACGAATGTACATCGGTCTGATCCTGGAGAGCATCCGTGCGCCCCGGCGAGAAAGGGACCTTCACCTCGTGACCGGCCGCCTTCGCCGCCGCCTCGACCGCCGCGCAGCCGCCCAGAACGATCACGTCGGCGAGCGAGACCTTCTTTTGTTTGCCTTGCGGGCCAGCGGACTGCGCACCGTTGAAAGCCTTCTGAACAGCCTCCAGTTTTTGAAGGACGCCGGCAAGCTCGACCGGCTGGTTGACTTCCCAATCCTTTTGCGGCGCAAGGCGAATGCGCGCCCCGTTCGCCCCGCCGCGCTTGTCGG
>PLEX01000094.1:25885-26274 GCA_003136575.1 Bryobacterales bacterium | reverse complement strand
CCGGTCTGGTTTGAAGACGTGGATTTCTGCGCCCGACTGCGCTCGGCGGGTTATTCGGTCAGGTACGAACCGGCGGCCCGCGCAATCCACCGGGGCGGGCATTCCGTCGGGAAAATTCCGGCGGAAATCAGAGAGCGATATTGGTATGGTAGTCTTCTNNTCCGTTGCCGCCGGAGCCGCCGGTCGCGCCGTTCTGGCTTTACCTGGCGGCGGTTTGAGGGTTTGTACGCTTTATAGTTCAGTGATCCGCCTGTCTATCGCCCATCTCCTGGGTTTCCGGCGGAGTGTGTAGGGCTGTTGCGGAGTTTCCGGCATTCGGGCAAGCATAACGCGGTAGAAGCGATTTCGATGAGTGGAGAAGACTTTCGCATACATGTCCCGTAGCGACT
>PLEX01000094.1:0-25841 GCA_003136575.1 Bryobacterales bacterium | reverse complement strand
TGCCGCATCGTTTACAACGAAGAGAATATCGGCTTTTCCGCCGCCCAGAACCAGGCAATCGCCATGTCTTCGGCCGAGTGGGTGCTGACACTGAATCCGGACGTTCTCCTGCTTCAGGGTTTCCTCGAGGCGCTTGTCAACGCGGGCAACATGGACCCGAAAGTCGGCACCGTCTGNNCGGCATCTGGACCGCGGCAGCCTTCAACTGGACAACGGCAGTTTCCGTAATTACGAATATGTCTTTGGCGCGACGGCCGCGGCCGCGCTCTATCGCCGGGAAATGATCGAAGATATCGCCATCGGCGGAGAGTTCTTCGACAACGACTTTTTNNCTGCCTTCGGAAATCAACATGCACTCGGTGAAGAACCGCTTCCTGCTGCGCATGAAGAACATCACCGGCGATCTCTACTGGCGCAATTTTTTCTCCATTACGGCCCGCGATATCGTTGTGATCGGTTGCTGCCTCATTTGGGAGCACACGTCGCTGCGGGCGTTCGCGTTCCTGTTCGGCAACTGGCGCTCGGTTATGGAGAAACGCCGGGAGATTATGAGACGCCGCCGCGTCAGCGACGAGTACATGGCGGACTGGTTTGCATTTGAACCGGTGAGCAAGCCGGCGCCGAAGAAATTCGCCGCGGCGCTCACTCCCACGCGCGCCACGAAACAGCGCTGACTCCGTGCGCATCGCGTTATTGGGAACCCGCGGCATCCCGGCCCGCTACGGCGGCTTTGAGACCTTTGCGGAAGAACTCTCCGTCCGCCTGGCAGCCCGGGGACATAGTGTCACCGTATACTGCCGCGAGCGTTATGAGGAGAAAGTATATCGCGGGGTGGATCTGGTCTGGCTGCCCACCATCCGCCACAAGTACCTCGACACCCTCGCGCACTCCTTCGTTTCAACTCTTCATCTTGTCTTGCGCCGCAGCCCATACCGTATCGACGCCGCGCTCTACTGCAACGCCGCCAACGCGGTCTTTACGCTGCTGCCGCGCATTACCGGCATACCGGTCGCTCTGAATGTGGACGGCATCGAGCGGAAGCGGAAGAAATGGAACCGCTATGCGCGCGGCTGGTACTTCGTTTCCGAGTACCTTTCGACCGTCTTCCCCAACCGGTTTGTATCCGATGCCGAAGCGATCCGGCGTTACTACCGCGAGGTGTGGAACGCCGATTCGCTTTTCATTGCCTATGGAGCCGATACCGCGCTCGCCACAACGCGCGAGGCCCTCGATCGGCTGGGTCTCGAACCGCTTCGCTATTTTCTCTATGTCAGCCGGATGGAGCCGGAAAACAGGGCGCTCGAAGTGCGCGAAGCTTTTGAAAAAGTGCCGGACCTTGGGATGAAACTGGCGCTGATCGGCGATGCGCCCTACGCGAGCGATTATATCCGCGGCGTGCGCGACACAAACGACCCGCGGATCGTGATTCCGGGGGCCATCTACGGCGTGGGCTATATCGAACTGGGCACCTGGTGTTTCGCTTATGTCCATGCGACGGAGGTGGGGGGAACGCATCCGGCGCTGATCGAAGCCATGGCGCGCGGGGCGCTCGTCCTCTATCTCGATACGGTGGAGAACCGGGAAGTATGCGGCGATGCGGCCATCCCGTATGCGGATCGGACTGAGCTGACTGCGCGGATGCTCCAGGTGCTGCACATGAGTGAAGCGGAACGCAACGTTTATCGGGAACGCGCGGTGCGAAGAGTACGTGAACGATACGACTGGGATGTTGTCACATCGCAATATGAAGAGCTTCTGGCGAGCTTGTGCGAATGACGCTCCACCGGACCACACCCTTGCTGCGAAAATAAGTCTTTCGTGCCCCAAAACGCCCGTTGTTACGTTGAAATATCGCGCTCCCGCATTGCGGCCAACTATCGGGCGGTCTGCGCGGCAGTGGGACCTGGAACACAGGTCATGGGTGTGGTCAAGGCCGACGCTTACGGGCATGGCGCGATAGAAATCTCCCGCATTCTCTGCAAGGAAGGCGCTCGCTGGCTCGCGGTCAGTTCCGTCGACGAAGGGGTAGCTCTGCGCCGCGCCGGAATCGATTGCCGGATTCTCGTGATGGCCGGAGTGATGCCGTGGGAACGAGACGCCATTCGAGAGTTCCGCCTGACCCCGGCGGTGCACTCCGTTGGAGATCTCTCTTTCTTCAACGATTCCGCTGAACCGATCGATGTCCACCTCAAGATAGACACCGGCATGAACCGGCTTGGCACGCATGCAGCGGTTTCGGAGATCGCGGCGGCGATGAAGGCGCATCCCGGCGTTCGCATAGAGGGCCTGATGACGCACTTCGCGTCGGCCGCCGATTTCGCGTCGGGCCAGACCGACGAACAGATCGCGCGTTTCAATGATGTCGCCGCGGAATTAGGCAAGTGCGGGATCCGCGCGCCGTTGATCCATTGCGCGAGCACGAATGCAATCGCGTACGGGCGCGCCGGATTGACGCAAACCCTCGTACGCCCCGGTCACGCGATCTACGGATACGTTTCGCCGGCGCGCGGCGATGCGCCGGCGTCCAGTGTGAACGTAGCGCCGGCGCTCTCGTGGAAAGCTCGCATTGTAGCGATCAAACACCTGGCGCCCGGCTCGCGCATCGGTTACGGCGGAAGCTTTGTCGCCGCCGCGCCGATGCGCATCGCTATTCTTGCGGCGGGGTACGCCGATGGCATCTCGCACCGGCTTTCGAACAAGGGCAAGGTGATTGCGGGAGGTCGGCTCGCGCCGATCGTCGGCACGGTTTCAATGGACCTGACGACCATCGATGTGACGCAGTCCCCGCATCTGCGCCCGGGTGATGAAGCGACGCTGCTCGGCCGGGAAGGCGACGTATCGCTCGACGCGCAACAAATCGCGCGCACCGCCGGCACAATTTCATATAACGTGCTGTGCGGAATCAGTGCCCGTGTCAGACGGTTTTACGTCGAATAGGCGCCCGGACCGCTATGGCCCGACAGGGAGCGTGACGGTGACGCCCTCCGTAGACGTCGAGCCGTTCGGCACGCTCATTGTCAGCGGATAGTTGCCAGCGGCAATATTGGCGGGCATCTGCACGTTGATCTGGTATTCCCCGGCGTAGAGGAGGGCTGCGCCGAGAACGTTAATCGTATTATTTCCGGCGGTCATCGTAATGGTGGGCGTGAAGGTCGTGACTGAAACGACGACTCCGCCGATCGACGGCGCCAGGCCGTTGGCGAACATCTCGAGCGTTTCGCCGGGCTGGGCTTTCTCCGTGCCGGGTGTAACTGCGGGATCCCCCACCAGAGTTCCGTTCAGGTGCACTGCAAGCGGGTAAACCAAGCCTCCCGAGCCATAGTAGAAAAACGATGGAGACGACTGGACGACGGTAGTCGTGAACGCCGCGCCGACAGCTCCGTTGTTGGTCACAACGACGGTCGCCGGTCCCAGAGTAAGACCGGAGGGCGAGAGTACGTTGAGCTGGGTCGGACTGACGTAATACACGGACGCAGGTATTCCGCCGATGGTGACGCTGACGCCATCGATCACAGATGGGAGCGGACTGCCCGGCGAAGTTCCCCCGGTGAAGTCGTTGTTGTTCCAGAAGCGGGTCGTATTGGCGAGACTTGTGCCGTAGATCGCCACCCATTGCCCCGACGTAATTGAAGTGCGCGCGCTTTCGGCGTCCTGGACATTTGTGAGCGCAGGCACCGGTGCCGCAGCGGTGAGCACGATGTTCGTCGTGTAGACATTGGTCGGAGTCGCTACCGGCAATCCCCCGGGTCCGCAGTTAGCGGCCGCGTAAAGGGTAACGAGACCGCTCGCGCTCGCAGGCGGAGTCCAACTCACCGTATACGTGAAGACTCCTTTCTGCGGCGACTGGAGCGATGCCTGGTAGCCGGCTTCGGTATGTTCGATATATTCGATGGGGCCGGTGGCCGGGCACGCCGCGCCGTTTGTTTTCGAACTTAAATCGGAACAGAAAACCTGAGTAGTGGCGTCAATCGTCGAGAAATCTCCCGCTTGCGTAAGGTTGCCGCTGCCCATGCGCGCCGTCAGCTGAAAACCGAGGGCCGCTTTGGTTGTGTCGGTAATCTGCACGAGAATCTGCATGGCCTGACCGGGAACATAGGTGCCGTTATTTCCGGCAGGCAAGCCGATCCTCACGTTTCCAGACCCGCTGTTAGGCGTACCGACATGGCAGCCGGCGGCTATGCAGGCCGTCGGGTCGTCGCCGGGAGCGGCCGTGTGTCCCGGAGGCGGTCCAAATTCGTAGGCGTAAATGGCGGCTGGCACGACCGCAAGAATTACTGCCATTTTCGCGTATACAACGGTGCCTTTTTTCATGAAATTCCCTCCGGGGTGCTATGTCCGTATCGACGTGGCCAAAATCAAGTCGGATTCAGCGAATATTCGTCTTTTAATTGTATGCGCTGCCGGGGGCTGCGCACGCACGAAAATACATGGACGACACGCGGTAATCGCAATAGATCGGGCAGGAAGAAGCTGGTCTTCCGCCATTTCACAGCGCGCGGGCGCAACGCGCGGCGACATGGAGTTCGGAAACACTTGTTCAGCCGGGCCGCGCGGCCAGTCCGTGCGCTGCTTCTGGAGAGAGCAGCCATTGGCATGCGGACAGGCGCGCAGCGTAAGAATCCGGGCCGCTATTTCACGTTGATCGTCACGTTCTGCGTGGTGCTGACATTGCCGACAGTGAGCACGACGGGCACAGCACCCGGCGTAAGGCCAAGCGGGACGACGGCTTTGATGACCATCACGCCGGATAGCTCGCCAACAGGGGTTCCCGCCGATAAGACCGTTGCCGTCTGACCCCCGATACGCAGTCCGACCGCCAGGAACGGCGAGCGACTTGAGCCACTCTGAATAGCCCCATCCACTCCCGGAGGGTTGGTGCTGCCTTCGCCGGTAGCGTAAAGCGTCACCGTAGTCCCGCGCACGGCGGCGTTAGTCGCCGAATTCACCGTGCCGTCCTGATTCATCGCCGCCAACTGGCCGGTTCCTTCTGAATTCGCCGCAAATAAACCTGGGGCGGAGAGATTCATGGCGACGGTGAACACCTGCGACGTCTGCCCTGGAGTTTGCACCACAATGTTCGCGGTTTCGGAAAACGGAGTGGGTATCAGGCTGTTCGGCACCTGAACACTCGTTTCGGGGCCGCTCGTGTAGAGGATCGGCGCAGGGACGTTGTTGATGGTCACTGTAACTCCACCCAGCGTCGTTCCAATGCTGCCAGTCGCGGGAATCGTCGTGGAAACCAGCGGGACAGCCCCTACGGTTTGTCCGCCGATTACGATCAGTTCACCGGGCGTGATCGGGCCTGCCTGCCAACTGGCGGCATTGACTACCGCATCAATGGCGGACGGCGGGGCGATGGTACCCAAAAGGCCGCGCGGCACCGGTGAGCCATCCGGCATCCCCGCCACAAAATAGAGCGTGTTGACGTCCGCTTTGGTTCCGGTGCCGAACAACAGACCCCAAAGGCCGGTGATGGAGATCGGGTTGCCGGTTGCATCCTGCAGGGCGCCGAGTGATACGCCGGTCGTCAGGTTGAAAGCGTTGATCGTGCCGTCGCCAAAGTTGCCGACCAGCAGGGCGCCACCAAACGCGCCCCAGTTGGCCGGCGCAATCGCCACACCCCAGGGCGAGTTCAGCGGACCGTTCGAAATCAGATGCTGCAGCAGATTGCCGTTCTGATCGAAAGCCGCAACGTGACCGTTCCCCGCGCCCGCCACATCCAGGAACTGGTTGGCATCCTGTTTGGCGTATACCACATACAGGGTTCCCGCGAGGTTCCAGATGTTGAAAGGCGCGAAGCCCGCCGGCACCGTGGGGTCGACAAACCCCCCGGCCAGCGAGACCGGCGCGAACCCGGGACCCCACGTGTCTATCTTTCCTGAACGGAAGTTCGCGGCATACAAGGTCCCGCCCACCGCGCTCGTACCAATAGCCAAACCCTTGTACACCGCGTTCTTCGCGGAATTGTTCGCCACGACCTGGCCGAGCTTGGCTGAGCCGCCGTTCCAGCCAACAATCAGCCCGTCTTCGGTGGAAAAAATAAAGCTCGCATTGCTTCCATTTGCGAGGGTGAAGGCGGATCCCTGGTTATTTTGCACCTGGCCGGTCGGCTTGCCGGTCGCGCCCGCTGTCGCTGCCGGAATCGTCACCACGGTTGAAGAAACCACGCCTGCGGCGTTGTAGACAGTCGTAAGTCCGTTGCCATGGTCGGACACCCAAAACGGCGTGTTGGCGTTGGCAAGCCCCCAGGCGTCCACCAGATTCGGATCGGTCACCGCGGCGGCACCCGTGACATTGGAAACGAGGTTCACCACGCGATATACATTCGGGGGCGTCTGGCCGCTCGCCAGCATCGAAAAAGCCAGCAACACGGCGTGCATCATTAGAGATTTCTGGTTTACGAATTTCATGGGCAGTGCGATCCTCTATGTGTCAGCTTGTAGCAAGGAACGCCGGGCGGTGTCGCCGATTTGTGAAATATTTGTAAAACATCCGCGCAACGCTAAATGTTTCGCGCTGATTTGTGCCGTTAATTACCGTCATCTCCACGGACCAACCGTTACAACTATTTCACATTTCCCCTACCACGGCCTACCCCGCAGGATTTATCCTGAAATGAGGATGGCAGCTAACCCGCGACCCTCGGCGGCATTAAATGGTAAACGCAGGCAGGCGGACACGCGCTTGGCCGCGCGCAGGCGGCTGGAGCTATGCCTGAGAGCACTATGCGGTTTTGCGTACCTGCTGGCAGTGGCGCAGAGCGGTCTTACACAGACGCCGCAACCGGTCAACCACTTCATCGGCAGCGACCAGTGCGGACTGTGCCACGTCGATGTGTACAAGAGTTTTTACAGGAACCCGCACTACAAGTCGATCGCGGCCGGGAATACGCCGCCCGATAAGACGGGTTGCGAAGGTTGTCACGGTCCGGGCGAACGACATATGGCGGCCGGAGGCGGAAAAGACACAATCGCCGCATTTTCGCAAATGACTCCGACGCAGATGACCGACACGTGCCTGGGCTGCCACTCGAAGGATTTCTCCCGAGCCAACATCCGCCGCTCGGCGCACACGGAAGCCGACGTCGTCTGCACGAATTGCCATTCGATTCACGGCTCCCCGACACCGAAATTCCTGCTGGCGAAGAAACAAACCGAACTCTGCTATGGCTGCCACGCTCCGATACGCGCGCAGTTCAGCATGCCGGTGAAGCATCGGGTCAATGAAGGCGTTGTGCAATGCACGGACTGCCACAACCCCCATGGGAATTTCGCGCCTTCCTGGCGAACGGGCACGGGATCGAACTTAGTGACGGCCTCGCACGACAACGAAGAGCCCTGCCTGAAGTGTCATGTAGACAAGCGCGGTCCCTTTGTCTATGAGCACGCCAGCGTGCGCGTGGAAGGCTGTACGGCCTGCCACATGCCGCATGGGTCAACGAACGCGAAACTGCTGCGGCGTCCGGTCGTGTTTACGGTCTGCCTCGAATGCCACAACGGCGCGGGAACGTTCGGCCGGGAGAACCAGGGAGTCGTTATCCAGTCGGCGTCGCACAACATACTGGATCCGAAATACCAGCAATGCACGCTGTGCCACGTGAGGATCCACGGTTCGAACAGCGACCCGACATTTCTGCGATGAGAGTAACTGCGATGAAAACGACCCTGCTTTCGATCCTCCTGATTCCCGGCCTGGCGATTACGCAGCAGGCGCTGGCCCAGCAGAACGCGGCATCGGCCGATGGCGAACAGGTCGGGTCCGCAGCAGGCGACACCTGGGCAAAATACAACGTCACGCAATCATGGGAACTTGGGTATCGATTCGCTTCGATCGGCGGAAACGAGGGCAAGTACCGCAGCGACGTCAATTATCGCGATGGCGTGCGGCTGCTCGGGAGTTCGCTCGCGATTCACAGCCTCGACGGTCACGGCCACTGGTTCGACGAAATCACTCTGATAACGGCGGGCCTGGGAAACGACCCCTACCAATCGGCGACGTTCAGGATTCAGAAGAACCGTCTGTACCGATATGACATGCTCTGGCGGTCGAACGATTATTTCAATCCCGGCCTTACGGTTGCATCGGGCGAGCATCTGGAAGACACCACACACCGCTGGCAGGACCACGAGCTGACTCTGTTTCCGCAAAGCGCGTTTCGCATTCACGCCGGATACGGGCGCAGAACCGAGAACGGCCCTACGCTCACTACCGAGCAAGAGTTCAATTCGCAGGGCGACCCGTTTCCGATTTTTCAGAATAGTCGCGAGCAGTACAACGAGTACCGGCTGGGTTTTGATGCGAAAG
Organism: Bryobacterales bacterium; assembly: GCA_003136575.1. Lineage (GTDB taxonomy): Bacteria > Acidobacteriota > Terriglobia > Bryobacterales > Bryobacteraceae > BOG-234. The sequence continues at coordinate 17,537 of PLEX01000094.1, read as the reverse complement.
TCAAAGCGTTTCGCCTCACGGTGCAACGCCGGTGGGAGTACTTCCGGGAGGATTTGGCGGGCAGCGTGACCGTGCCGGAAGCGGGCACGGGACCGGCTCTACTGACCGGTTTTCAATCCATAGGACCGTATCGCGGTCGCACGCCAGGCTGGATGGGAAATCTGATCGGCGAATACAAGTGGATCGTCATGAACGCCCGGGCGACTTACACGGGCGGCACCGGCGATTTCGTCCAGAACGAAACCGCGGTCGGCACGGACCGCTTCGGAAATGCGCAGAACCTGCAGGTCGCGGTCTCGGGAACCGGCAACAGGCCCGTCCTGACTGGCGATTTCAGCATGACGCTGTTTCCGTCGTCCCGGCTCTCCGTGATTAACAATTCGTCCGTAGCCGATACCCGAATGGACGGAAACAACGGCTTCCTCGAAACCGCCAACTTTTTCAACTTCTACACAGTGAATTTCCAGTTTCTCGGCATTCGTCTTTTCACCAATTCGACCGATGTCAGATACCGCGTCTCGAAGAAGTTCGACGTGTTTGGCGGATACCGCTACGCGGATCGGTTGATCCGATCGATCGAGGATACGGGTTCAGCCGGGTCGCCCCTGAGCGGAGTAAGCGCTGAACAATCGAATCACACGTCGGCGGGAGTGGCGGGCATCAACTGGCTACCTTTGACCGGGCTTCGTATGCACGTGGAAGGCGAACTGGGGTACAACGACAATCCCTTCACTCCCATCAGCCTGAAGGACTATCACGCGATCCGGGCGAGAACGCAGTATCGGAGGAAGAGCGTGTCCTTTGGGGCGGGCTATCAGGAGAATTACAACAACAATTCGATCGTAGTGACGTCGTATAGTTCCCACGCCCGGAGTTACTCGGCCGACGCTTCGTGGACGGCCAAACCGGGCATGTCGTTCGACGCGTCGTATTCGAAACTGCATCTGGATACCATCGGAGGTATCGCGTTCTTCGCGGGCGCGCCGTTTCCGTCTCTGGTCACCGGACTCGATTCGATCTACGTCAGCAATATTCACGCTTTGAACGTCGGGGTGAGGTTCGCAGTGGCGGCGCGCGCCGATCTGTACCTTGGTTACAGCCTGACGAAAGACACCGGCGACGGCAGGAGCGAGCTCGCCGCGCAATCGACTCCGGCCGCGCAGGTCTTCTACAACGTGCAGACTTTTCCGCTGACGTACCAGACTCCGCTGATCAGGCTGTCGGTGCGGATCAGCGAGAAGCTGCGATGGAATGCCGGATATCAGTATTACGGGTACCATGAGGAGTTCGGCCTGCTCGCGCAGGATCAGAACTATCGCGCCAACACGGGATACACGAGCTTGCTTTGGGCGTTCTGAGGCGTGTAAATATTTATAGACTCGTTGGACATCGTTCCCGCTTTCTAGCGATCCGCCGTGCCTTATGCTAAAAGGATCAGATGACGGACGCCCAGCCATCGCCGCGAGCCAACCCGGTCCTCGGTAAATTTCGCTCCGCCCTTGCCGAGATGTACGGCTCCCGCCTGGAGCGCGTGGTGCTGTACGGGTCGCGGGCGCGTGGCGACGCCGAAGCCGATTCCGATTACGACGTGGCAGTGTTTCTGAAAGACCTGACCAACCGCATCGCGGAGTCCGACAGGATTGCGCTTACCGTCTCGGATATTCTGTCCGAAACCGGTATGGTGATACACGCGATGCCGTTTCCCTCAGGCTCTTACCGGGAGCGAACCATGCTCATGCACGAAATCCGACGCGAGGGGCTGGACCTGTGACGCCGGAAGCGCAGCGCAGCCTTGAGAAGGCCGACAACTGCCTGACCACCGCCCGCGCCGAGCTCGCCATCAACCTGGGCAGTGAGGCCGGACGCAACGCCTACCTCGCCGCCTTCCATGGCGCCCGCGCGTTCATCTTTGAGCGCACCGGCAAGGTGGTGAAGCGTCACGAGAGCGTCCACCGTGAATTTCACCGGCTGGCAAAGGAAGAACCGGCGATTGACAAAGGCCTTCCCCCGTTTCTCTCGCAGGGCTACAACATGAAAGCGATTGCCGACTACGAGACAGCCCCCGACTCTTTCGTCTCATCCGAAGAAGCTACCGCCGCGATTGAAGCAGCGTCGCGCTTCGTTGACTGTATCCGGCGCGTTCTCACAGAGGGCGCTGGCGCTATCCCGTGACGTCTCAGATACGGCCCATTTCGAGATGAGGCGGAAGGCCACGCCGAAAACCCATCAGCCGTGATAATGTAAGCTATCTTGAGGGGAAAACCGACATTCGCGTGTCCTTTCGACGATCATGGCCCCCTCAGATCGCTTTCCACACGCGAGTTCATGTGGGAAAAGCTGAAAGAGGAATACCCCTTAAGTAAACGTGCCGGCTTTAAGATCGTTTATCATGTCCCACTTGTCGCCTTTGCTGTTGTTATAGACTCCACACGCAATTTCTTCACAGCAATCCCGGGAGAAATCAAAATCTATAAGAAGAAGCTGCCCATTATTCAGCCTTTTAGGTGTGAAACCTGTAAACGATTCGCGCAGATCTGCCCGGAGTGCGGGCACGTGTGGAGATTAGAACAATTCCCTGAAGGCTACTCAACCGTGGTCTGTCCGATTTGCATAAAGGAACTTGCCTATCTTTAGGCTTGCCGATCCGAGCGGACAGTCGCAGCGAGTCGGCTTCGTTTCATAGAGGGTCGTTTGTGCAACGTGCTCGGCGCGTTACAAGGAGGGGCGGCGGATATTCCTGTAAAGCCCGTGCCCCAGCGCTTTTCATGGAAGGCGAGTGTACAATATGGTATTCGGACAGACCGTTCTTAGGAAGGCCGCAGCCGTTTCCTTTATTCTTGACCCGGAGAAAACAACCGCTCTGGGTTAGTTTAAATATCAAATTGTTAGTGCTGCGCTGCCAGCGGCACTGTGGCAGCTTACGGGAGCGGGAGTACCGGGGCATCCGCCCCGCCCTTGACGTAGGAGGTCATTCCCCACAGAACGCTGACCTTTGTACCTGGGGCAGCCTTCCAGTGCGATAGCCCCCCAGACGGCACCGCCAAGTGCTACAGCGAAGATAATGGCCCAAGCTCCATACCGGGCCGCGCACGGCTGAACGCCTGTTCTTCAAGTGTTTGGCGCGCCATGTGTCGCGGCCGGGCGCTTTTTGAAGGGGTCGCAGGAATGCGGGAGGCGGGCTGCCCTGAGCAGCCACGCGCTCCCGCGGCCCCGGCGCCTCAGACCCCTGATGCCCGAACCTTCCGGAGCAATCCCGATGCGCCGGCGCCAATGTTTTCCATTCTCCGCCCAAGTCTCTCAAATCGCGTACGAATACTGTAAAAGTGTTGTAAAATCGCAGGCCACCGTGCGCGCAGGCAAGCGGCTGCGTCTCATTCCGCGCTAAAATCGCCTTGCCGTGCAAACTATCCTGGTGATTGACGACGACGACAGCCTTCGCGACACGATCGGTCTGCTGGTCGAGCGCGAGGGCTTTCGCGCGATCCTCGCCTCGGATGGTCTCAGCGGGCTCGATCAGGCTATCCTCGCAAAGCCGAGCCTCATCATCAGCGACCTGCGCCTCCCGGGACTGAGTGGGGTGGAAGTGTGCAAACGTATCCGCGGCGCCGGCATCCAGACACCCATCATCGTGCTCAGTGCCATCGGCGAGGAAATCGACAAGGTGCTGCTGCTCGAAATCGGCGCGGACGACTATGTGGTCAAACCATTTGGAGCCAGGGAACTGCTGGCCCGCATTCGCGCGGTGCTGCGACGCCAGCCGGGATCTCAGCAAAAGGTACTCGGTTTTGGGGAAGTCGAGGTCAACCTCGATCGCCGGGTCGTTACACGACGCGATCAGGAAATCCGCCTCACGCCGGCCGAGTACAACCTCCTGACCTTCTTTCTGCAAAATCCCGACCGGCCCCTCTCGCGGGATATGATCCTCAATTCCGTCTGGGGCTACGAGTCTTTCCCCAACACGCGTACCGTAGATGCCCACGTTGTTCGACTCAGGCAGAAACTGGAGGCCGATCCGACATGCCCCCGCCACTTCCTGACGCTTCACAAAGTCGGGTATCGCTTCCTGCCATGAGAACCATACTCATCGTCGAAGACAACGAATCGTGCGCCGAGACGCTGCAGATCGCTTTCGAGTCGATGCCGGAGACGAATACGATCGTGTTGCGGAGTCCGGATGCGGCGTTGGTGGCTTTGCGCGAAGGGGGCAACGATATTGCCGCTTTGGTGACGGATCTGCACATGCGCGCGCGTGACGGTTTCGAGCTCATTCGCCTGCTTCGCGCCGAAAGCCGCTATGCGCATCTGCCGGTGCTTTTGATCTCCGGCGATAGCGACCCGCAACTGCCCGAACGCGCGCTGGCTCACGGTGCCGACGCGTTTTTCTCGAAACCATACTCACCCGCGGCCGTTCGCCGCAAACTGGAGCAACTCTTATGCTGAAGCGAAGTCCGGGGATCGTTTTGCTGTGTTTATGCGCGGCCGCGCAAGTGCGTGCGCAGTCGGGCAGCGCGCCCCCGGCGGTCGCGCCGGGCGGCGACATGCAAGGCGTCATCGAGCGGCTGGACCGTCTGGAAAAACAGAATCTGGAGCTCTTGTCCGAGATCCAGGAACTGCGGAGGCAGCTGAGTCCCGGCCAGCGCGTTCCGGCGCGGCTGGCAGCAGACCAGTCGTTTCCGGCCAGTGACGCCGCGCCAGCCGTGCCGGATGCCGCGGCGCCATCCGAAAGCAACGCGCCAACGGCCGCGGAACGCCTTGCCGTGCAGGAAAGCCGCACCGACGAACTATCTCAATCCAAAGTCGGAACGCTGCAGCGGATGCCGGTTTGGCTTACCGGGATGGTATTGTTCAACGCCTTCCATAATGGAGGATTCGGAGGAACGGCCCAGTATCCGGTCAGCGCTCAACTGGCCGACTCCCCGGCCTCGACAGGCGCGTCGTTCCGTCAGACGGTGATCGGTTTGAGATTCGATGGGCCGGATCTGCCCGGTGGAGGCAAGGCCAGCGGCTCCGCCTATTTCGATTTCTGGGGCGGGACGTCGGCGCCAGGCAATAATCTTTTCCGCATCCGGACAGCGACTATCGACCTCAAGTGGAAGAATACAACGATCACGGCGGGTCAGGACAAGCCGATCGTTTCTCCACGCGAACCGACGTCTCTCGCTCAGGTCGGCCTGGCACCGCTCGCCGGCGCGGGGAACCTTTGGGACTGGCAGCCACAGCTTCGGGTTGAGCAGCGGTTTTTTTTCGGGCAAAATGCCGGGACCGCGAGCAATCCCGGAGGAGACAGCACGCAAACGGGGATGAGTTTGCAGGCCGGCGCATATGAAACCTCGGAGGTTTATCCTTCGACCGCGCCCATCGCGCTTTCCGGAACACTGGAGCGCCAGCGCCCGGCGTGGGAGGGCCGACTGCTGTTCTACCACGGCTCGGAAAAGAAACGCGCTGAAGTCGCGCCGGGCATTCATTTCAGCGATTCGCACGTCGCCGGTCAGTCGGTGCAGTCGCGGCTGGCCACGCTCGATTGGCTGATCAAGCCAATGGATTGGATCGCGTTTTCCGGTGCGATATTCCACGGCACGGACGCCGCCGGACTTGGCGGGCTTCGCCAGGGATTTTCCATTTTGTCCACAGGCAACGTCATCCCCGTGCATGGCACCGGAGGCTGGAGCCAGTTGGCTTTGTTCCCCGCCAATCGCGTCTCGATCCATCTTTTCGGCGGTGAGGAAGCGGACCGGGCTTCGGACCTCGTAACAGGCGGAATCCGTTCGAATTTCGTTTACGCCGGCAACGTCGTTTATAAGCTCGCACCTAATGTGCTGGCGGCGATGGAAGTATCGCAGACCAGGACGGACTACATTTCCTCCGGCCTCCGCCTCAACAACCACTATGATCTGGCCTTCGCATACTTGTTCTAGCAGGCTGTTGCAAGATGGACTCTTGTTACCGCTCGCTGACGCGCGCGGCTCAGTAGCCGGCTCGCAATCAGCGCCAGCCGTTCTGAGCCGCGACAGTAAAGGAGCGGTACGACAGCCTGCCGGATTTCCCCGCGCCTGCAGCCGGGGTTTTTCGATTGGCTTGGGTCTGATCGCGGCCCTCTCGGGTCTGTCGCTGAACGCCGCCATCGTGTCGGGCAGCGTGGTGCTGCGTGAATCGCGCATCGACTCGGTCGCGCGCGGCAAAGACTACTCGGGTGTCGTGATTTCCCTTCAGTCCGCCGGCCGGCCCGGCAGCGTCCCCGACGGCCAGGCCGGGGGGGCGCACGCAACCATGTTGCAGAAAAACAAAATGTTCACGCCGCACATTTTGCCGGTTGTCGCAGGTACCACGATCGATTTCCCCAATGGCGACCCAATCTTCCACAGCGCGTTTTCCAGCTACAGCGGGCAGATCTTCGACCTTGGCCTGTACCCGCCCGGCAAGTCGCGCTCCGTGCGATTCGACAGGCCGGGGATTGTCCGCGTCTTCTGCAACATTCATCCATCGATGAGCGCCATCATTCTGGTTCTGAAAACAACGTTTTTCGCGGTGACGCCGCGCGATGGCTCGTTTCGCATCGACGTTCCGCCGGGATCGTGGGATCTCAGCGTCTTTCATGAACGCGCGACCGAGGAATCGCTGCAGGCGCTATCCCGGAGGATACTTGTGACGTCCGATGGCTTGCGTCTCCCGCCGATCGCCGTTTCCGAGGCGGGCTACCTCTTGACTCCTCACAAGAATAAATTCGGCAGGGAATACGATCCGTTGCCGGACGATAAAACAGTCTACCCCGGTGCGCGCCAATGAACGTTTCGGTACGCCACTCTCTGCTCGGGAAGATCGTTTTCTCCACTTCCGTGGCGATTACCCTCCTCCTTGCGGCAGCCGGATGGTTCGTGCAGGACGTGACCCGCAGGGTTCTGGCCGATAATCTGCGCAATGAAATTCAGGGCAGTCTCCGGGCTTATGAATCCCTGTGGCAATCGCGCGCCGAGATGCTTCGAACCGTCAGCCGCGCTCTGAGCAATATGTCCGACGTGCGGCGGGCATTTCAGACCAACGATCGCGCGACGATTCAGGATACGGCCGCCGAGTTCTGGTCGCGGATAGCGAGCGCCGACGGACCTCTCGCAGTCTCCGCTCGGGACACAGCGCAAGACGGCCCCAGGAGAGCCCGCGACGCGTCCGGTTCCGGCGGCATCTTCCTCGTGACCGACCCGAAGGGCGCAGTCATCGCGTCGCTCGGCGGCGGGCTTCCGGCCAGCGGTGAGTTTGCCGCGATTCGCTACGCGGCGGTCCGGTTTCCCGCACAGTCCGATGGTTTGTCGTTCGAAGAAGGCCGGCTCTATGAACTGGCGGTAACGCCCGTCTACGTGCAAACGCAGGATGGATCGTCGGGATTACTCAATGTCCTGGTTGCGGGATTTCCGGTGGATGCACAGGTTGCGCGCGATCTGAAGGATCGGACCGGTGGAAGCGACTTCGTCTTTCTCTCCGGGGGTCTTCCAGTAGCCTCCACGCTGGGCGACGCCGATACACGGGCCGTCGCCCTCCGGTACCGGCGCGGTTCGGGCCTGCAGGATCTGGAACTGCCGGACCGCGAATTCGCCGTCCTGGGCAATACGCTGCGCGATCTTGCGGGCGCGCCGGCCGGCGACCTCCTCATCATCCACGATTTCGATTCCATCCGTCGCGCTCTCAACGCTCTCGAAACCCGCCTGTTTCTGATATGGGCCGCGGCAGTTCTGTCCGGACTCGCCGTCAGCGTGTTGCTGGCGCGCCGCATTCTCCGGCCTATTCGCCAACTCGAGCGGGCCGCCGCCCTGATCGCCGACGAAACCTATGGCGCGCAGGTTCCCGTCCACGGCGACGACGAACTTGGGCGTCTGGCAAGCACATTTAACGCGATGTCCGGTTCCATCCAAAGCGCGCGCGCCGAGTTGATTCGCAGCGAAAGGATCGCCACCATCGGGCAGCTTTCCAGCTCCATCGTTCACGACCTGCGGAATCCCCTGGCTTCGATTTACGGCGGTGCGGAAATGATGATGGACGGCGATCTCAGCCCGGCCCAGCTACAGCGACTCGCGGGCAACATTTACCGGTCGTCGCGCGTGATCAACGAAATGCTGCAGGAACTTGTCGACGTCTCCCGGGGCCGTATTCATCCGCCAGAGACCTGCAATCTGAGTGAGATCGTCGAAGCGGCCGTCGAAATCCTGTCGCCCGAGGCGGCGGCGCACGGCGTTTCGATCGAGGCGCCGTTGGAGGCAGAGATCGAGTTGCCGCTGGAGCGCGCCCGCGTCGAGCGCGTGTTCCTGAATCTGATCTCAAACGGCATCGAAGCAATGCCTTCGGGTGGCCGGATTTCCATCTCCGCGGTGCGGAACGGAAATGGCATTCTGGTGGAGGTGCGGGATACGGGTCCGGGCATTCCCGAAGCTGTTCGCGACCGCCTGTTCCAGCCCTTCGTAACCTCCGGAAAAAACGGCCTTGGCCTGGGTCTGGCGCTTTCGCGCCAGACCCTGCTCGACCACGGCGGCGATCTCTGGGTGGAGAACAACGCAAGCGGCGGCGCTTGTTTCCGCCTTCGCCTCCCGGGATAGGCGCACGGGCTGCTCCGTCCCTTACAAGACGATCCGGCGGGACGCGTGTGAAACTACTATAAGACTTTTGTGCCGCAGACTCTGCGCCAACTCCCGTGGCTTCTCCGCCGGACACTCGTCGCCTCCATCGACGACGGCCTTTTTGCCGTTGCCAAGGGCGCCGCTTACTCGGGGTTGCTGTCGTTGTTCCCGGTGCTCACTTCCGCCGCCGCTATCTCGGTTCAGATGCGCGCGGATTACGTCCGGCAAAAGATCGCCGTTTTTCTCGAACAGATACTTCCGCCCGGCACCGAAGACGCGGTTCTCCAGCAATTCCGCTACAAGGGCCAGCGGCCGACCGGTTTGATTGTGGTAGCTGCTTTGCTCTCGCTCTGGGCGGCCTCAAGCGTGATCAAGAGCCTGATAGATGGCTTCAACGCCGCCTACCGCGTCCCGCGCACCCGTTCGATGGGCGCTCACATCGGCGTGGGTCTCATGCTGGTCTTCCTCATCGGAATTCCGATGTTCGGCGCTTCGTCGCTGGTCCTTTTCGGCGGCACCGTTGAGCGTGGGTTCATGCGGGCGCTGAAGGTGGATCCGGTCCTGTATCCGCTTACGGGTTGGCTGCGATTCTTTTCACGCGGAATGCGTTACGCTGTGGCCTTCGGGGCGGCCTGGAGCCTGATGGCGATTCTGTACTACTTCGGCCCCTACCGGAAACAGCGCTGGCGGGACGTATGGTCGGGCGCGTTTCTGGCCACGATTCTCTGGTTGCTGGCGACGTCGGGGTTCAGCTGGTACGTGCGCCACATCACGAACTACAACGTGCTGTACGGAAGCATCGGGACCGGTATCGCGCTTCTCATCTGGATGTATCTGCTGGCGATCATCGCGTTGTTCGGTTGCGAATTCAACGCCGAATGCGATCGCATGCGCGCAGGCGATCGCGTGTGACGGAGCGGAGCATCCGGCGTTCCGCGCTACTTCTTCCTTTTCTTTTTGGCCACTGGTGCTGCTTTCTTCGCCTTCGCGACGGCTACCGGCGCGGCGGGCGCGTCCGCGTTGTTGATATCGGCGACTGCTTTAAACGTGCCGTCGGCCTGTTTCCTGTAAACGGTAACGTACTTGCCTCTTTCGGTAACGGGCTTTTTCGTCTTCGAATTGGTCATGGTCATCGAGTACGTTCCCGTGGTGTAGGCGAGATCGCCGCTTTTGGAAACATCCGCCGAGGAATTCGTGAAACTGAGCGACATATTCTTGTCCGCCAGTATCGGCTTGAGCGCGGTGCGGATTGCGTCCTTCCCCTTCGCTAACGGCGCATCGGGCATGAATACCGATGCGTCGTCGGCGTAGTGGCCGACGATTTTATCGACGTCCTTTGAAGCCCAATCGCCCGCCCACGCGACTTCTCCGTCCTTAATGGCCTTCAGGTCGGCCGCGGACGTGTCCGGCGGTGGCGCAGGCGTCTCCGAACACCCACTCATCAGCATCAACAACCCGATTGCACAACCTGCTATGTACCCGTGTCTCATGTAGGACTCTCCGCATGAATGCTATCGTACGGCGCGTCACCAGTCAAACTTCGTTCGTGATATTCGTGATATTCGCGATATTCGCAAATTTCACTTGCGACGTTGCCGTTATTCATGGGTAGGGCGGTTCCCCGGAACCGCGGCGGACGCCCACGTCCGCCTGCCGACACGCAGCCCACCGGCTGGCCACGAGACTGCCTGTGCCTGGCTGACTGAAGCACATACCCGCTGCCTTAAATTCACCTTTGCTTACGGGCATATTGGTTGGGGCCACCTGGCGAGGGGAGATTTCCGACGACCTGAGCTCCGGTTTCATGTGCCCTCGTTAATGCGGCGGTGAACGTGATGCCGCTGCCGGAGACCTGAACACCAGCCGCGTGCGCAGACTTCAGCCCTGACGCGACACTGATTGTAGCCCCGGCGCCGCCTCTGCCCGGACCGACGCCCCTCCCACCGAAAGCGGAGGAAACGACAATCGCCGTCTCCACGTTCGCACCACTGTCAACGGTGATGCTTTGACCGGCTGTAAAGCCAGCCCCGCTGGCGACGGGAATAACCGTCGTACCGATGCTGATGGCCGCACCCACCGTGGTGGCTCCGGCGCCGCCAACCGTCGCGATGACGGCTTGCTCCATGTTTGCGCCCGAATCGATGATGATCGCCTTGCCCGTGCTGAAGTCCGCTACACTCGCAACTTTGACGTTGTTCGCGCCGGCTGCCGAAGCGGCAGATAGGGTGGTGGCGGCCTGCAACAGGAAATCGGTGCAGTTGCTGTCGGTGTCGGCGCCGTCCGGGAAGCGGCCCGAACTCCTGTTGATAGCGGCCGCGGGTTGAGCGCCAGGTCCGGCGAACCCGCCTCTGCCCCCGGCGCTCGGCGCAGGCGCGCTGCAGCCGTTCGCTCCCGCTCCTGAGACGGCTTGGTATCCCTTGGCGGCCCACGGATCGACGAGGCCGCCGAAGTTCAGGCTGTCGACAACGCGGCCCGCCGCGTCGCGCAGCACCATACTGCCTGCGGCGGGACCCAGGGCGGGTCCACCGAACCACTGGTTGGGACTCGGCGGACCCTGATAGCCCGCCGTAGTGACTGCGGCGTCGCTCACGACAGCTTCGATACCGTGGGATTTGGCCAGGGGTTGGTCGAGCTTGATTCCGGAACCCAGGGGCAAAAGCGGCTCGTTGCTGGAGTGGGCAAAAGCCGTAGCCGGTGTAAATGTAACTCCCGTTCCGCGAACGCTGAACGGGATATTGGACGAATGGTTGAACTCCAGTGGGGCGGTCAGTTCGAGACCCGTACCCAGTTCTTCCGGCTTCAAAGGGCCATTGAAAGCATTCCGCGCCGACTGCGTGCCGACGCTCTTGACCATGACGGTCTCGATCCCGTGTCCGACGCTGTCGATGTCCAACCGCACTTTGTCACCTGCGGAAATGTTGATCAGGGAGGATACCTTGAGGTTGGTGTCGCCAGCCTTCGCGGGCGCTGTCAGGTAAGCCTGCGTTCCCGGCCTGGCTACCCTGGTGACTGTGGCAACTTCGTACTTCTCCACCGATCCAGCCACGGCGGGATACGTAGCGCCATATCCAAGACCGATCTTATCTCCAGCCACGAAACCGACCGCGAACTGCGGGTTCCCGCCACGCCCTGCTGTGGCTGGAACGGTGCCGCGTCCGCCCGGGGCGGTGAAAGGCACGTTGGTCGATCCCGCGGGAATCGTGATCACCGGACCATCCGGGACCGGTTGCCACAGCGGTGCGGAAGGTCCGGCCGCCGTTCCGACGCTTGCGATCCGCCGGGTTTCCGCGCCGGAGCCAGTACCGATGGTGATCGTATCGCCAACGTTCATTCCGGTCGTGCTTCTGACGTAGATCGTAGAATCACCCGCGGCCGCCGGGATCGCCAGTCCGGAGTTGGAAAGGCCGAGCAGGTAGAAGCCGCCCGCCGCGAGGCTCGTACCGGTCGGAATCTTCACCGCCGAAAAGATGGGCAGTTGGGTCGGGTGATGGGTGAGGGTCCAGTTCGAGATATCGACGGCTCCCGCTCCCGCATTGAATAGTTCAATGAAGGAGCTCGTCGCGTTGGCGGGAGAGCCAGTGCTGACAGCGAACTCGTTAATCCTGACCGGACTGACGTTCCGCACCTTCTCGGACGTTGTTTCGGACACTGTCCTGCCGTTCGCGGTCCAGGAGGCCTTACCGACAAGGTCGCCGTTGAAAGCCGGCGGCCCCGACGTGATCCTGAAGGTCGCACTTACGCTGGAACCAGCCGCGACCGGATCAGTAAATGTTTTTGAAGCGCCCGCAGCCCCTGAGATCGCCGAGGTCCAGCCCGCCGGAACGGAAACGCTCAACTGGAGTCCTGCCACAGGCGCGCCCATAGTATTCGTGAATGTCACTGTGGTGTCCTGCAAGGACCGCGGCGAGAACGTCTGCAGTCCAGGAGGCGCGGCAACCGCCGACGCCGGTGCAAGGCTCAGCCGCGCCACATCGTACTTCGCCGCCACAACGTTGGCCTGCACCAGTTGATCGGTTGCGTCCGTGGGGAACGTGCCCGCGGCGGTCATCGCGCCCTCATAGAAGGTACCCTGCGAGCCATTGCTGTTGTCGCCGCCGTTGCCGAGGAGGATCGCACCCTGCTTCCGCATGGGGTCATAAGTTGCGTTGACGCGGGGTCCGTCGAACATGACCGACAGGCTGCCCCGCTGCGCATCCCCGCCCATTGAGGTCCAGTGGTGTGGTTCGCCTTTGGCGATCGCCGTCACGAATCGCCACGCGATAATGGGCAGGCTGTCGCAGAGCTTGGTTGCATCCTTGTTGACGCAGCCGACCAGGTTGTTCTCCTGATCGGTCATGACCCACGGGCCGGGGGTGTTGCCGTGATACCAGGAAGTGGCATTGCCGTAGTAAGTGGTTTCCATCGTGCCGTTGCCGTCGTCGCGGCTGTCGGTCTCGGCGTTGCCGTAGTCGAAGCAGCAGCCGGAGTTGTAGTGATTGCCGTTGATGACCCAATACTGACCCTCCGCCTGATCGTCAACCGCGGTGCCTTTGGCGTCGTTCTGGCGGAGGCCCATGCCTGGCTCGATAAAGACGCCGTAGGCTTTATGGCCCATGATCGTGACCGGCGCCATGTCCGCGAGCGGGAGATTGTTAAACCCGCCCATGGCCGGGCCGCTGAAGCCGCCGCGGGGAGCCTGAACGAGGTTGTTGTGTTTGGAGGATTGGTCGTAGACGATGGCGATCCAGCAGTAGGTATTGGCGCAGAACGCGTCCTGCGCCACAGCGTTGGCGTAACCGCCGGCATCCGGCGAGGGCGAAGCAACGGGCTGAACGACGCCGATGTCCAGCGTCTTGCCGTCCAACTGGCGAAGAATCTGGTAGAGCGGACCGTTGTAGGAGGCGTAAAGCGCGCGTGTCGTGCTGTGGGCGGCCACGCACGGGTCGCCCGCGGCGGCATAGATATCGCAGGGACCTTGCGGACGGGCCGGAACGCCGGCCCCACGAGACTGCTGGCCCACCATCAGAACTGCGCCGATAAGCGCAAGCGGCAGCGCACTCGGCAGAACAAGTCCGGTTGTCGTCTTCATATTTGTCCTGTTTCTTGAATCTCGTCGATTCTCCCTTGCATTCCTTCCGCCATTTCGACTCATTGTAGTCGTTTTGCGTCATCACATCCCTCTTCGCACGAGGCGTCGGATCGACTCGGCTTCTACATCTACGACTTGAGCGTCTTAATCATCCGCAGGATGGGCAGGGTCTCCGCGCCACCGAGAGGAATCTGCTGCTCCCCGGCATCCACATAACCGTTAGCGCGGTAGAACGCAACACCACTCAGCGTCGCGCCCATCTCCAGCCGCGTGAACCCCTCGGCGCGAGCCGCATCTTCGCAAGCTTGCAGAATCATTCCTCCGATGCCACGACGCGCCCAATCCGGATGCACGAAGAAGGCGCGAATCCTGGCGGCGTCGAGACTGGCATCGAGCAGAGAGTCCTCCCGCCTCGCATATTGGTCGCCGCCGTAGAGCGTCGTGCGCTTGCTCCAGCCGCCGCAAGCAACGATCGCCGGGGGCGTCAACGATGTATCTTCGGCGGTGAAGAATGTACCGTCGGCGATCAGTCGATTGTCCACGCCGTAGACGTGCTTCAGGGCGCCCTCGATCTGCGAGGCGGAGTAGAACCCGGGCTGCAGGTGGCGCACAGACGCTTCGATGACGTGTTGGAGGCGCGGGACATCGGCGGGAACCGCCAGGCGAAGAGAGATAGACACGATCCCGAATAAGAGGACTCTTCATTTTATCGTCAAGACAGGAAGCGCATTTTCCGATGGCTGGTGGGTGCAAATCCCGCAACGCCCGGCGGCCGCTATCGCAGCGAGATAATCAAGGCAGGTGTCCAGTGCCCTTGCTTCCGGCCTTCTGGAAGAGCTAGAATTTCGCGATAACCAGCGCGTGGCCCCCGCCGCGGCCGTGCTCGGTCTGTTGCCGCCGGACGTGCTGCGTGTCGTCCAGGCCCTTCTGCACACGTTGCCGAATCGCGACGATTCCGTCCATTACCTGAAGCGACTGATCGTCGAAGCTCCGCACGCCATCGACGCAATCGCCGGGAATCTCATCGCCCTTCGTTATGCGCTCACGATTTTTTCCTGGAGCCGCTTCCTTTCCGAATCCGTTATCCGTCATCCGCAGTGGCTGCTCGACATCGCCGATGCGCGCGATCTGCACCGCGGTTTCCTGGCTGAAGACTACGAACACGAACTCAAAACGTCGCTCGGCGGGGCAACACCGCGCCCCGTCGACCTGGCGTTGTTCCGCCGCCGTCAACTCCTGCGCATCGTCCTGCGCGACGTATTACGGTATGCCGATCTTTCAGAAACAACCGAGGACCTTTCGAATCTCGCCGACGCCATACTCAACGTGACTTGGCGGGCTGTCCGCCGCGATCTTACGGTCGAGCGGGGCGTTGGGATGATGGATCGCGGAGGCCGACCCAATACACGCGGCCCGCAGCCGGAGTTTTCCGTGGTCGCCCTGGGCAAACTCGGCGGCCGGGAGCTGAACTACAGCTCCGATATAGACCTGATGTTCGTCCATTCGGGAACCGACGAGATTCCGGGCGACTCGGGCATGACGGTGAAGGAGTTGTTCAAGATCGCCGCCAGCAGGATGACGGAACTGCTTTCCACCTATTCGCCGGAAGGGCACTGTTACCGCGTAGACCTCCGGCTGCGGCCCGACGGCAAACTAGGAGAGCTTTGCCAGTCGATTGAAAGCGCGAAACAGTATTACGCGACCCGCGGCCGCGACTGGGAACTCCAGATGCTGATCAAAGCCCGCGTGGCCGCCGGCGATATCGGGCCGGGGCGGGATCTTCTCGATTTCGTTGAGCCACTGATCTACCGCACCACCACCGACTTTCGGACGGTCGAGTCGGTTTCCGAAACCCGGGCCCGGATCCACGAAAAACAGGCGCGGATCAAACGGATTCGCGCTGAAAGCGCCAGAATCCGCCATGCCCGCCCCGCGGTTGAGCATGCTCTGGACGTTAAACTCGCGAAGGGCGGCATCCGGGATATCGAGTTTTTGGTGCAGTGCCTCCAGCGCCTGCATGGCGGCCGCGAACGCTGGGTGCGGCACGGTGGCACGCTGCTTGCGCTTTCACGCCTTCGCGATAAGGACCTTTTGTCGCCGTCGGAATACTCGCGCCTCGCGAACGCCTACCAGTTCCTGCGGCACGTGGAGCACCGGCTGCAGTTCGACGAAGACCGCCAGACGCACACGCTGCCCGTCGATATCGATGACATCGACCTTCTGGCGCGGAAGATGCCACCCGGCCAGCCAGGCCTGCCTTCGGCGAGCGCGCTACAGCGCGAGCTCGATCACCATTTCACCAACGTGCAGGATCTGTACGAGCGCGTGATCCACTCGCATCGCCCCGAAACGTTCGCCATCCCGTACGATTCGCTCCGGTACGAACTCGCCGAGCCCGGTTTTTCCGATGCCCCGGCGCCTTCCGACCGGCCGGCGCGCGGAGACTTCCCCAGCGTGAACCTGAGCCGTTTTCTGGAGCTGCGGGCGCCGTCGTTCTGGCAACTGATCTCCGGTGGAGGAGGCGTCGGAGGCGTCGTTCGCAGCCAGGACAGCTTCGAATCGTTTCTCGAAAAGGCCGTCTCGAATCCCGAATGGCTGGCGCTGCTCGATTCCAACCTGGAGGTTGCGCGGTGCGTCATCGACCTGTTTGAACATAGCCAGTACTTTGCCGATCAACTGGTGCGCCACCCCGCTCTGCTTGCAGAAGTGGAGCGGGCGTGCGGGGACAAGCAAGGCCGAACCGGTTTCACAGCGCCGCGCGAACCCGTGGAACTGCGCCGCTACTTCCGGCAACAAATGGTCCGCATTCAGGCCGACAGCGTTTACCATCGCGCGCCCGTGTTCCGAACGCTGAAACGCACTTCGGACCTGACCGATTCCATCGTCGCGGCTGCTTACGACGTTGCGCTCGAGGAGGCCATGATCGCTTCGCCGCCCGCCAATCCCGGATATCGGCCTGGCGGCCAGATGATGGTGATCGCGCTGGGGCGGCTTGGCATGCGCGAGTTCGATCTGGCTTCCGACGCGGACTTGAATTTCGTGATACCGGACGCCGACGCGGTAGAAACGCCCTTCTGGACCGCTGTGGCGGAGCGGTTGATCAGCGTCATTGGCGCGTATACCGGAGACGGCGTAGTTTTCACGATCGACACGCGGCTCCGCCCGAACGGCCGCGAAGGCGCGCTGGTACAGACGGAAGGCACTTATCGTAAATACTTTGCCCAAAACGCGCAGGCCTGGGAAGGCATCTCTTATATGAAAGCCCGGGCCATCGCCGGCGATACGGAGAGAGGTACGGCGTTCCTGTTCGAGCTGCAAAAGATCGATTGGGAGCGCTACGGGCAGAGCAGGCGTTCCCGGGAGGAACTGGCGCACATGCGGAAGCGGCTGGAGCGGGAACAGGGTGTGCGCAATCCGCTCAAGGCCGGCGCGGGCGGGTATTACGACATCGATTTCGTGTTGATGTACCTCAGGCTGCTTGACGCCGGAAGTTTCCACAAGGCGCTGAATACGCCGA
This sequence comes from Bryobacterales bacterium, assembly GCA_003136575.1. Taxonomy (GTDB): domain Bacteria; phylum Acidobacteriota; class Terriglobia; order Bryobacterales; family Bryobacteraceae; genus BOG-234. The sequence goes on along the minus strand of PLEX01000094.1, from coordinate 352 downwards.
AGCGAATCGAGGTGATCGTCGATGCCGGCCGCATCAACCCGGCCGACGCGGAGTTTCTGATCGATGCGGCGACATTCTTTCGCGCGATCGACCATGGCCTGCGTGTAGCCACCGGTCACGCCGAAGGCCGTCTTCCGACGAATCCGGCGCAGGTCGCGGTGCTCACGGAACTGGTGCATCGCTGGGTGCCCGCGCGGCTGCAACAGGGGACGCTCGAAAGCGTGATACGGCAGATACGCCGGGAGACGCGGGCCTTTTTTGAACAAACGTTCAGCGGGGCGTAGTTTTTCCAAGGCCGAGAACGGCCGCCTATACCGCCGTGCGTTCCGCAATCGGCATAGGGGGGATGGTC
>PLEX01000173.1 GCA_003136575.1 Bryobacterales bacterium | reverse complement strand
CCGCGCTCCTTCACCTTCAGCGTGATGTCGACCGTGTTCGATCCCGCGTTGCGTTTCAGATCGTAGGATTCCTTCTCCTTGAGCGCTTCAAAATAGCCGAGCTGATTGAGGCGCAGAATGCTCATATCCCACAACTGCTCGTTATAGACGTCTCCTTCGTCGATCAGCAACTGGCGCCGGATGACCTTATCGCGGGTCGTGGTGTTGCCGGTGAAGTCGATGCGGCGCACGAAGAACTGCTTGCCTTCGTCGACGTTCATGGTGACGTTGATCTTGTCGGAATTGGGAACCGGCTCGACGTCCGGCTCGCCCACGTAGTCGATATACCCATACGTGGCGTACAGCTTGGTCAGGTTCTTGATGCCGTTGCGCAGCTTCTCGGTGGAAAACACAGAACCCGACCTCATGCCGAAAGAATAGGACAGAAACTGCGTGGAGTGGAACAGTTTCACGCCGGTGAAATCGATCTTGCTCAGGTAGAACTTCTTGCCTTCCTCCACCGGAATCGTGATGTCTTCGGCGCTGCCCAGGTGGTTCTCTTTGATCAGGGGAATGTGAATCTGCCCGTGCGGTCCGCCTGTGGCGCGCAGGGCGAGCGTCTGATCGAGCACCTTGGCCTCAAAGAAGCCCTCCTTCTGATAGGCGTCGCGGATTCTCTCTTTGTCCTCTTCGAGCTTTGCCGCATCGTAGGTTCTGGGAAAGAGTTCTTCGAAGAAAATCGAATGCGGAATCCCGATCGGCTTCAGGTTCTTCATGGCATCCACGACTTCACGCCGCGTAAACGCCTTGTTGCCGGTGATGGTGATGTTGCCTACGCTGACCTTGGGACCCTCGACCACAACGAACGCGACTTCCATCGACGATGGTGGAATCTGATGCAGTTCCGGCGTTACGGTGGCAAACTGGTGACCGTTTTCGCCGAGCAGTTCCTTGATGACGATGGCTGCGTGGTTAATGATATTCGGGTCGTACATCGACTCCTGAACCATTCCCACTTTGCGCTCTTTCAGACGGTCCAAAACGTCGGACACCGACACCGCCTTGAGCCCGGGGTATGTGATATTTCGAACCATGCGGCGTTCAGTCAGCACGAAGCGCACGACCAGGCCGCCCTGGTCGCCTCTTTCGGTTTCGAGACGGATATCGTCGAAACGGTTCGTGTTCCAGAGGGCCATGAAATCCCTGCGCATGGTCTCTTCGTTATAAACATCGCCTTTGCGGCTGAAGATCATGGCGCGAAGCGTATCCTGCGGGACGCGCCGCGAGCCTCGGAATTCGATCGATTCGATAACGTTTGGCGCCAGTGTCGGTTCGCCTGTCGCCGGGGCGGCGGGCGTCGCCTGGGCGGGAGCCTCGAATACGGGTGCCTGAACAGCCGATGGCGAAGGGGTGGCTGGCCGGGGAGTGGCTGGGGCGCTGCCGGGAGCGGGGGCACCCTGAGCCGGAGCGACCGGTGCCGGAGTCGCGGGAGCGGCGGGGGCGGCGGGAATGGCTTGCGGGACGTCTTCGAACGGATTGCTCTGCGGATTCGGTCTGGGCTGAGCGGGAGCCTGTTGGCCGGGCGCAGCGTTTTGCTGAGCGAGCATGGCCGACCCGGCAGCCACCAGGCCACCAAGACAAACCAAGGCTCGGATCAGGCGCTGAGGCCTGAGTGAAGTCATGTAAACCGGGTTCCTTCCCATTTAATGCAAAGTTCCGGGACGCGTCAAAAGCGCGCCACGTTCCTCCACATGCACGCGAACGCGCTTTGCGGCGAATACTACATTCTAGCCGACTTCCATCGCTGGCTCAATGTGACTGTGCCGCACAGGTGCCGTGAATCCTTCACTGAAAGCTGTCGAAGAGCTGGTTTCGCCGGGCTTTCGCTCCGCGGCTTGTCCGTGGCCGTCGATAACGACCTGATCGCCGGAGGGATTTCGCCGTGTTTCCCCGCCGCCTGGACAACGCCCGGCACAAGCCGCGATTCTCGCGTCGAAAGCCTCCGGCGAGCAGTTGCGTCCCGGGGGCAAATGACCGGGTCGGCGCAAGAGCGGGTGCCGACCTTCAGCACCGTTCATTGGCCCCGTGTCTGCCGGGTCCGGACAAGTCTATTAAGAGGCCGATACCCGGCGAAGCGGATAATTGCCCGGTGCGTTGCGGACGCTTCCGCCTCTGGCAACACGGTCCGGCGAGCCGATGCGAGGCGTGGTCGCGGCCAGGCCCGTCTGCGACAATTAACGCAGTGTTCACCGACAGAGGGTTTGCTTGTTTTTCCGGGGACATCGGACCGGGAACCACCAATTGCGTCGAACCGAGGGCGACGCAGACCGTTCACCAGTACCATTCGGCGCCGGTTTCCCGCGTCGGTGCCCGACTGGTTGGCCTGCGTCGCGGAGCGGCTCGGCATGGATAGCCGCCGCATGTGCCCGAATTGCCGGGCGTTCATCACCACGAACGATCGCACGTGCCCGTATTGTGGCAACCGAGTGGGACCTCGCTTTGTCGAACGCCGCGGTCCCGGCGCGCTGATCGGGGGCTTTATCCCGGCGGCCCATTTCACCACATTTCTGATCCTCGTGGTCAATGTTGCGCTCTTTGCGGCGTCCGCGTGGCTGAGCGGAACGATTTTCGGCGACATGAATGGCCGGGCGCTCTGGGTGCTGGGCGCAAAGCTGGGCCCCAGCATTTGGGTCGACCACGAATACTGGAGGCTGGTAACCGCCGGTTTCCTTCATGGCAGCGTGCTGCACATCGCGTTCAACAGCTGGGCTTTGTTTATTCTGGGTTCACAGGTGGAAGACGCATTCGCGACGCCGAGATTCCTGGTGATCTATTTCGCCAGCACCGTTGGCGGATTTTTCCTGAGCGCCCGCATGAATATGGGGCTCTCGATCGGCGCGTCGGCGGGAATTATGGGGCTGCTCGGCGCGATGGTGGCGTTCGGAATCGCGAGCAAATCACCGTTAGGGAGGCAGATTCGCAATAACTATCTCGGCTGGCTGGGATTGAATCTGGTTTGGGGCTTCATGCCCGGGTCTCAAACCGACAATTGGGCGCATATCGGCGGGTTTGCCGCCGGGTTCGTCGTGTCTTACCTTGCCGGGACGCCGGTCCGGTCGACGCAGGCGCGGGAGGGCGCATGGCGAGTCGCAGCCGCCCTGTGCGTTTTGCTGACGGTTTATAGCTTCTGGCTGATGTACCGAAATTACCCAAGTCCCGAGGAGTTGCGGCAGTTGCTTCAGCCTGGCGGCTGAAGCTCGACCTTGGCTGTTAAGCCGCCGCGTCCTGACGACTAAATCCCTCGTCCGTCTCCTGGCACACTTGAGTGGGTGAGCTGCAGCCCGTCTTCCTTGCTTTCGGTGCTGGTACACGACATAATTCCCGACAATCCAGAACGACCTACCCGTCAAATCGTATCCGCTTCAGGCTTGGTTGCCGTCCTCAGTCTTCGCCCTGATTGCTGCCGCTCAGAACGATCCCGTCGTCACTCACAATCCAGACCGCGTCATCCACATAGATCACCGAGTGGAGGTCACGATTGGTGGGCTTTCGCCCGGGAAAAACGGCCCAGGACCAGAGACCGCTATCATCCCCGGTTCCCTTGACTATCCGCCTACAGTGGCAGCGTCTTCGTCGCCTATCCAGGCGATCGACGCTTCTCCCGGGCCTTCCGCCCAGGTCACCCGCTTGCCCTTCCTCTCTACCCTGAATTACCCATCTTTCCCAATCCGCAGCGAGGCTCCGATAGCAAGATATTCATCCGTGCAGGTAATACCTTGCCAGCACAACGGCGATGAGTAAGGCCAGACCAGCGATGGCAACTGTTCTCATGTGCCGGACAGGAATCAGTCTCTCGGACGGAGGTTGCGCTAACAGCGCTCGCAGCCGCGCGGTGCGCTGGTCGGACATCAGGAGGCGAATGACTCCTACGAAGTAGCCCTGACTATAGCATGAACCCGCAACACGCCGGGCGAGCCCGACAGCCGCTCTTTACCAGATCACATCCTTTGCGATCGCCCGTTTGTCGTACCCGTCCAGCACGTGCACTACCCGGATCTTCTTCATTGTGACGGGTGAAAGCTGTCCGATAGGCACGTAAACGATCGTCCGTCCGTAGCGCGCGGCGATGTTGCGAAAAACCGAGCGCGGCGGTTTGGCCGCCACGTACACCACATACCTCTGGATCGAATAGTCGAGGCCCGCAAGCAACAGCCTTTCCGCCTTCGATTCGGCGAAGTCGTAATCGGGATCGGCCCATACGTCGTACATCCGGCGGGCAGGCAGGCTCATCAGAAAACCGCCGTACTCGGCCCGCCCGATGCCCGGACCGATCAGGTGATCGAACGGGGCGGTCGAATAAAACGCCATATCGGACTCGTTCTGGTGCTCGCCCAGCCACGTCGTCAGGTAGTTGTACCGGCCGTCGCGATCCTCGTCGAATATCACTATCACGGACCCGACTTCGCCGTGAACCTTCTGAATATTCCGGACAAAGATCTTGCCGTCATGCCAATTGCGGATAGTTTCGCGCAAATCGATGCCATCGAGCAGGGACGCCGTGAACGGTTCAACCGTCGTGCGCTCCTCCGACAGGACGCTCTTGCCCTTTTTCTTCAGGTACCGGCCGAAATTTTCGATCACCATATCTTCCGGCGGATACGAGCAGATGTTGGCGCCGTTCAGTTCGCTGGCCCATTCGCCGGGGAAGCGTTCCTTTTTCCGTGGCTTCAGCCCCAGGCGACCCATGCGCCGTTTGGTGCTGGGCAAACGCCGACGCAGCCGAATCCGCCGGGTGTTCAGCCAGATCTCGTCGCCGGAGATGTTCACGGTCGGGATGTCGCTCGCGGTCTGCTGCGGGCCATAGCGAGAGGCTGTTTCCCAGACTTCCCAGGCATAGTTCTCGTCCACGATCGAGCGCGCGGCAACGGTCAGGTCGAAAAGCGAGGCGGTGAGATCCCGGTTCATGACGGCGAGATTACGGCTGTATTTCGCCAGCAGCCGCCTCTGCCAGGCGTGGACCTTTTCGCCTGTATTCAGTTCGAAAGTCTGCTCGGCCTCGCGGAACAGCTTCACCTGTACCCGGCGGCGATCGATCTCGTCGTCGCCCTCCATCGACGTTTCCGTCAACATCGCGCGAAACCGCTCATAGCGTTCCTGCAGATACGGATACTCCGAGGTGATTTCTCCGAGGCAATCCGGGTGAGGATTCACCAGATGCAGTTGCTCGCGCCTGCGACGCGCAGGTTCCTGCTGCGGCACTTCCATCGCGTCCAGAACCGGATCGAGCATGTTCAGCGAAACCACCACCATCACGCGCGCGCCGGGGTCGGCGCCCTGCAGTTTCCACGCCACGGCCTGCGCGAATGCTTCGATAGCCGGCGTCCTCGACGCGGGGTAAAGCCGGTACGCCTCCACATACTGCTTGTGCGAGATGGTGCGGAGAGCGTAGGGGTCGGGATAGGTGTCGGGAACGTGGGGCCGTTCGGTGGAGTCGAGGTCGGCGAAAACCACCTTCGCACCGACTTCGCCCGCGCTACGGATCGCTTCCACAAAAGGATCGGCGGGTTCGACCGGCACATAGATGGAGCGGTCGTCGTCGGCATCCTCGGCATAAACCGATTGGCCGGGCCGGGCGCCGAGCGTCGTGTCGTTATAAAAGATGACGGAGATTTGCGGCAACCGCCGGATTGCTTCGAGGTACGCGCCTTCGAGCGTTTCCGGCAGTTCCAGCGCAACCACGTCCGGGCGTTCCGAGAGAATGCGGCGACGCACTTCGACGGCGAATTCGAGCCGCCCGGGGACGACAGGCAGATAAGTAAACCTGCCGCGTTGCAGGCTGGAAAAATCAGGGAGCGACGGATCGGTTGGCTCTGGCATACCGCAGTGCCTCCTCACCCAGGGTTTCGAGCACGGCAGTTTCAAGCGCCATCCGTTCGTGATCGCGGCCCATGGCCAGGCTCTTCAGTTTGGTGGCAAAACGCGCGATGTTGATGCCGTCCCGAACGCTGTACCGCTCGTCCGCCGCGTGCGCTTGCTGCAGAAAATCGGTGACGTATTGCAGCACCCGCTCTTCGGCGAAGGGCAGATTCTCCTTCAGAATCTGGTACTCCTCGTCCTTTTCCGGGAAATCGATAAGAAGCTGAGGCTGGAGGCGTGAATGGATGTACTCGGGCAGCTCGAATGTCGACGCATCGTCGTTCATTGTAGTGACGAAGCGAAAGTCGGGATGCGCTTTGATCTTCACTCCGGCCACGATGCTTTCCACATAGCGCCGATTGTCGAGAAGCGGAGCGAGACTCGCCCAGCTCTTTTCGCTCATGCGGTTGCCCTCGTCGAGGATGACGACTCCGCCCGTAATCATGGCGCTCACCAGCGGCGATGCGACATAACGAAGCTTGCCCGCACCCTCGATCACCGGAGTTACCAACAGATCTTCGGGCCTGGTATCGAGAGTCGCCTGCATGATGAAGACGCTGCGGCCCAGCCGTTTCGCGGCCGCATAGGCCAGCGTCGTCTTGCCGACGCCCGGTTTGCCGATCAGCCGGGGGTTCATCGGCATATCGGCGTCGTTGACCACCATCCACGCGGCAAGTAACTGGCGCATCAGTTCTTCCTGGCCTACCCAGCGAGTGGTCAGCTCGTCGGGATGGCCGAGGTGCAGTAGTACGCCTTCTATCTCGACTGTCATGAAGTTTTCATTGTAGCCGGGTTCGGATCGATCCCGCCGAAGAATGTGGCAAGGGGGTGCCGCGGCCGCAGCGTTTGCCGTCAGGTCCGCAGCAGATAAGTCGTATAGCTCTCGTCCCGCACTTCGTAGAACGGAACCATCTCGACCGAACCCGCCGGCCCATTCACCGTAAATGCCGACGCCTTGTGCGCAACGGGTTCCGGCTTTCCTGGAAGACTCAATGGACTTTCGTGAAGATCGGCTGCGGGATTTACCGCGACCATCATCCTCGGCCCATGCATCAGCGCGACACGCTCCGGGTGCCGATCATCAACCGGTTCTGCGCGGAAACCGAGGGGCAGACTCAACTGAACCGTGTCACCATCGCGCCAGCGGCGCTGGATTTTCGCGAAGGATCCCTTCGTCGCGGACACGCCCACGGTCTTGCCGTTGACCGAAATCTTCGCTTCCGATTCGAGCCAGCCCGGCATCCTCAGATGCAGCGAAAACTCCACCGGGGCCGGGATCCGGATGCGAAGTTCGATTTCGCCATTATCGGGGTAGCTCGTCTCCTGCGAAAGCTTTACGGGGACGCCGCTCGCGCTCCATCGAACCTTCGATGGCGTATAGAGATTCACGTAAAGGGAAGTTCCGCGGTGAAAGTAGATATCGAGAGCGTAATCCGCCACCGACTGTAAGAGCGTGCCCGAGCAACACGGCCACTTTCGTTTGTAATAGCCTTTGCGCGCCAACGACTGGTAATCGGAGTAGTAGAAATACTCGCCATCCCCGCCGGGGTCTCTGGAAGCCAGCAGCGCGTTGTACACAATCCGTTCCAGTCCATCGCCATAACGGCTTTCCGCCGTGAGGCGCAACAGATACCTGGCCAGCTTCGTGTGTGCGTAGCAACCGCACGGTGTTTCAAAATGCTCCCGGGTCGTGGTGAGGCTTTCGCCGAGCTTGCCCTCATGCGGCGGCACGAAAGCTTCTTTCGGCCCCCAGCCGCCCGAGGCGAACTGCTGCGTCTGTTCGATCATGTCCCAGGCATTTCGGATCGCATCCAGGTACTTCGGTTCGCACAGCATTTCGTAAGCGCGGGCTCCCGAACTCAGAGCGATCGCATGGCTGTAGGCGTGCTTCCCCGGCAGAAGGTTCCGGTTCTGCGCCAGCGGATCGAAAAACTCGTGATCGAGCAGATAGAGCCGCGCCATTTCCAGATACTTCCGGTCGCCGGTCAGTTGGTAAGTGTTGAACAGATTCTCCGGCAGAATATACGGCTCGTCGTACGGAGCCTGTTTCGGACTGTCCGGCGTACGGTCGTAAGTGTGGTCCGGGATATGAGGAATCGCGCCCCTGATCGTCTCGACCAGCACTTTCCGCGCCTTCACAACTCCGGCCAGCCGGTATGCGTCGATCAATCCGGCTTCGTACTTATCCAGTACGTAACAGGGCCAGGTAATCGCCGCTTTCTCGCTGGCGTACGGATAACCGTCCGGGCCAAGCGTGGCGGCAAAGCCGTTCACCAGAGCGTTCACTTTTCGTGCGCAGGCCGGGTCCCCGGTAGTGCTGTAGATGCGCGAAAGCCCGGATATGAATTGGCCCAAAGTATGGCCAGGGACGAAGCCGTCGGCGTCATACCAACCGCCCATATCGTCGCCGGGCGCGGGCAGACCGGCTCGCTGCCGATAGACCTTCAGGAGCCGGTCGTTATCGAGAGCCAGAAAGTGCCGGTGAACCATGTCGTACTGGCGTTTCATCGGACCGCCCGTGAGTGCCACGGCCGAATACGGGAACTCCTTCAGAGAAACAGCCGGTGCGGGTGCGCCATCGGCCAGAAGGGCACTGGCTGCCGCCGCGCTCGTCTTCAGAAAGTCTCTTCGATTCATCGCTCCGCCAATGTCTCATGATATCCGCTGCGTCGGGATCGGACTTATTCCGCGGCGTTTCCTTTCTGCTATGCTCGAATCTGCAAGCGTTTCCCTCCGTCCGCTTCCCTTCGGCTTTACCAAAGGATCCACACCATTACCGATGCGCATTCATCTGGTTAACCCCAGCGACTCCTCTTTCGGAATCGGGGTAATCACCCCGCGCTGGCTTTATGTTCTCGCGGGCGCCACACCGCTTAGCTGCGGCGACCCCGTTATTACGGACGAAACGCTGGAGCAAATGGACTTCGATTCCATTGAGTCCGGCGACATCGTCGGCATCGGCATCCACACGGGCAATGCGTTGCGCGGTATGGAGGTCGGCCGCGCCGCGCGCGAACGTGGCGCTCTGGTGGTATACGGAGGCATTCACGCTACCCTCTATCCGGATGAAGCCCGCGATCTGGGCGGCGCGCACGTCGTCGTAAAAGGCGATGGCGACGTCGTCTGGAGCAAAGTCATTTCGGACCTCATGGCCGGGATCGCGCAGCCCATCTACGATGGCGGCCGCATCCCGGGCGATCAGTTCGTGCCCGCTCGCTGGGATCTGGCTCCGCGAGCAAGCTACATGTGGGCGTCGGTTCAAACCGTGCGTGGCTGCCCCAAGCACTGTTCTTTCTGTTCCGTCTGGCGCACCGACGGCCAGAAGCCGCGGCAACGCACTTCAGACGCGGTGATCGGCGAGATCGTACAACTCCGCCGTCTGGGTTACCGGTTTATCGCGCTCGCCGACGATAACTTTTATCCCGTCACTCTCACCGACATCGAACTTGCCGAAAAACAGGATAACGGGCCGAGGGTCTCCGAGTTGAAAGCAATCCGCGCCGAGCGTTTTGAGCTGATGGACAAACTCGCGAAACTTCCTGCGGACATGGTGTTTTTCACTCAGATCACCATGGAGGCCGGTGAAGACACGCAGTTTCTCGATGCGATGCGCAAGGCGCGAATCAAAGGCGCACTGGTCGGTGTGGAATCGGTCACCGAAGAAGGTCTGAAATCGGTATTCAAGAACTTCAATTCCGCCGGCGGCGACCTGGTCGCGCGCCTCGGCAAGTTTAAAGAACATGGCGTCCACGTGCTGGGGTCGTTCATCTTCGGGCTGCCGTCGGATGGCCGCGACACGTTCGACGCGACCGCCGCGCTGGCGAAAAAGGCGGGCATTACGTTCGCCCAATTCGTCATGATGACGCCGTTTCCCGGAACGGTCGATTTCGATCGCTGGGAAAAGAACATGCAGAGCAACACGCCGGAGGTCGATGGCGTGCCAATCACGCGCTACTGGCTGATCCCGGCCGCGGTCCGCCCCAAGATGTTCACGCCGCACGGCGTCATGTCCACCGACGAAATACGCGAACGCACGCAGGGCGTCTGGGATAAATTCTATGGGTTCAGAGAAATCTGGGAACGCTCCAGATGCGTAAACACGCTTCGCGGGAGGCTCGCGTTTCTGTTCGTATCGAAGCTGTATCGCCAGATGTATGCGAACACGGGCATCTCTACCGACAGCGCGCGCCGTCAGAAAGCCACGAATGTGGCGCGCCTGCTTGCGATACCCTGCAAGAAACTCTTTGAAGCCAAACCAATGCCCGATCTCGCGATGCCGCCCATGAGCGCGCTCGTACCAGCGTTGACTACGATCAGCCTGAATTAACAATCCTGTCTGGCGCAGGCTTCAGCCCGTGAGGTCGGGCGAAGCTCGGCTATCGGGCGCGTCGGGGTCCGCCTGAGCCGAAACCCACCCGGCGTACAATAGACTGTAATCGACTTGTCACCCTCTGAAACAAAGCGCAAGGCGACCGCGAGCCACGCCGCCGCCCGCCGGAATGCATCTCGCCAGGAAAAAGGCCACCCGCAGGTTGTTGAGATGCCTGTCGCCACACTCCCGGCGGAACCCTCCCTCGACGATCCCACCCTGTATTTCAACCGCGAACTCAGCCTGCTGGAATTCCAGCGGCGCGTCCTCGACGAGGCGAGAGATCCGCGCAACAAGCTGCTCGAACGCGTGAAGTTCCTCGCGATCGTCAGTTCCAACCTCGACGAATTCTTCATGGTCCGAGTCGCTGCGCTGAAGCAGAAGCTCAAGGCCGGAAACCAGGATCTCAGCATAGACGGCAAGACCGTAGCCCAGCAGCTGAGCGCGGTGCGCTCGTCGGTCGCCGGCTTGAATAAGGAAATCGCCGACTGCTTCCACAAGCAGCTCTTGCCGGACCTGGCGCGCAACGGGATCCGAATCGTGACCTGGGACGCGCTGGACGACCGGGAGCGCGAAGCGGTGACGGCTTATTACAAGCAGACGGTTTTCCCCGTTTTGACGCCGCTGGCCGTCGATCCCGGAAGGCCTTTCCCCCACATTTCGAACCTGAGCATGAACCTCGCCGTCGTGCTGCACGACACCGACGGAAGCGAACATTTCGCCCGCCTCAAAGTGCCGGAGCGTCTGCCGCAGCTGGTCAGCGTGCCCGCGCTCCGCGTTCAGAAAAAGGCGTCGTCGGCGCGTAAGTTCGTATGGATAGAAGATGTGATCGCAGCGAATCTCGAGAGCCTCTTTCCGGGCCTCAGAATAGTGGAGTCGCATCCGTTTCACGTAACGCGCGACGCCGAAGTGGCAATCAAGGAACTGGAGAGCGACGATCTTCTCGAAACCGTCGAAGAGGCGGTGTGGCGCAGGCGCTTCCGCAATCCGGTCCGTTTGCAGACCGATAGCGCTCTCTCCGGCCGCGTTCTCGAAATTCTGGAGGAAAACCTGGAAGTCGACCCGGCCGACGTGTTTCCCGTGCGGGCGCCGATAGATTTGGCGCGCCTGAGGCAGTTGCCGCAACTGGACCGTCCGGAACTGTGCGACGAGCCCTTCGAGCCGTTCACGCCGGAGTTTTTCTCGTCGCGCTCAGACGAGGATATGTTCGAGGTGATCCGCCACCGCGACCGCCTGCTGCACCATCCGTACGATTCGTTCCAGCCCGTGGTCGATTTGCTGAATAAGGCGGCGGTCGATCCCGACGTGCTAGCCATCAAGATGACGCTTTATCGCGTGGGCAAGGATTCGCCCATTGTAAAGGCGCTGCTGGAGGCGATCGGGAACGGCAAGCAGGTGGCCGTGCTGGTGGAACTGAAAGCCCGATTCGACGAGGAGAGCAATATCGAATGGGCCCGCGCGCTGGAACGCGAAGGCGTGCACGTGGTCTACGGGTTGGTCGGCCTGAAGGTGCACTGCAAGATCGCGCTGATCGTTCGCCGCGAAGCGGACGGCATCCGCCGCTACGTGCATCTGGGCACGGGCAATTACAACCCTTTTACGGCGCGTCTCTATACGGACATCAGTTTGTTCACCGCGAACGAGGAGATCGGAGAGGACGCGTCGGATCTCTTTAATTCTCTGACCGGGTATTCGCATAAAGAGGATTACAGACGCCTGCTGGTCGCCCCGAAGACGATGCGCAGCGGGCTCGAAGCGCTGATACGGCGGGAAACCGAGCTGGGTCCGCGCGGGCGGTTGATTTTCAAGACGAATGCGCTCGAAGACAAAGGCATGATCCGGCTGCTCTACGAGGCGTCGCGCGCGGGTGTGAAGATCGACCTGATCGTTCGCGGCTTGTGCTGCCTGCGCGCCGGAGTGCCGTGTGTGAGCGACAACATTACCGTGCGCAGCGTGGTGGGCCGCTTCCTCGAACACAGCCGGATCTACTATTTCGGTAACGACGGCAATGAGGAAATCTATTCCGGCAGCGCCGACCTGATGCCGCGCAATCTGGATCGGCGCGTGGAACTGCTGTTCCCCATTCTGGATAAGGGGATCGTGCGCTATCTGCGGGACGTGGTCATCGAAAAATATCTCGAGGACACGCGCAAGGTGCGGATCGCGAAGCCCGATGGCACGTATGAGATCGGCCAGGGGTCACTGGACAGCCAGGCCTGGTTTGTCGGGCATCGCGGGGAGATGCAAAGGGCCTGAGCGACGCGCAAGCGTTGTTTCCCGATCTGCCGGACCGTGTGATCGCCGAAGCGGCTCCCCGCTACACCGCTCCCGACCGCGTTTCTCCCACCTGCCTGTGCGCATCCAGAAGTTCCCGGATCCGCGCCAGAAGCGCAGCGGACGAAAATGGCTTTTGGATGAAATTCACCGCCATATCGTCGCGCAGCCAGAGCTTGTCGTTATATCCGGACATGTAAAGGATCGGCACGCCGGGATAAGCGGCCGCGAACTGCGCAGCCAACTCCACGCCGCCGACCTCGGGCATCACAACATCGGTCAGCAGCAAATGGATCGGGCCAGGGTAACGGTGGATCACGTCCGCCGCCTCCAGGCCGTTTGACGCTTCGGCGACCCTGTAACCGTTTCTCTCCAGAATGTGTCTGACGTAACCGCGGACCCCGGATTCGTCTTCCGTCAGCAGGATCGTCCCGGCATTTTCATTCGCGACGAAACTGGCCGACGCGGGCGCAGTCGCAATCACGGCTTCCAGTCCCGTCGACTGAACGGCCGGAAACATCAGATGGAACGTCGAACCTTCCCCCTGCCCGCTGCGGACGGAAATGGAGCCGTGGCTCTGTTGCACGATGCCATACACCGTGGAAAGCCCCAGGCCCGTCCCCTTGCCGCGCTCCTTAGTGGTGAAGAAAGGCTCGAAAATATGCGTCTTCACCTCCGCCGTCATGCCTGTACCGGTGTCGCTCACAGAGAGCATAACGTAGTGGCCGGAAGTCAGGGTCAGGCTTCCCTGGGCGGATTCCTCATCGATGTGGACCTGACCCGTTTCGATCGACAGCCGGCCGCCATTTGGCATTGCATCCCTTGCATTGATAACCAGGTTCACGATGACTTGTTCGATCTGGCCGGGATCGGCGCGGAAAGTCCCGGCATCCTCATCGAGAGACAGCACGAGATCGACGTCCGCGCCGACCAGTCTGTGCAGCATTTTTTCCACGCCGTGAACGACGTCGTTCAACACCACATCCCTCTGTCCGCTGGCCTGCCGGCTGCCGAACGCCAGCAACTGCCGGGTGAGCGCGGCCGCCCTCGCCGCGGCGCGGGAGATCTGTTCCACCGGTTCGCAGACCGGATCGTTCGGATCGCTGCGGCCGAGGATCACTTCCGCGTAGCCGGAAATGATCGTCAGGAGATTGTTGAAATCGTGCGCCACGCCGCCGGCAAGCTGGCCGATGCTGTCGAGTTTCTGCGCCTGGAGCAGTTGTCCTTCGAGGCGTTTTCGTTCGGTAATGTCGCGCATGATGGCTGCGAAACAGAGCAGTTGCCCCGTTTCCGGGTCGTTGACCGGGAAGATGTTCATCAGCACGTCGATCTGGTGCCGGGTACCCAGATGACGAAGCTGCGCCTCGCCGACCCAGTTGCCTTCGCCGCGCAAAATACCAGGCAGGATCTCGTCCGCCAACCGCGCCGACCATTCGTCGGGGTGGAGGGCGGAGAACGGCGTACCCACCGCCTTGCGGGCCTCGAGGCCGACCAGCCGGCAGCCGGCACGGTTGAGGAACATCATCCGGCCGTCCAGCGCCACCATGCCGATGAAGTCGTCGGTCTGTTCCACCAGCGACACGAACTTCTGGCGCTCTTCCTCGGCGCGTTTGCGTTCGCTCACATCCCAGCAAACTCCGGTGAGCCGGAGGGGCTTGCCCGCCTCGTCGCTAAAGACTTTACCCCGCGCACTAAGCGTGCGAACGCTGTTATCGGGCCAAATCACGCGGAATTCAACGTCGTACGGGGTGTCGAGCCTGACGGATTCCGCAACGGCGTCGCGGACTCGCTTTCGGTCTTTCGGGTGAACCAGATGAAGGAAATCTTCGTAGCAGTGAAGCAACGGCGCCCCGGACAGGCCGAAGAGCGGGTACATGAAGTCGTCCCACGCGAGGTTGTCGTCGGCGACTGCCCAGCTCCAGGTACCCACGCCGGAGGATTTCAACGCCAGATTCAGGCGCTCGTGAGCCTCTTGCAGTGCAGCATCGCGCTCCTGGATCTGCGCCAGCATTTCGTTGAAAGCTTCTATCAGGACGGCGATTTCGTCGTGACTGCCGCTCGGCGGCACCCGGACCGAATATTTCTTTTCGCGTGAAACGATGCGGGCTACCTCGGCCAGTTGCACGATCGGGCGCGCGGTGGCGCGTTGGAAAATCGCCGAAAACAGAACGGCCGCCGGCAGCGACAGCAGGAAAACGATGCAGACGATGCCCGCGTAGCGCAGAAGGCGATCATAGACTTCACGGAGGTCGGAGCGGATCACAACCATGCCGACAGTCTTGCCCTGAAAGACAATGGGGCGAGTCAACACCAGTCCGCTTTTCGTGAATCGATGAGATTCCCCTTGCCCCGGGATCAGAGCGGACTTGGTTTCCGGAACTTCGCCGGGGTCTCGTGCATACACCGCAAAGGGTTCGCCGGCTGGAGTGTAGACGACGACCGAGAGAATGTTCGGAGCCGCATTGAGCGCAGACAACGTGTTGCGGGCGGAGTCCGGATCGGCGAACAGAATAGCCGAAGCGCAGTTGGCGCCTACAATCCGGGCCTGAATGGACATGTTCCGCACCATTTCGAGGCGAAGCGTGGCGAGTTCGTAGGCGACGAACGCGGACGACGCTGCGAGCAGCGTGGCGCCGCTGACGAGAACGTTCATCCAGGTCAGCTTCTTGCGGATCGAATATTGGCCGATGTTGATCATTACGGCGTCTTCCTGACCACGCGCGCCAGCTTCAGCAGTTCGGAGCTGAGGTTCAGTCCGGCCCGCCGGGATGCCGCGAGGTTGATTTCAAATTTTACTTTGTTGCCGTCCGGGACGAACTGGATTATGCCGCCGCGCTTCACGAAGCCTGGCGTGTCGCCTACCGTCAACACCGCTGCGCCGGCGACGCTTGTCAGGATGGCATCGAGCTGGGGCTCTTCGGACCCGGCGATGAAGAGCACGCGGCAGGCCGGCGCGTCCTGAGAACGTGAGATGCGTTTCGCGACGAGCGGCGCGCCGTGGATAGCCTCGTCTTTAACAGCGCCATCGAGATTGGACCCGAACGGATCCTGGCCGAGAACACAGATTTCGAATGGCTCGCCGACCGACGGCCCGGGCCGGTTTCCCCAGGACTCGACAAATCGCCCGAACTCGGAGAGATAGGCGGCTTTGACCTGGTATTCGGTCGGTTTCGGGGCTTGTGCGAGGAGTGGAAGGGCCATGAGCAGGAAGCCCGCGAGCCACAGCCGCGGGATGCGTGGATTGGGGCCGGACGGACGGGACAATGTGTCCGGCAGGCGAAACCGCCTGCCCCACAAAGCCAGTGACGATGCCGGGTTCATTTTCGCCACGTGATTGTCGCGATCACGCTGCGCTTGATTCCGACCAGCGGACCGGGATTGCCACTATATTCCGGATGGTGAGGCTGCATCAGATTCTGACCGGTAATCGCCAACTCCAGATGCCTGATCGGCTGCCAGGAAAACCTGGCGTCGGCTGTTTCGTAACCGGGTGTCAGTTGCGCCGCCAATATGCTCACAGAGCGGAACATCTGGCTGAATTCGATATGGCCGGGAAGATCCAGGAACGACTGGAATCCAAGCATATGCCGCGGACTGGAGCCGTCCTCATTGGTCACACTGGTAACGTCCGTGCTTCCGGGGCGGGTCCGCAAATCCATGTCGAGATACGAATACGAGCCCTGCATCCTCCACCACGCGGTGGGCTTCCAGCTGGGAGCGAGTTCGAAACCCTTCGTGGTCCCCTGCAAGCCGTTGCGGTTGACGAACGGATAAACCGTGTAAGTCTCACCATCGGTGGTTTGACTGTACGGCGTGCCAGGTTCGAGGCTCTGAAGGTGGTCGTGGTTGTTATAAAAGGTGGCGAGATCGACGGCAAAACTCGGGATGATGAGTTGTCGATAACCCAATTCATAACTGATGTCGGTCTCCGAGGTGAACAAGCGGTCGCCCGTGGTCACGTCGAACGAAAGCGGGTCGGTGGAGCGCAGCGTTGTGGTCCGGAGCGTGTCTTCGTTGTCGGAGGGCGTTCGCACTGCGCGGGTTACGGCCGCCCAGAAAGACTCATGTTCGGATGGCGTCCACAACAGGCGCACGTTCGGCTCCGCGTTGAAGCCGGAAAAGGAACTGTTGAACAGCTTGAGGCCGGCGGTCAGCGTCAGCCGGTTCCGGATCAGCGTGATTTCGTCCTGGGCGAAGCCGCTGAAAAGCTGGTCGGTGCGGCTATCGGGTGTAAAGATATAAGTCGGCACAACGGTGGGCAGAACAGCCGGACTGACTCGCGCCCCCAGTCCCCAGGTGAACTCCTGATGCCCGCCTTCGTTGAGGTGGTGGACGAAGTCGAGGTCGTAGGTATCCCGATATTCGGCCTGATTGGCCTGTTCGCGATTCACGCGGTCGAAATACATCTGGAGTTGCAGATCCGAGCCGTCTCCCAGAATGTGCTTCCAGCGCGCGACGACGTTGCCCCCGGCGAGATGCTCGTTGTTGTTTACGGTCGTGGAGAACGGCGGGGTCAGCGAAGTGATCTTCATGCTCTCTCCCGCGACGCCGTCATAGGCGTCGCCCTGTACGGTGAGTGTGTCGCGGCCCGTGATATCCCAGTCGGTTCGAAATCCACCCTGCGTTCTCTTCTGGTTGTCGAATTGATTGTCGTCGGAGTGGAACTCCGGCCCGGTGAGCGAACCCTTGGCGTAGACGCGGTAACTGAACGTCTTGTCGTCTCCGCCGCCGTACCGAAGGTCGAGCGAAGCCTGATTCACATTGCCGCCGCTGGCTGAGACCAGCGTGCCCCGCGTGTCGCGGGAACTCTTCGTGATGACGCTGATCACGCCATCGACCGCGTCCGGCCCCCAGACCGTGCCTCCGGGGCCGCGGACGACTTCGATCCGCTCGATATCTTCGAGCAACGTGTCCTGGACCTCCCAATAAACGCCGTGAAACAGGGGGTTGTAAACGCTGCGGCCGTCGATCAGCACAAGGACCGCGCGCGAAAGCCGGCCCTGAAAGCCGCGAATTCCAATGGCCCACTTCACCGAGTCGATCTGCGCGACTTCGACGCCAGGCGCCATGCGCAGCACTTCCGGCAAACTGGTCGCGCCGGAGCGCCGGATATCCTGCTGCGTGATCACATAGACCGCCGCCGCGGTCCGGGCGATGGACACCGGGGTCTTCGAGACCGTGGTGACGTCGATATTGCCGAGTTGCTCGAGGCTGAGCCCTTTCAGGCTGTCCTGCAGAGCCGGGTCGGGCGTGGGCGACTGCGCCAGACTGGGGATGGCGGCTACCAGTGCCAGGGTCGGCAGCCACAAGCTGACGGTTCGTCGCCCGCGCGGCACGGACACGCAACGGCCCCGCTGCGGACGCTGGACGCGGCAACTCATCTGTTGGGAATTATAGCGGAGGTCGCCGAAATCACCCTCCCACTCGGGCAAGGCAAGGCCGCCGGCCGTTTCTACAGCCGATCGGTATCGGCTCTCCAGCTTTTCACGGCGCGTTTGATGGCATCGGGCGTCATGCTCTCGTTCGCCGCTTTCTGTGCCAATGCGACGAACTCACCATCGGAGGCGAAACGGAGTGCGACGATCTGCTTCACGGACAGGCGTTTGTCGAGAAGGTTCCCGGCCAAAACATAGTGGCGCAGATTCTCTTCCGCGCGGATGGCGCGATCCTGCGCTTTGAGCGGAAAAACCCGGCAGAAGAGGAAGAGCAGCACCAGCGCGAAAGAAATCGCGGTAATCAGCGACGCGTTGTAGAGCCGGGAATGATCGTCCATCGAATGCAGCAGATTGACGACAGATCCAATCAGCGTCAGGAAAATGATTCCAAACAGGACACCGTGATAAAGCGGGACGTACTTCGCGTGCTTTGCATAGCTTTGCTCGTTCATGTCGATTTCTTTCGCTCCTCAGTTGATTATAGGGAAGACGCGCGCGCCGAGGTAGCTTCGGCCGTATGACAGTTTCCACGCCGCCCGGCTTGGTATGATCGGCAACATCGGAAACCCGGGAAACCAAACAAGCCGCATGAAACAAATACCTTTCATCCTTCTGCTGGTGGCCGCTTCGGCCTTCGCGCAGCAAACTCCCATGACAATTCAGGATGGCCAGATCATTCCGCTGTGGACCGGCGCCGCCCCCGGCGCTCAGGGCACAGACGATAAGGATATTCCCACAATCACCGTCTATCTGCCGCGAACCACTCCGCCAGGCATGTCGGCAGTCATCGTATGCCCGGGCGGCGGTTACACGAATCTCGCCATGAACCACGAGGGCCGCCAGGTGGCGAATTTCCTCAACTCGCAGGGGATTATTGCGTTCGTCCTCAAATACCGCCTTGGGCCGAAATACCACCACCCGGTCGAACTCGGCGACGCCCAGCGCGCCATCCGAATGCTTCGATCCCATTCCGCCGATTGGCATATCGCTACTGATCGCATCGGCATTATGGGATTTTCCGCGGGAGGCCACCTGGCTATGAGCGCTTCGACGCATTTCGATTCCGGCCAGCCGGGTGCGGCTGACCCCATCGACCGAGTCGGCAGCCGTCCTGACTTTTCCATCCTCGGCTATCCCGTCATCTCGCTAGTCGAGCCGTGGACGCACCAGGGCTCCAGGAACGCTTTGCTCGGTGCGAATCCGGACCCCGACCTGGCGAAGAGCCTCTCAGGCGAACAGGCCGTGACGAAGGAAACGCCGCCGACATTCATCTTCCAGACGAATGCGGATACCACGGTGCCGGCCGAGAATGCGACCTACTACTACCTTGCGCTGCGAAAAGCGGGCGTAGCCGCGGAAATGCACGTTTTTGAAAAAGGTCCGCACGGCGTGGGCCTCGCGATGGACGATCCCGCGCTTTCCGAATGGTCGAAACTCCTGACGAACTGGCTACGTGTGCACGCCATTATCAAGTAGTCGCGCGCAGTTTGTTTAAGGACGAACGCGGCCCCCGAAAGCTATTGCGCAGAGGTGCACGAAGATGGCACGCCAACTTCCGGAGCCTTTGGATCAACGCCGCGCACCGCGGAGAGCGCCCGGGCCACGGTGCGCGGCGTAAGACAATTCAGAAACACCCGCAAAGCCGTGCACGCGGCCAGGTCGTGCGCGGGTTCTTTCGAAGAATTCCTACCGTTCCAGCGGAAACAAACGTGTTCGCGCCTGTTCGGCGGGTAGTGCATGGCGTCGACCACCCAGGACTGGATCACGTCTGACACGTCGCGCATGACCGGCGCGAGAGAACTGAGCAAACCATAGATTTTGACCTGGGACATTCGAATGAACGCCAGTTTCTCACATCCCGACCGGCCAGAGGCGGGTCGTCTGCGCTACGCTGATAATTCATGTCTGGAATATTATCGGGGAAAACGGCGGTCATCGCCGGCATTGCGAACAGGTGGAGTCTGGCCTACGCCATCGCGGAGTCATTTTCGCGCGAGGGGGCTTCGCTGGTTCTGACTTACGTCAACGACAAGCAGAAGGAAACAATAGAGTCCATCACAGGCGGAATGGCGGTACTGAAGATGCTTCCGCTCGATGTGACGAAGGACGAGGACATCCAGGGCCTCGCCGACGGGCTCAAAGCGCTCGAACGGCCGATCGAGGTGCTGGTGCACAGCCTTGCTTTCGCCAACCGCGAAGATCTGAGCAATCCGTTCATCGAGACGTCGCGGGAAGGATTTCTGCTGGCCCAGAACGTGAGCGCCTACTCGCTGGTGGCGATGACGCGCGCGGTGGCTCCTCTGATGCCAAGCGGCGGCTCGGTCATTACGCTGTCTTATCTGGGCGCAACGCGTGTGATGCCGCACTACAACGTGATGGGCACGGCCAAGGCCGCGCTCGAATCGTCGGTGCGGTATCTGGCGGCCGATCTGGGGCCGCGAAATATCCGCGTGAACGCGATTTCGGCCGGCGCGGTGAAGACAGCTTCCGCGCGCGCGGTGAAAGACCTGACGTCGCTGATGGAATTTGCCAAGCAATGGTCGCCTATGAAGCGCCTGACCGATCCCGCCGAGGTAGGGGACGCGGCCGCGTTTCTCGCAAGCGATCTGGGGCGCGGGCTCACCGGCAATATCATGTTCGTTGACGCCGGCATGCACATGGTGTGAGCTTCCGCCGCCGGCAGAGTTGAAAGGCGGTTATTTTCTTCCTTTAGCCGGCGAAGCATTCGCGCCCATAGCGTTGAGCTGAGCCTTTGCCTTCGCCGCTTCATCGCTGCGGGGAAAATCGGCTACAACGGAACGGAAGGCCGTGATCGCGTCCTTCGCCCGATTCAGTTGCTTCAGTGCCATGCCTTTCATGAATTCAGCCTCGGGAGTAATCACCTGGTCTTTCGAGTATTCCTCGATTACGAGGTCGAAGTCTTTAACGGCCTGATCCAGCTTTCCCGGTTGGTTATAGTGAATGTCGCCGATGTTGAACTGGACGCTTTTCGAATTCCCATCGTTGGGATACAGGCGCAGAAACTCGGCGAACTCGGACAGTGCGAGATCTCCTTTTCCCGCGTTCATGTCGTTAACGCCGCTGGTGAAAAGCGCCTGCGCCGACGGCGGCGGGCCTGCCGCGCCCGGCGCTCCGGGTGGGGCCTCCGCCTGTGGCGGCGCAACAACCGGCGCCTGAATCAGCTTTACCTGGTTCAGAATGTCGCTCAGCACAGCCTGTTGCCGGTTGACCGTCACGAGGAGCGATTGCAGGGCGCTTTTCAGATCGGAAACGTCGCTTGAGGTACTATCCACCTTCACCGATAATCCGGTCACGCCATTGAGTTGATCACGCACCGCTCTCAGCTCCGACTGGATGGTCTGAGTAACCCCGGTGCTCATGCTGTTGACGCCGGAGTTGGTTCTGTTTGCGATATCCAGCGCCTGCTGTAATTGCGCCTGAAGGGCCGCAAACTTCGCATCGGAGGACTTTTGCAGTTGCGTCAGCTGGTCCTGCAGCTGGGCAACGTCGCGCTGAAGATCCTGCATCTCCTTGGTAGCGGCCGCCGGAGCGGAGCCGGGAGTCAGCACCATCGTCAACGCCACCATCGCCAGGGCCGAGTAACTTTTCGCGCGCATAGTTTGTCTCCTTCCGTCCAACGACTACTGACCCGCGGAAAGGTGAGCGCGGCGATTCTTCTGGTAACAGGCCTCGTCGGCTTCCGTGCACTGCGGGCGTTCCTTGCCGTAACTGATCGTGCGTAACCTGGCCGCCGGCACGCCCGCCTGAACCAGAAAATCCCGCGCCGATGAAGCTCGCCGGTCGCCAAGACCCAGGTTGTATTCGGCCGATCCGCGCTCGTCGCAATGGCCTTCTACGTTAATCGTGGCGCTCGGGAAATCCGCGAAAATGCGCTTGAGCGCGTCGGCGTCGGCCATAAGCGCGGCCCGGGCGTCGTCGCGGATGTCGAACTTGTCGTAGTCGAAGAACGCGTCCTTCAGGTCGGAGGCTACACGCGATTCGAGCGTGCTCGTGTTTACCGGCCGCGTCACCGGAGGCGGCGGAGGGGGAGGAGGCGCGGTAATCGTCACCGTCGCAGTGGCCGTTGTGCTGCCGCCCGGACCATTCGCCGTCAGCGTGTAAGTAGTCGTGTCGCTCGGGCTGATCGACTGCCGTCCGCTCGACGCGACTGTGCCGATGCCATTACTGATCGACACGTCGTTCGCGTTAGTCGTCGTCCACGTCAGATTAGCCGACTGGCCGCGCTCAATTCGGCTCGGCTCGACCGTGAGTGTCGCCGACGGGCGCGCCGGAGCCTGAGGCGCGGGCGCGGGAGGAGTTGTCTGAGCGGGCGCGGGCGCCGCGGGCGGCGGCGGTAAAGGAGCTTTCTTGCCGCAGCCCGCCGCGAAAAGCGCCAGTGTGAGCAACGCCGAAGCAGTCAGTGTCAGATTGCGATTTCGAAACGATCTGGTCTTCATAGAGATTATTTGATCCCCCAAACAGGATACTGGTTGACGCCCTGCGTCGTTAATTGTTTTACTTGCGTGCCATTGGACATCATAGTACAGATTTGCGGTTTGCCGGAACGCGTCGAAGTGAAAACAATATGGTATCCATCGGGGGCCCATACCGGATTCTCGTTCCTGCCCTCGCTGTGAGTAAGCTGAACGAATTTCTCGGGGGCGCCGATGTCCGTCACAAAAATGTTGAAATCGCCCGCCTGGTATCCGCGCGTCCAGGCGAAAGCGATGTGCTGGCCATCGGGATTCCACGCCGGATTGGACGCCTCGCCCTCGCCGTTAGAGACGCGTTCGACGCCAACCCCCTCGGCATTCATTTTATAAATCTGCTCGTTTGGAAAGCCGTCGACGAATAACAGCGCATCGGGGTTCTTCGGATTCACTTTCGGCTCGGTCGGGCTGCCCCTTGAGTTAGTGATGCGACTAAAACCGCGGCCGTCTACGCCAGCCGAATAAATCTGCGGCGTGCCGGATGCCGACGAGGAATAAAAGATCTTCATGCCATCGGGTGTGAACGCGGCCAGCGCATTGACTGAAGCCTCCTGGTTGTAGAAGGGCAGGTTGCGGCCCGTCTCGCTGTCCACCATACCAATCCGCGGGCGCGGGTCGCCGGACCCGGGATAAATCGTGAAAGCGATGCGGGAGCCATCCGGCGAAACGGATGGATATTTCACCTGGCCTTTCAGCGAAGTAAGTTGTCTCTGGTTGTTGCCGTCCCAATCCATTACCCAGATTTCGGTTCCGAACTTACCGGTGCCGCCCCGGCTGGAGACGAAATAGATATGGCTGCCGAGCAGAGACGCGCCGCCGAACTTCTGAATGATATCGGCGGCGAATTTATGCGCCAGCCGGGTCGCCCCCGCCTCGTCGGGCGAATCGCCCGGCCGGTCGAACATCAGTTGCGCCGATTGAATACTCTGCCGCGTGTCGTCAACGTAGCCATAAAGCGCGAGGACGCCGTTGGTTACCGCCGTATAACCGAACACAAGGTGTGAGGCGTTCACCGGGGCTCCCGCCCAATCCTGCAATGCGTAGCCTTGTTTGGCGTCTTCCGGCCGCAGGTCGCCCGGCTGTTGCGGGTTGTTCAGCGGAAACATGCTCTTCGGCTTCATTTCGAAGAGAGCGGAATTCTGCAGATCGTTGAACAAAGTTGAATTGAACGCGGCCATCAACAACTGCGCCTCGCCGACGCCGCGGAAATCGATAACCGCCAGCGCGGGTTTTTTGCCCGCGCCGGTAATCCAGTCCTGAATATCCTGGGCGAGCAGGACGCCGCCCGCCAGTCCGTAAATCGCAGCCGCACAGATTAACAGGTGCCTCATCGTTTATCGCTCTTCATCGCTTCGTTACTGTTTCAACTGAAACCATAGCTCCACAGTTGCCTCGTTACGGTCGAAATCCCTCGGCAGCGGGGGCAGCGGATTGGCATCGAGCACCGCGCGCTCCGCCGACGTGTCTAGTAAAAGATTACCGCTTCTCTGTGAAACTTTGACGTCGCTTACCGACCCGTCGCGCCCGATGGTAAAAGTAACCGCCGTTTTTTGCGACGGAAGCGCCCGAACGTCGGCTGTGTTCCATTTTCCGGCGATCGCGCTTCGCATCAGGTTCACATAAGCGCCGAACTTGTATCCAAGCACCGAGGCCGGGCCGATATCGATGCCTGCCGAGCCCTGCACTCCGTACATCTTCGAACTCGCGGCCTGCGGAGCCTGCGAGTAAACCTGGTTCGCCTTGTATTCCTGCGCCGGCCGGAACGCGCTTGTCGACTGCTCCTTCGGCGATACCTTACGCTTCAGTTTGTCGGGGATTTCGATGGCCTTCGGCTCGGGCGCTTTCACCTGACGGGCAAGCTTCACCGGTGCGGGCGCCTGCGGAACGTTCGAGGTCGAGTCGTTCGCCAGCGGATTCTCCGGGGCGCGTTCCTGCGGAATCGGAATCGATTTCACCATGGTCGCGCCAACGGATCCCGACGACGCATGTTCCGCGCCCCAGTTATTTGAAAGCTTCCAAAGGCCGGAGACGAGCAGCAGCGCGACAATCGCGGCATGCATTCCGATAGATCCGGCAAGATACTTGCCTAACGGATCGGGCTGGGACATCGTGTGCATCTTAGTGGCGGGGAACGGCGTCATACGGTTCCGTCACGTATTTCAGGCCAAATTTCGCACTGCCAAGCTCGGCCGAGACCTGAGCCACCAGTTCCCACGGGGTCTTAGCGGCGGCGCGAATGTAAACGTCCGTCTGCCCGGGAAAGCGAGCATGAATCATGGAAGCCAATTGCACAACCCGCGGCACCGGAGTATTGTTCAGGTAAAGATCTCCCGTCGCCGAAACAAGAACGACCGCGGGCGATTCCTTCACGCTTGACGATACCGATTTGGTCTTCGGCACCTGCACTTCGATCCCGTATTCCATCACGTGCGCCGTGATCATAAAGATAATCAGCAGCACGAGCGCCACGTCCACAAATGGCGTGACGTTGATTTCCGCCATCGCGGGCAAGCCCCGCGACCGTCTGCCTCCAGCGCCGCTCGAAAGGTTGAACGCCATCGGTTTCCTTTCCTGTTTTACGCGCCCGCCGACCGCTCGACCATGTTCATGAATTCGAGCGAGAAGTTGTCAAAACGATCGCCCATCTCTTTCAGCTGGCGGCCGAAGTGGTTGTAAAAAATCGCCGCGGGTATGGCCGCCACAAGTCCGACCGCCGTCGCGATCAGCGCCTCGGATATCCCGGGTCCTACGGAACTCAGGCTGGTGCTCCCCGCCGAGCCCAATTGGCTGAAAGCGCGTATAATCCCCAACACAGTGCCGAACAATCCTATAAACGGTGAAACTGACGCGGTCGTTGCAAGCCAGTTCAGATTATGTTCAAAACGAGACAATTGTTCGTTGACGCCGATCTGCAGACTGCGCGAAATGGCATCTTTATTTACTAACCTCCGGTGCGAGGTCAACTGGCGGCTTGCCTCCAGATATCCTGCGTCGAAGATGCTCACCAGCGGTGTGGGCCGGAAGCTCTCCGCCGCCCCGGCAACCGCTTCGAGTGTGTCCGCCTTTCGAAACGCCCGTACGAAGCGGGCATCCGAGCGGCTGGCGCGGCTGAAGGCCGAGCGTTTGGCGAGAACGATGGCCAGCGAAAGGATCGAAAAGCAAGCCAGAATTGCGAGGACGGCGTATGTGAACACCGTGCCGTGGCCGATCATTTCCAAAATGTTAGTTTGGAGTAAGAGCGCCGCGTGCGAACCCTGCAATATCCCTCCCAAACTCCAATCTAGCACGCGGCGGCAACGTTAACGGCCTTGTTTTGAGGGTATTCCGTTACGCGATTATTGCAGAGTCGACACACCGGCCCGGAAGCCCTATAATTTCAACGGATGCTCCATGAGCTCGTTGTCGAAAACTACGCTGTTGTGGACCGGCTCCGTGTGCGTTTTCACACTGGCCTGAATCTTTTGACCGGGGAAACCGGCAGCGGCAAGTCGATCGTGGTGGACGCTCTCGGCCTGCTGCTGGGTGGCCGCGCTTCGGCCGACATGATCCGATCGGGCGAAGAACGGGCCCGCGTTTCCGGTGTGTTCGACGCCAGCGACCGCGCCCAGAAGGTTCTGGCCGCGGCGGGATTCGATACGGAGGATGGCGAACTGATCGTCGAGCGTGAAATCCTCTCGAACGGCAAGAGCCGCGTCTTCGTGAACAGCCGTCCGGCGACCGTTGCCGTCCTGAAGGAGCTCGCGCCGCATCTGGGGGACATTCACGGCCAGCACGATCAACAATTGCTCTTCGAACCCACGGCTCAACTGGCCATGCTGGACGCGTTCGGCCACACCCGCGATCTGCGCGGCAAAGTTCGCGAGTTGTTCGGCATGTGGCGGCGAGTGAGCGCGGAAATCGCGCAACTCGAAGGAGCGGAGCAGGAGAAGACCCGCCTTCTGGATCTCTGGCAGTTCCAGCGCCGTGAGATCGAAGGCGCGTCGTTGCGGCCAGGCGAGGACGCCGAACTCGAGGCCGAACGCAGGGTTCAGCAGAACGCCGGAAAGCTGCTGGAGACGGCGGGCGCGGCCTACGAATCTCTTTACGAAGCGCCCGAATCCGCATGGACCACAGCCCGCGCGGTCGCAAAGAAACTCGACGAATTGGCCCGCATCGACGCCGCGATGATGCCGGTTCGCCAGGCGCTCGAACCCGCGTTGATCGCGATGCAGGACGTTTCGTACTCGCTGCGCGATTATCTGGGGCGGATGGAAGCGAACCCGGCCCGGCTCGAGGAAATTGAGAATCGTCTTGCGGCGCTCGATAAGCTCAAGCGCAAGTACGGCGGTTCCGCCGACGATATCCTCGCGTTTCTCGCCGACGTCTCGCGCAAACTGAACGACGTCGAGACTGCCGGTGAGCGGCTCGGCGAACTCAAACGGGAACTGACCCGCATGGCGGGTGAATACGAAAAGGCCGCAGGCGAATTGACGGCCCGGCGGACCAGCGCGGCCGCTCAGCTCGGCCAGCGCGTGGAGCAGGAACTGAAGCCCCTTGCGATGGAGCGCACGGTGTTCCGCGTGACAGTGGAACC
>PLEX01000187.1:15859-56548 GCA_003136575.1 Bryobacterales bacterium | reverse complement strand
CCCCAGGTGATCATCGGGGTGAGCGAATCGGCGTCGATGATTTCTTCGCGGTTGAAGGTTGCGCCTGCGTCGGACGGCAACTGTTTCCAGCGGGCGACGGCCGCATCCCACGCCGCGTCTTTAGGCGAAAGCGGACGGCCGTGGAGATAGTTGAAAGTCGTGTCGTCCGGCGCAATCAGGCCGGCGCGNNTCGATCGACATGTTGCAGACGGTCATACGGCCATCCATATCGAGAGCGCGGATGGCGGAACCGGAGTATTCGATGACCGCCCCGGTGCCGCCGCCGATGCCGATACGGGCGATGAGTGCGAGAATGATGTCTTTCGCGCCAACGCCGTTTTTCAATGTGCCATCCACACGAACGCGGAAGGTTTTCGATGGGCGCTGGAGCAGGCACTGCGTCGCGAGTACGTTTTCGACTTCGCTGGTGCCGATGCCGAAGGCCAGCGCGCCGAATGCGCCGTGAGTCGCGGTGTGGCTATCGCCACAGACGACTGTCATGCCGGGCTGGGTTGCGCCCTGCTCCGGTCCGATGACGTGGCAGATGCCCTGATGTTCGGATTTGACGCCGAAACACGGGATACCGAACTCCGCGCAGTTGGCCTCAAATTGCTTGACCTGAATAGAGGCGATGGGATCGACGATGGGAAGCGAACGATCCGTCGTAGGGATAGAGTGGTCGACGGTGCCGAGAGTACGGTCCGGACGGCGAACCTTGAGGCCGCGGGCGCGCAGTCCCGAAAACGCCTGCGGCGAGGTCACTTCGTGGACCAGGTGGAGGTCGATATAGAGGAGCGACGGAGCGCCTGGTTCTTCGTGGACGACGTGGGCGTCCCAGATCTTTTGGCTAAGAGTTTTCATATGGCCTGGCATACTGCTTCGCCTGCTTCTTCGGTTGTCGCCGGGGTGCCGGAAGGACGGAGGTCGGCGGTGACTCGCCCCGTGTTGAGGACCGTTTCCATCGCACGATTGACCGATGCCGCTTCTTCCGTGAGGCCGAAGCTGTATTCGAGCATGGCTGCTACCGATCCGATCGCTCCAAATGGATTAGCTTTGTTTTGTCCCGCGATATCCGGGGCCGAGCCGTGCACCGGCTCGTACAGTCCGGTCCATGCGCCCGAGGCTTTCTTCGCGCCGATCGAAGCCGAGGGCAACATCCCGATCGATCCCGCCAGCACCGCGCCTTCATCGCTCAAAATGTCGCCGAACATATTCTCCATCACGACGACATCGAAGCGCTTCGGGTTGAGGACGAGTTGCATGGCGCAGTTGTCGACGAGGAGATGGTCGAGTGCGACGTCCGGGTAATCCGGCGCAACGGTCGTTACGACGCGACGCCACAACTGCGACACTTCAAGAACGTTCGATTTATCGACCGAGGTGACCTTCCTGCGGCGCTTCCGCGCCAGTTCGAAGGCCATGCGGGTGACGCGTTCGATCTCGCTCCAGCTGTACGCCATCGTGTTGACGGCGTGAATTTCGGGCGTGGCGTCTTCGCCTTCGACGCCGCTGGAGGCGGCGTCTTCATAGATCCCGCGTGGCGAGCCGTAGTAGAGACCACCGGTAAGTTCCCGAACGATTACCATGTCAACGCCATCGACCAGGTGGTTCTTCAGGGGCGAAGAATCGAGCAGAGCTTTGTAGCTGCGAACTGGTCGCAGATTGGCGTAAACGCCCATCGTTTTGCGGATGCCGAGTAAACCCCGTTCAGGGCGCTTTTCCGGCGCGAAGTTATCGAATTCTGGCAGGCCGACCGCGCCCATCAGGACGGCGTCGGCTTCACGCGACAGGCGCTCGGTTTCGGCCGGAAAAGGGCCTCCGGTCTTGTGAATTGCTATGCCGCCAAGCAGGCCTTCGCGCAGCGTCAGCTGGTGATTCCATTTCTCGGCCACCACGCGCAGCACGCGGACGGCCTCTCGGGTGACTTCAAGGCCTATCCCGTCGCCGGGCAGCACAAGGATATTCAGATTCAAGGTTTTTTCAGTCTCCTACCGGTTGCGGAACCTGCTGGCTCCTGCGGGCCATGGCGGCGATTTCGTCGTCCATCAGGCCTTTCTTGTTGTCGGCGAGGGCGGTCATCTGCTCGTAGACCAAGTCCAGTTCGTCGTGGCTCAGATCGAAACCCAGATCTTCGCAACGCTTTTTCAGCGCGTGGCGGCCACTGTGTTTTCCCAGAACCAAACGGCTTTCCGGAACGCCAACCGACTTCGGATTGATGATCTCATATGTGGTTGGCTCCTTCAGGAATCCGTCCTGATGGATACCGGCTTCGTGGGCGAAGGCGTTGCGTCCGACGATGGCTTTATTCGGCTGCGGGCCGAAGCTGATAATGGAGCTCAGAAGCTGGCTCGCGGGGAAGAGGTGTTCGGCATGGATGCCGGTAGTAAAGGGATAGCGGTCGTGCCGGGTCTTCATAACCATCACGACTTCTTCGAGCGAGCAGTTCCCAGCTCGTTCACCGATGCCATTGACCGTGCATTCGATTTGCCGCGCACCCGCTCTGACGGCCGCGAGGGAATTGGCAACTGCCAAACCAAGATCGTCATGGCAATGGACGCTGACGACGGCAGTATCGCCAATAGCCTTCACGATGCGGCCGATCAGTTCGCCGTATTCATCGGGCGTAGAGTAACCGACGGTGTCCGGGATGTTGACAGTACGCGCTCCAGCCGCGACTACGGCTTTCGAAATCTGTTTGAGATAATCCGGATCGGTGCGGGCGCCGTCTTCCGCGGAGAACTCGACGTCATCGACGTAGCTGCGCGCAAGCTCCACCGAAGCAACCGCTGCGTCGAGAACCTCCTGGCGCGATTTCTTCAACTTGTACTTAAGGTGGATGTCGCTGGTAGCGAGGAAGGTGTGGATGCGCGGGCGCTTCGCCTTTTCGAGAGAACGGGCGGCGCGCTCGACGTCCAGTTTCATGGAGCGGGCGAGCGCGGCGACCTGAACCCATGGGAATTCGCGGCTGACGGCGTCCACCGCCTGAAAATCGCCTTCGGAAGCTATCGGGAAGCCGGCTTCGAGGATATCGACGCCGAGTTCGACCAGTTTGGCGGCCATGCGCAGCTTCTCGGGTACGTTCATGCTGCAACCGGGCGACTGTTCGCCGTCCCGGAGGGTTGTGTCAAAGATCCAGACTCGATTATTCATACGTGGAAGGTACTCCGGAACCATTATGGGACGGCGGTGATCGATAAAGCAAATTTATTTGATTTGATCTATGTATGATAATAATTAATACATTGGGCGATTCGGGATTTGGGTTGAGCGCAGTGCGCAAGTACCTCTTGCACGGCGGCTGGCGATGGCTGATTGCCGCACCAGCCGACGGGAGATCTGCGGACGACGCAGTCGGACGCGCGATTTGCGATTTGACAAAGCGAAGCCAATTTGTGGTTAAGTAGACCGGTCAACGATATATGGCAAATAGGTGCACGGTGCGTGTCAACACTTTTGAGAACCCGGCAGCATAGTTTACTGAAATTTGTTTACCGGCGGTGTGGTTTGTTGATCCAGACCTCCTTTGGCACGTCCGGCGGCTGTGGTGGTCCCCCGACGAAGCGTGCCGGGTGGCTCGCATAGGCGGCGGTCAGAGAGTGACCCGCCGTTGCTCGATGACGACGGGGCCAGACCATGATGAAGCACGACGGAGGCAAGCAGCCCGTGCCGGAATGCCGGTGCTCCTCGTTGTACCAGGCGAAGAACTCCTGTACGAAGGCCCGGGCATCCTGCAGCGATCCGAACCGTTCCGGGAAAGCCTTCCCGGATGCCGACCATTGCTGTAGTTGGGCGGTATGGTTGCGGGCGAGAACGAAAGCGCGGGCAAGCACAAGAGTACGCGGTGCCGGAAAAGCACCAAGACGCTGAGGAGGGTCCTGGCACAGGCGGCCTGGGCTGCGTCGCACTAAAAGAAGGTTATCTGCGAGCCTACTCCCACCGTGTCAAATTACGACGAGGATGGGCAAAGGCTATCGTTGTCACCGGACACAAGATTCTGACCATCGCCTTCCACATGCTCAGGAACATCCAGCCCTACAGGGAACTGGGCCACGACCACTTCGACCGCCTAAACCCCGCTCGCGCTACCCGGAAGTTGATTCAAAGGCTCGAGGCGCTCGGCCACTCAGGTTCACCTTTCGCCCGCGGGGTCAATGCGTAAATCCCGCAGGTTCAGCGTTTACCGGGGGGTGTTTTCTAAGGAGCCACCAAGACGCGACTGCGGAGCTTGCGGGCAGAGCAATGCGGCCCGCACGGCGCCTTCAGATCTTCGAGCGCGACCAACCCCACAGCGCAATGCCGACAGTCAGGGAAAGGGCAATGAGGACGCCAACGCCGACCATCGCCGCCGGATTCCGCGAAAAATGCGGAACCAATGCCACCAGCAGCGCCGCCATAAGCAAAATTACGGAGTAGAAAATCCTGCCCATCCAGACCAGCGGCATCTCGGCGCGGCGCGCTTTCTCCCGGCGCATCCGCAGGCTCAGCCGCCACCACATCGATGCCGCAGACAGCGCGGGTTCCGCGGAAAGCCGATCTGCCAGATACCGCATGTCGAGCGCGACCGAATGAGCTTCGCCACACGCGGCGCAGCCAGCCAGATGTCGGCGCAGTTCTTCCGCGACTGCGCCATTCGCAAGAGCGGCGGCGACTTCCGGTTCCCGTGGGCAGTCCGACATTGGCGCTTCTCCTTCCATATTATTCACCCGCGCCATGTCGCCGAAGTATATCGGCGAAGCGCGCTCTCGCACGAGCCAGCATAGGGCGGATACTGGCGGTTCTCATCCGCAGGATAGCGGCGATTTCCCTGTGATCGAAACACTCGACGTACGCCAGCCACAAGGCGTCCCGCTCTCTCGGCTTCAGACGATCGAATGCGCGGCCGATGTCCTGGGCCGCGTCCAGCGAGCCTGCGCCTGACGGAACTGCCGGTTCCTCCGCCAGCGGTTCCGGCTTGCGGGATCTTCGATGATCGTGAACAAGATTCGTGGCAATCCGGTAAAGATAGTTCCGGCGATGGGAATCCTCCATCGCGTCCGGAAGTTTGGCCTTCAGGAGACGGAAGTAACTTTCCTGCAGTAAATCGTCCAATATGTCCTGCCCGAATACCATGGAACGCAGATAGGCCCGCAGATTGCGGGCCGTCTGTTCGTAAAATGCGCGGAAGTTTTCCTCGTCCATTGGTGTGCGAGCCCGTTGGTGTCATATCACTATCCGGACCTCAGCGCGTCTGCCGCTTGTCCCTGTCGAGCAATCCCCAGGACTTACTCAGGTAATAAGAGATAACAGAGGAAATCAAAAAGCCTGCGCCCATCGCGATTCCGGGGATCCCGATAAGCAGAAGCGCATTCCGCACGATCTCGTCGGTTTCTGCGGTTCGGACTGTAATGAGGGAGATGCCCAGCAGAATGAGCACCACACCGAATTGGATTCCGTTGAGAACGCGCGTGCCCGGGTCTCTGAGCTCGGATTCCAGGGCTTCGAAATAACGGCGGCCGGATTCGCCTTCGAGGAAGGCGATCAGTTCCTGGTTGCCGGTAAACCTGTCGAGCAGCCGCGAGTGCAGTTCAGCGACTTGTTTGCTCGAACGGCCGCGGCGGATGTTGGTCGCGATGACCCAGACGGCCCAGCCGAAAACGCATGCAAAAAACGGAAGGATGATCGCGATGGTTAGATTGTCGTTCATTCTTGTTCAGCTCCTTGTAAGTTTGGGCTAGTTCTCAGACGCCTTTTGCGCGCTGTCGATAACCAATGCCTCAACCGGCCCCTTCTGTGCCTGGAGCCTGAGTCCGAGTTGCTCCTGCAACGCGGTGAAAATCGATGGTCCGTCAGCGCTCGCGCTCGAGGAACGATCAGCTGCGTCCGCCGCTGTCGCTTGCCGACCCATGTCGGGCGTAAACGCGATTTTAAAGTCGTAATTTCCCGTCAGCCCGGTCTGATCGACCACTGTGCGGCCAAGCTGTTGGGACAGGCTCTTCACCAGATTAGCCAGGGGAATCCCCGTGCCGATGATCTCCTCTTTACCGCCCTCACCCCTCCTTATAGTCAGGCCACTGTGCGCAACATCGTCGTCCGCCGCTACCCTGATTCTGGGCCCGTTCCGGGCCACGCTGAGAGCGTAAACCGAGCCTTCTCTGGTTTCACGATGGATTCTTAACTGGAAACGGTCCGCCAGCAGCGTCCGAACTTTCAAACGGAACTCTGTCTGGAACGCTTCCCGCTGCTCGTTCGTCATCTTGCGAAGCTCGTCCATGGAGACGCCGCCGCCATTCCCTTTCGCCACGATGTTGTACCTTTCGCTGTCGAGCCACGGAGGCCCGCCGGAAATCTGGAAATCGCGGACCTCATAGGCGTTCTGGATCAGGGCCCTGAGTGTGACACCCTTCGCCGTGAACACTCCTCCCGGCGACACGTCAATCTGCATCTCAGCAGCGCCGGGATCGCTGGGTCTGATGGATGCGACTTCAAAACCCGCCAGTGCCGTTACTGTCTGGCCGTTAGCCGTGCACGCCGCAAAAAGGATCAAATTCATACCTGCGAGCATTTGTCTTATGTTCTTCATCGTCAAGCCTCGTTATATTGAGTTTTTTTGTTCAGTTGTCGGTCGGCGTCTTGTTCACTTTGTCCACAATCAGGATCTCCAGCGGGAGTTTCCGCGGTTCCAGTTTCAAGCCGAGCTGTTCTTCGAGAGCGGTAAAGATCGAGGGACCGTTGGGGTTTTCACCCTGTCGGTCAATCGGACTCCAGTCCAGAGTCAGGTCGAATCTTCCCGTCAAACCCGTAAACTCGACCACGGGGCGCTCCAGTCCAAAGGGAGTGCGAGACAGCCGGTCGGCAAGGTCGGGCATCGAAATCGACGATCCCGAAGCATGACCCGATAGCGCTCTGAACATCGGGAAAGGCCCCGGTCTCGCCGCCGAATGGAGTTTCGGCCCGCTCTTTCCAGTCACCAGCGCATAACCCGGGATCTGCCTGGTTTCGCGGTGAACAGCCAGGTTGAACCGCTCGCCGAGCAGACTCTGAAGCATGATTAAGACGCCCTGGTCCGGGGTGTCCTGCGGATATCTTGCCAGGATATCGAACCTTTCCGAATCGAGCCAATCCGGCCCCGATAGCAAGTACTCCCTGCTGTCCGGGATACTGTACGCCATTGAAATCAGGCGCCTCAACGAGACATTTTGGATAATCACGTCTCCTTTCGCGATCCGGATCTTGTCGACCCCCGTGTCCGACAGATCGGGCTTCACAGATGCGACTTCGAAAGCAAATGGCGCGGTGGCGGTCTGCCCGTGCGCCGATCCAGCGGCAAGAATGAGTAAACTCATGGCCGCAGCCACTCGTCTTTTCTGCATAACAGGCACTCCTGTGTCTTCGTTGGGTATTACGCGACAGGGTTCGCAGTTGTTATCGGGATTCCAGCGATAGAAGGAATTCTTTTCCGGCGGCGTGGATGCGCGTTCGAAGCACCCGCATTCGGACAAATGGTAAACTCAATTATTCGGCGGCGTAGCTCAGCCGGTTAGAGCGACGGTCTCATAATCCGTAGGTCCGCAGTTCGAGTCTGCGCGCCGCCACCAGTTTCTTCCCGCACCACAATCAGCGTTTTCGGAAGTCCGGCAGTGGTTTATCCGCCTGCGAAGCGAGTGCTTCCAGGGTGCGCTCGTCGCCCACGAGACTCCGCTGCCCCTGAATCTGGCGCTCAATGGATTCCTGTGTGATTACCCTGATCGCCTCGGGCCCTTCCGGTGGCGAATCGGTCCGGGACGGGAAAAACCTCGGCCCGACGATTTCATCCAGAATCTCCGTTGCGGAAATGCCTCGCGCTCTCCCGTCGTGAGCGGCCCCTGCCAGATCGATTCGGAATTTCGCCTCCGACGTGATGCTGTCCCAAAGCCCGAATTCAGTGAAGAAGACTTCGTCGAGAATCAGCGTTACAGACTTGACCCGGGAGACCTGGCGGGCAAGCCCCACCTCCGCCCGCTCCGCCACCGCCGGTCCAGATTTCATCGGGTCCGGGCGGCCCGACATCGGTTTTGTCGCCGGCCATTTCGTTCTCGGTGAGATAGCGCTTCGAGCCCGGCAGAATCGTGTTCCAGTAGGTCCGCATTTTCAGCGAAGAAGTCTGAACGGAAAACGGCAGTAACAACGCTCTTTCCGACGGCGTTCACCCAGGAATGCGTGTACCTCTTTCCATCGGTGTCTTCATAGCGCCAGACCAGTTCCATGGCCGCTACGGATTTCGAACTGTGGTTCAGGAGAATCGCGGATGTGGAGCGCTTTTCCGGAGAAATCTGCCCGACGATGAAGCCGCGCAGCCGCTCGGGTATAGCCAGAACTTCCGGGGACGGGTGGTCGATGCGGTCCTGAACTTCTTCGAGAAGCGGATCGAAACCAGGGACGACGCAGGCACCAGCACCAAGCCGGCGTCACGCAGATCGACGCATTGAAACGTCACGCTCGTCTGTCCCTGAGACAGCGCGGTACTCGCCAACAGGACGGCCGCGACCGCAATTGCGCGAAGTGCGTTCACGTTCTTACCTGCCGATCACACCAGTCAAAGGACTCGACGCGCTGGCGTAGAGTTTCTTCTCCATACGGCCCGATTCGAACGCCAGCCTTCCCGCTTCCACGCCGAGTTTCATGGCGAGCGCCATCTTCTCAGCATCTTCAGCAGCGGCGATCGCCGTATTCATCAAAACGCCGTCGGCGCCCAGTTCCATCGCCAGCGCGGCGTCCGATGCCGTTCCCACTCCCGCATCGACGATCAACGGAACTTCGGTGATCATCTCGCGCAATATGCGCAGATTCGTCGTGTTCTGAATGCCGAGGCCCGAGCCGATGGGCGCGGCAAGCGGCATCACGGCCGACGCCCCGGCGTCGATCAGGTGTCGCGCGTTCACCAGGTCGTCGTTCGTGTACGGCAGAACGACGAAGCCTTCTTTCACCAGCACGCGGGTAGCTTCGAGCAGGCCGGCATTGTCAGGGAAGAGCGTGCGCTCATCGCCGATGACCTCAAGCTTGACCCAGTTGGAGAGGCCCACTTCACGCCCGAGCCGAGCGGTGCGAATGGCATCGTCGGCGGTGTAGCAGCCAGCCGTGTTCGGAAGGATGAACATGCGTTCGCGATCGATGTAGTCTAGCAGGGATTCCTTTGTACGGTCGGTGAGATTGACTCGCCGGACCGCGACCGTCACGACTTCGGCGCCAGACGCCGCATGGCAACGCGCCATTTCGTGGAAACTTCGGTATTTCCCGGTGCCAATCAGGAGACGAGAGCGGAAGGTACGGCCAGCGATCACGAGAGACATGCTTCCAGTTTAATCGGCGCGCGGGCGCATTCCGCTTCCGCACCGCTTCGGTGGGTGACTTGGCTATTCCGTTTGGTGGATAGGTGCCATTGCCCGTCGCCAGCCGGATGTGGGCGTCCGCCGCGATTCCGGGGAACCGTCCCACCAAACCGCGCCGGAGCGCCCGCGCCCGTAGGTCGTCGTAAGATTGGAACATCGGAATGAGCATTCGCCCCTGCGTTCTGGTCCGCGTTCTGATTTGCGCCGGAATCGCGTCCACAGGTTTGCTTCCGGGTCAAACGACGTCCGCCCCCTCGGCCCATTCCGCCGAAGTCGTATCGAAAGAGACGCCCTTCACGTTCAAGTCCGGGACCAACCTCGTCCCAGTGCCAGTCGTTGTCCGGGACCACGCGGGCCACGCGGTCGGCAATCTCAGCCGGGACGATTTTCAGCTGTTCGACAACGGCAAGCCGCAGATGATTTCGAAGTTCTCCATCGAGCGGCTTGCGAAAGACGCTCAACCAGCCACATCGTCTCCCGCCCCGAAGGATACGACAACCGCGGCGGCACCTGGTGCAACGCCCCCGAACGGGTCTGCTTTGGCCGACGCCACTACAGATGGAATCCCGGACCGCTTCGTGGCGTACCTTTTCGACGATCTCCACATGAGCCTCTCCGATCTGGTCTACACGCGCGACGCGGCGAAGCGCCAGATCGACACTTCCCTGCACGACCTGGACCGCGCCGCAATTTACACTACCTCCGGCAGCCAGATGCAGGAATTTACCGGCGACCGCGCGAAACTGCAC
Organism: Bryobacterales bacterium; assembly: GCA_003136575.1. GTDB lineage: Bacteria > Acidobacteriota > Terriglobia > Bryobacterales > Bryobacteraceae > BOG-234. Next base: position 46,455 of record PLEX01000187.1, on the reverse strand, counting down.
GCGGCGCTCGACGCCATAACAGCCAGCCACGGAACGATTGAAAAGTCCCTGCAACAGAACGGTTGCCCTCAGGTCAGCTACTACATGGCCGACCGCATCTATAACAAGAACGATATGTCCGCATGGGTCATCGCAATGGACGACGTGATCGTCTGCGCAAACCTCAGCGCGGCGCAGGTTCCCAGTTGCGTCACCGCACAATCCGCGCCGTCGGACGGTCCTGTGACATGCGTCTCCGTCAACTTCGCCATTTCCGATATGGGGCAACAGATGGTGAGAGCCGCGTCGAGAGCCGTGATCCTGTCGGGCGATCGGGATACGGAGGCAACGCTCGCCACGCTCCGCGCCGTCGTCGCCAGGATGACCGCGATGCCCGGCCAGAGGAGCATTGTGCTAGTATCGCCCGGTTTCCGCGTGCTCGACGACCGCCGCGACGAAGAGACCGGCCTGGTCGAACGCGCCATCAAGGGGAACGTGGTGATCGGCGCAATCGACGCGCGCGGCCTTTACACGCAGATTCCCGGCGGCGATGCCAGCGAGCGCGTCTCTAACTCGCAGACGATCGCCGTCAAGATGCCATTTGTGCAGATGGAGACCATGTCGCAGACCGACACGATCGCCAATCTGGCCTACGGCACGGGTGGGAACTTCTACCACGGCACCAACGATTACGACGAAGGCCTCGCGCGCGTCGCCGCGCAGCCGGAATACATTTACGTGCTCGGTTTTTCGCCGCTCGATCTCAAGCTCGATGGCCGCTATCACAACCTCAAAGTCACGATGAAACCGGCATCGCCGAACGCAAAAGGCATGGACCTTCAGGCGCGCAAAGGTTACTATGCTCCGAAATATGCGGCCAATCCGGCGGATCAGGCGAAACAGCAGATCGAGGAGGCGTTCTTTTCGCGCGACGAGATCCACGATCTCGCCGCCGCTCTTCAGACGCAGTATTTCAAGCTCGATTCCGGCGATGCGACGCTCTCCACCGTCGCGAAGGTCGACGTAAAGAAGCTCGCGTTCAAAAAGGATGGCGACCGAAACCGTAACGACCTTACCGTTGTGACAGGCCTGTTCGATAACGACGGAAATTTCGTTGGCGGCTCGCAGAAACTGGTGGAAATGCGCCTGCTCGACGAGACGCTGGAGAAGCGCGTGGGGCAGGGAATCGCGGTGAAGAGCAGTTTCACCGTGCATCCGGGCAGATATGTGGTTCGGATGGTGGTGCGCGATTCCGAAGGCCAGGCGATGGCCGCGCAAAGCAGTCTGGTAGAGATACCATAGTAGGCTGATTGGCCTGCGGCGAAAACTCTTTCGAGTCGCCGCCCAAAAAGAACTTTCAAAGCCGCGACCGTGAGGGAGCGGTCGGGAGTAACTCACAATGAACAACAGATTTCGCTTGTCTGCGGGAATCACGGGCGGTGCCGCCGCCGTCATCGGAGCCGCCTTCCTGCTTCAATCCGCTGCGCCCCTTCACGCCCAGCAGGCCGGCGGCGACACCGTCATCCGTTCCGAAACCCGTCTGGTGCTGGTCGACGCAGTCGCCGTCGATAAGAAAGGCAAATTTGCGCGCGATCTCGCCCAGAAGGATTTCCGCATCTGGGAAGACGGCAAGGAACAGAAGATCACCAGCTTTTCCCTCGAAAGCTCCGGCGTGTCGCCCGAGCGCCCCAGCAAGCACTATATCGTCATGTACTTCGACACAGCGAGCATCGGGCAGGGCGGCCAGTTGAATATTCGCCAGCAGGCGGCCCGGTTCGTGCAGGGTTTCGCCAGTCCGGACCGGTTTATGTCCGTCGTCTCCTACGCGGTCGCCGGCGGACTCCATGTTGGCCAGAATTTCACGACGGACGGAGACGCGCTGGTGAAGGCCATTAATTCGATTCAGGCCACCTCGGCGGCAACGACCGTGGCGACTGCCGCCCCTGCACGCGGCGGAAGGGGAGCGCCGGCCTCCGGCGCGAACGAGCCTTTCGCCGTGCGCGACATGCTGGCGTCGCTGCGCAACATGGCGAAGACGCTGGCTACCATCCGCGGAAGGAAGGCGCTGGTGGTGTTCAGCGCCAACGCCCAGGTCACCGGCGAGATCACACAGGACCTGGTTAGCACCGTCCTGGCGCTGAACAAGGCCAATGTGGCGGTTTACGCGGTTGGTTCCGGCAATACCGCGGCCAGCGACAGCGGCGGCGCGGCCTCGCCTTCGGGAGCCGGAGGAGGGCGTGGAGGCCGCGGGGGCCAATCGGCTGAGCCAGGGGGCAACGATCTGGCCGCTTCCAATCAAAGCCTGGGACGGTCGCTCGCCGAAGATACCGGCGGTTTGACGTTCGTGAGTACCAACGACCTCGCCGAATCCCTTGGCAGAGTTGCGCAGGAGCAGGATGAATACTATCTGCTGGGCTACACGCCGTTGATCGATTCCGCCGAAGGAAGCTGCCACGATTTGCGCGTGAAAGTCGACCGGGGCGACCTGGAAGTTCGCGCCCGCAAGAGCTACTGCACATCGAAGCCCGTGGATCTGCTTTCCGGCAAGCCTGTTGGCAAGGATCTCGAAGCCAAAGCCGCGGGCAATGCACCGGGCAATATCGCGGCGAAGATGCAACTGCCCTGGTTTTACTCCGCGCCCAATGTCGCCCGGGTCGACGTGGCCATGGACATCGTTCCCCCGCCCATGAAGTTCCAGAAGGAAAAAGGCAAGTTGCATGCCGAATTCGATCTGGCGGGCGTCGCCTATAAGCCGGACGGCTCGGTCGCCGCGCGTGTCAGCGATGCGGTGAAGCTGGAGTTCGATAACCAGCAGCAGGCGGACGCTTTCATGAAAGCGCTGTATCATTACGAGAACCAGTTCGAACTCGCGCCAGGGCAATACAACTTCCGTATGGCGCTCAGCGCTGGCGAGCAGAGCTTCGGCAAGGTGGAAACGCCGATCGGCATCGAGCAGTGGAACGGCCAGACGTTGTCGATGAGCGGAATCGCCCTGAGCCACGACGCGCGTCAGGCGGCCGACCTTGCGGCGGGACTGGATGTGTCATTGCTGGACGGTATGCGGCCGCTGGTCGCGAAGGCGACGGAAGTGGTGCCCACGGGTACGCCGCAATTCCACGCCGGCGACCGCGGCTTCATTTATTTTGAAGCTTACGAGCCTCAGCTCACGGCGCTGGCAAATGCGAAGCCGGATACGCCGCTTCCTCTCGTGGGGGCGAGGATTCGAGTGCTCGACCGCAAGACAGGCGAGCAAAAGGAAGATACCGGCGTGAAGACGATCGGCAGTTTTATGCGGCCAGGCAACCCTGTGATTCCGGTTATTTCGATTTTGCCGATGGACAAGCTGTCGCCCGGAGCGTACAAGCTGGAAGTCAGCGTCATGCACCAGAGCGGGGATCTGGTGGTGCGGACGGTGGATTTCGACGTGAATTAGCCGGCGCCGGGCAACCGGTGCTGTGCAGGGTGGTCACGGCCTGAATCCCAGCGTGTCGAAAACCTTCCGGAGATAGACGCCTATCCCGCCGCTCTCGATCCGCATCATGACGCTTTGCTCCGCGAGCGATACCGATTCGCGCAATTTGGCGGGAATCCAGAGGCATCCATCGGGAGACAAGCTGGAGCGGAAATCGTCGGCGAAATCGGGGGCGTCGTCCGGGGTCGACGGCGGGTCATGTTCACGGGCTGAACTGAGCACAGGCTCCAGAACCAGACGGTCCGGGTCGCCCGCTACGATACGAAAGAGATCCCATCCCTGCCCATCGCACCACTCCTTGATCGGCCGGGGAAACAGGATGCATCCCGCGCGAACTTTTGCCAGAAATGTTCCTGCCGGAGGGGTCACTGCCCGCGAGGGTAGCATACGTGAAACACCGCGCTGAACGAATGAAGCGGTGCCCCGAAGCGATTACCGCTACTCGATGGGCGATTCCGTGATGCGCGCTTTTACCGCGTCGGCAGCAAACAGGACCTTAACGCCCGAACCAACCGGAGCCGCCGCGGCGTTGCGCACGATTTCGCCTGCTTCATTGAGGACAATGGCGTAGCCTCGGGTCAGTACTGTTCGCGGGTTCAGTTGTTCCAGCTTCGTCGCCGCGCTCTCGATGCGGCGGCGCGACCGGGCAAGCGCGGAGCGCATGAACGAATCCGCGCGAAAAGAAAGTTCGTTCAGGCGATCGCGGCTGCGGGACAGACGCGGGCGGGGATCGAACAGGCGCAGACGGTCTTCGAGTTGACGCCGGCGACGATCCTGCGCCGCCAGTTGGCTGCGCAGCGCGGCGTGGAGGCGCGCCGTGTTGTCGTCGACGCGTTGCATTCGCCGTGCCAGGCCGCGGTGCAGAACCGACGTCGCCCGTCCGGCCGCTTGCTCATGCAGCCGCCGCGACAGGACGGCGAACCGATAGCGCATCAACTCGGCAAGCCTGGCGTCACGGTTAGTGAGGCGGTCGAGCACCTCCCTGCGTTCGCGAACTATCATGGTTGCGGCGGCCGATGGCGTTGGCGCGCGTAGATCGGCCACGAAATCGGCGATGGTGACATCCGTTTCGTGGCCGATCGCGGAAACGACGGGGATGGGGCATGCCGCGATGGCCCGCGCGACCGCTTCTTCGTTGAAGGTCCAGAGATCTTCGAGCGAGCCGCCGCCGCGCGCGACGACCACGATCTGCGCCCAATCGCCCGCGCCGAAGTACTTGAGGCCGCGGCAAACGTCTTCAACAGAGCCGATGCCCTGCACCTGCGCCGGGAAAAGGCGAATATGCACGCCGGGGAATCGTTGCGAGAGCAATTCGATGAAGTCGCGAATCACCGCGCCTTTGGGAGAAGTGACAATGCCGATGCGAATCGGGTAACGCGGCAGGGGACGCTTTCGCGCGTCGTCGAAAAGGCCTTCATCGCGCAGGCGGGCGCGAAGCTGCTCGAAGGCGAGCCGAAGCGCGCCGTGTCCCTGCGGCTCGATGGTTTCCACGACGAACTGGTATTCGCTCCGCTGCTCGTAGATATCGACGCGTCCGCGGACGAGAACCTGGATGCCGTCTTTGGGCTTGAATTTCAGCCGCATGTAAGACAGCTTCCAGCAAACGCACTTTATCTGAGCGTCGGCGTCCTTCAGGGTGAAGTAACAGTGGCCACTGGGGGCCAGTTTCGAGCCTGAGATTTCGCCGGATACCCAGATGTTCGTGAAATGCGATTCGAGCGCGCCGCGAATGCCGTCGCTCAGTTCGCGCAGAGAGTAGATGCGGCGTTCGGGGAGGAAGCTCAGGGAGAATTGTTCCATCGGATTTGAGCGAGAGCGCGTCATCGCGGTGGCACCGTTGCCACGCTCCCACCAGTGTAGCGACCTCGCGCCGAACGCCGGCGTGGTTTCGGGTAGTGGTGCAGTTTGAATCATGCCGCTTTTTGCTCCCGCCGTTCCAGTAGTCCGATAATCTCTTCAATGCTCCATATGTGATCGGCGATCCCGGCCTTAACCGCTGGCGTCGTTCCGAGCGTCATGTGCTTGCGCCCGAAGTTGTACATCATCATAAAAATCGCAATCTGCGCGGTGTGGTTTTCGACCTTCTTGCTGAAGCCGTTCGTGAGTCTGGTAAACCGGCGCATATTCATCCGCATGGTTAAGTTGGCGCGCTCCACATACGATGTGCTGATGTGGTCCGAGTCCGGGTTGCCTTCGATGGCCTTGCGTTCGCAGCCTAAGCAAACAGCTGGGCTGTAACGCTTGTGGCCTTCCTCCGCATTGCCGTACACCTTGATGAGCATGGCATAGTCGATATCGCTTCCGAAGGCGTTCTTTACAGCGTTCAGGTATACCTTCAGTCCGTCAGTCGTCAACTGGACACGATTCGATAGACGCCCCGCAAGGTCTTCCATGAAGTCTCGAGCGACAGCGGGATCGCGCTGACCGACCATAAAGCACGGAATCAACTTCGTATCGGCGTCGATGGCAGTGCAGGTCCACACGTCGCCACAAGTGCCATCGCGTTCGACTTTCTCCGCCGTTACATTCTTCTGCTTGCATCCGACGAACGACCAGATTTCGTCAGCCTGAAGACGTTCGCAGGAAAGGTTAACCATCGCTCCGGCCATGCGAACGGTCGAATTAATCGAGCAGCCTTCAATGAGGCACCGAACCACCTGAGCGCGACGTGCTGTATCCATCCTGTTCATGTTTCTATTATGCTTGCTCGGGCACGAAATGTCAATAACAAAGTCCATTTCAGTCAATGTTTATCGGCCATCTAAGCTACTTTTCCCCATCGTGCTTTAGCTGCTTTCTTAGCTATTTTGCTGCGCTGTTTTGGTGTCATACTTGCGGCTCTGGCGATCCCGCCTTTGGACGCTCCCAGCTTCGACATGGCGACCGCATGTGGATTCTTCTTGCGGGCCGGGACCGCCGCCAGTTGTGGACGTTCCCATTTTTCTCCGATCAAGTCTTCCATAACGGACTTCGCTAGGAGAACCGGGTCTTGTGGTTGTTTCTTGTTCTTGCTTGCTCGTGGTGGCATGGTACGATTATCGCACGACTACGCAATAGATAACCAGTCCAATGACGTATAGGACAAGACATACAAATCCTACAAGTGCGGCCCAAAACCGTTTTTTGTGGTAACTCTCTATGACATCAGAAGAACTTGATCGGCTAGAGTGTCGCCGCGACGTTATCAAGACGTCCGTAACGTCACTCGGCAACTGGCTGATTGGATTTATCGTGGCCGTTGTAATCGGCTTGGGCATTGAACTCTATACCCCCATCGTTTCGCTACTGAACAAGTTCGAGGTTGGAGTGCTTACTGAACTTATCGGGACCACGCTGGTAACGATTGGCGTGGCCGGTGAACTTGCCGTTGAATGGAAGACGCACCGTAGTGAGAAGGAGCTTCTACGTATCGACGCTGCGATTGAGAGTGAGGATAAGAAAACAATCGCTGCGCTGAATGCCGAAACTGAGCGGCTCCGAAAGGAGAACAATGAACTCGCTGCGTTCCTCGCAGATCGCGACATCGGAGACTGGAACGCGTTCGCCGCTCCACTCAAGCCGCTGGCGGGATCGCAGGTAGTGATCCTCATGTCAGATGAACGCGAAGCGATGAGGCTGGGAGACCATCTCAGGCAAGCCCTATTGACATCAGGATGGAAAGTCCTCGACTTCCGAAAGTCTTCATTGATCGCTGCGTATGGCGTGTATGCAATGTGGCTAGGCAGTGAATCGGAATTCATAGCGGAACAACTTGCCGACCGACTGAACGAGAATGGCGTAGCCGCGCTGACACAAGAGTGCGAGCGCGTTATTACGCAAGGGAAAGAGATATCGGCCCCCGTAGTCCAGATAGAGATCGGACTACACCCGCCGACCGTCTCAATGGATCGGCATTTGAAGGCGCTCAGGCGCGCTGACGTTGACAAATTCAAGAAATAAATATTTTCTAAACTGCACCAGTACCTGGTTTCGGCCTTTGGTGCCCAACGCCCGTATGCCCATATTTCAGAATATGGTAGTATGGCTGCGTGAAGACAACAGTCGAAATCAGCGACGCCTTGCTGGAGCAGGCTAAAGAACTGGCGGCCGAGCGGAATACGACGCTCCGCAGCATCGTCGAGGAGGGGCTTGCGTCCGTGATCGATTCCTCCGCCACGCGACCGCGGTATAAAATGCGGGACCTGTCGTTTGGTGGTTCGGGACCCGCGCCCCAAAAGACTTGGGAAGAGATCCGCGACATGATTTATAAAGGCCGAGGCGCGTGATCGCGCTCGATACGAATATTCTGGTCTATGCCCACCGTCCGGAGTCGGAATGGCATGGCATGGCTCGGGAGGTAATGCGCTCGTTGTGCGAAGGTGCCGACTACTGGGCTATCCCATGGCCTTGCGTCCACGAATTCCTGTCGGTCGTCACCCACCAGCGAATTTATTCGCCGCCTACGCCTGTGGAGCGGGCATTCGAGCAGTTGCGCGAATGGCTGAATGCTCCCACTTCCCGGCTGATCGGCGAATCGAAAGACCATCTGGCAGGGTTGGAGCGAATCGTTCGTGCGGGGAAGTTATCGGGTCCGGCGATCCACGATGCGCGGATCGCCGCGATCTGTGTTTCACACGGAGTCACGGAGTTGTGGTCCATGGATCGCGGGTTCAGTAGAATGGCTGCGGTTAAGGTACGGAATCCGCTCGTCACGTATTGAGTTGCTTGAGGCGGAGCACTTCGCGGCTATCGCGAACAGCAAATCTGCGTCGGCAGGATCGTGGCGGGCGTCAATGGCGTCGTTGTCCGGAAGAAGTTTTCCGATGCCAGCCGTTTGTAAACGTCACCGGCAACTCCGGACGCCATCGGACCAATGGAAGGTTTGCCGCCCGTCAGCAGTACAACCACCACCAGTCTGTGTCCGCCGGTCTCGTTAAACGATCCGAACCACCCCAGATGGGTACGCCCTTCGCTGCACGTGCCAGTCTTGCCCAGAATCGTGTCGTCCTGGCTGGCGCGTCGCGCCGTGCCGAATTCCACAGCGCCCCTCATCCCGGGTTTAATGGTCGGAATCAGATTACCGATATCCAGACGGCGTTTGATCTGCGGTTGGAAATCGCGAATTTCTTCGGCGGACTGCGGATATTGCAGCCAATAGAGCGTTCCGCCGTTGGCAACCGCACTCATCAATCCGGCAAGCTCCAGCGGCGTCTGCGAAATCTCTTCGCCGAAACTCGTGAGCATCCCCATGCCGCCGTCTTTAGGCGGAGCCGGCGGAAAATAGCCTGGATGCTCGCCTTCAATGTTCAGGCCGGCCTTCTCGCCGTAACCGAATAGCCTCGCGTAGTAGCTGTACCGGTCGTAACCCAGCTTGATTCCGAGAGTCGCAAAATAGTAGTTATTCGAATACGCCAGAGCGTCTGTCAGATCGAGTGAACTCTTGCTGTTAAACCGGATCGGGCTGACCCGCGTGATCAGATTCTCGTGAAGTCCCGCCAGCGCTACGGAGACCTTCACTGTGGAACATGGCTGAAAACCGCCGCCCAGTGCCAACTGCTGGTTCACGACCGTGAGAATTCTGCCGGTCTCCGGGTCTACAACCACTACCGATCCATTCAGTCCGCCCAGCGCCTCAACGGCAGCTGCCCGAACGACCACATCCTCGCCAGCCGTGTTGTCGCCCGAAGTGGAATCCTTGTAGGTTGGCTCATCCCAAGTCTGGACCCAGCCATCGCCTCGCGCAATTCGCGCTCTCTTGTTCGCCAACGCGGTCGCGGCTTCCGGCGCAAGCTTCGCCGCAGCCTTCCCAGCGGATTTTTGCGGTACGAGTGAAGCCGCCTTCGCCGTCGCTGTACTGCCAGACTTTGCGGTTTTCGCCGCAGCGGGCACCGCGGTGGCAGGTGACAAAGATGCCTTCGGTGCCGACCGGACGGCAGTTCCCTTCGAGCCGGGCGCCCTCTTTTTCTTAACGGACGTTGCGGACGTGGACTTCTTCGTCGATTTGGCCGGCTCCGCAGCGCCTGCTCCGACTGCGGCAAGACCGATAGCCAGACCGAGGGCAGCGCTGGCCAGTACTCGAGCCGTGGCGCGGGTGGTCAGCAAGAATCCGCCGCGCCGGGTGGCCGCGGAAAGAAATGCGAGCATAGAACGCGTATTTGAAAGCGACATAAAATATGCAAGCGCGGAACGCCAAAATCCATAAAATCGCCAAACCATCGGACCGGGGAGCAGCCGGACTCTTTATTTTCTAACTTTTACTGGCTCCGGGTCAATCGGTATAGTACCTTTTCCGCCAATAATTTACCTGCGAAAATCGGGTTAGAGCGTCCACGGGAGCGTATCATGACCACGATTCTCTGATCGGCAGCTTCCCGGCTTTCCATTATGAACCTACCTTCGCGGAGCATTTAAGCGCTGCGGATGCAAATCCACGATTGCCCATTCCGATACCCGATGTCCGTCGGCAATCCGCGGCATTGGCCTGTCCTGCCTGTCCGGGCCTGCCGGGTTTGGCCGGGCCGGGCGAGAGTCTCAACACGTGCCGCAAGCGCGCTATAATAGTGGCATGGAACAGCAAGTCCGAATGGCGAAAATCCCACGGGGACGCCGGGTAATGGCAGCCGGTGCCGGGCAATCCGTAGCCGGTGAATCGCTTGCCAGTGAGCAATTGTCCATTGCCGCCACGGGCAATGCCTCGCAACCCGACTCCGGCGATTCTTGCCGTGCTGAGGTTGCAATGGTCCGCAGAGCGACGGAAGTCCTCGGCGTCGGCCATGTCGCGCATTGGATGCGAAGCAGGATTCCGTCGCTGGGCAACCAGACGCCCTACTCGCTCATCAAAACTGAGGATGGCTGCGTCCAGGTTGAACAGACGCTTCTGAAGATTGAGCACGGCGTTTATTGATGGTTGTCTGGCGTCTTCAGGATCGCCGGCATCCCCTGATCAACAGCGAAGGCGCGAGGCTCACCGGAGGCCGGTGGAACCAAAAAGGCACGCCGGTCATTTACGCCTCCGAGGATATTGTTCTTGCCGCAATGGAAGTAATCGTTCACCATGGAGGAATCCCGGAGGATCACATCGCCATCAAAGTCGAGATTCCCGACGATCTCGAAATCGGCACTCTTGACGTTTCAGCCGGATGGCCGGACCTCGTCCCGGAAGAAATCACGGCAGAGCAGGGCACAAAATGGTTGAACGCCGCGGGGCATGCCGTCCTTCGCGTTCCTTCCGCGACGATGTCCTTGGCCGGGCAAAACTATCTGCTCAATCCCGTACATCCGGATTTTGCCCGGATATCCTTCACTTTCGCACTCGTCAGCATCGATCCCCGGCTCCGCGGGCAGCGTTAGCGTTAAACACCTCCAACCGCAAAGACACTCCGCCCGGGGCGGATCCGCGCTCCGGTCATCGGCTTCCTGGCCTTCCATTATGAACCCCGTTTCCCTCAGTCGTGCGATAGTCAAATGCGAAAAATGCCCCAGGTTAATCGAATACTGCCGGGAAGTCGCCATTGCGAAGCGCCGCGCGTATCGCGACTGGGAATACTGGGGCAAACCGGTGCCATCCTTCGGCGATCCGGCGGCGCGCCTCCTCATCGTGGGCCTCGCTCCCGGCGCTCATGGCGCCAACCGAACCGGGAGAATGTTCACCGGTGACAGTTCCGGTGATTTCCTCTACCGGTCCCTGTACCGGGCCGGTTTCGCCTCGCAACCCGAAAGCCGGTCCCGCGACGATGGGCTGGTTTTGCATGATGCCTGGATCACGGCGGCGGCCCATTGCGCCCCGCCCGACAACAAACCCACACCCGCCGAACTTCGAAACTGCCGCACATGGCTTGAGCGCGAATTTGAAATCTTCGGCAAAGCGCAGGCGATAGTGGCGCTCGGCAGGATTGCGTTTGACGCGTGTCTTTCAGTTCTGAAAGCACGCGGCGCGATCGAACGGGTCTCGAATTACCAGTTCGGCCACGGAAAGGTGCATAACCTGAAACCGGCCCTGCTCTGCTCGTACCACCCGAGTCGGCAAAATACCTCGACGGGACGGTTGACGCAGGAAATGCTGGATGAAGTCTTCCGGCGCGCCGCGCGGATCGTTTCGGGCGACGATCTGTCAGGCAACGATCCGCACTAACTCGCGCTGCACCTCGCCGGTGGTTCCCGCCTTCCCTGTCCCGACGTAAACATTGACCTCGGACCGCACTCCGAAATCCTCGAGGTAAATACCCGGCTCAACGGAAAACAGCGCGCCGGGCACAATCCGGCGTTCGTCGTGCGTTTCGAGGTTGTCCATGTTCGCGCCCGAACCGTGCACTTCTTCCCCGATCGAGTGCCCTGTCCGATGCACGAATCGATCCCCGTAGCCCGCTGCGCGAATGTGTTCGCGCGCGGCGTCATCCACCTCGAAGCCTCGAATCTCCCGCCCGGCTGCGACCGCGCTCACTACCGCCTCCACCGCCTTGTCGCGCGCGTCGCGGACAATCTCAAACACCCGCCTGACGCGCTCGGGAGGGTCGCCGCAGTATCCGGTCCAGGTAATGTCGTAATACACGGCGCCGGGCTTGTCGAGCTTCGCCCACATGTCGAGCAGAACGAAGTCGCCCGGTTTGATCGGCGCGTTCGTCGCCGGAGCCGGATCGTAGTGCGGATCGCCCGCATGAGCGTTCACCGCCACGATGGGTCCGCTATCGGTATACAGCCCGTTGCGGTTAAACTCCGAACGTACCCAGTCCCTGACCGTGTTTTCGTCGACTCCGGACGAGAGTCCTTCCGCTATGAAACGGAAGGCGCCAGCGCAGACGCCATCCACGATTCGGCCGGCGTCCAGATGCGATTGAAACTGCTCCTCCGTCAAAGAGGCTTCGAATTCCTGAATCAGTTCCGCTGAAGTTTCCACTATGACGCCGAACTCCCGGATCAGTTCGACGGTTCCCGCGTCCACCATGGCAACGTAAGGAACGGCACACCGAGGCGAGTATTGCATCGCGACGCGTTTAGCTCCGAGGAGCAACTTCGCCAGACCGTTCCACTGCTCGCGCCAACTGGAGTAGAGGATCTTCTCTCCCGGCACCGCGTCCAGCATTTTCGACTCGATTCGATGCACCAAACCGCGCGGTTCGCCGTCGGCCGGAATGTAGTAATACCAGCGTCTGGAGACATGCCCCGCAGGCGTTACTCCGAGGACGCGGTACGCGAGAGCGTCACGCACGTGATGATCGAAAAAAAGCCAGCCGTCCAGATTCTCTCGCCTCAGCGATTCCTGTATGCGTTTCAGATCCATCCGATTCGAGAATACCGCGAAGCTGTCGATTTCCCAACTGCTCTGCCGCCTCACTCCGAATGGGATATGGCAGTGTGCACGGCCTCTTTGTAGAATGAGACAACTTCATTTTTGCCCTCGCACGATGTTTTCCAACCTTTCCTCGAAGCTGTCGGAGCTGTTCACGTTGACGGTCAGGCACCGCGGCACGGGCTATTATCAGCAGGGTTCGGTGCGGAGGCTGCGCGGTTCGGCGCAGGAGGCGGATGCGCTGGTCGTCGGCTCCGAAAGCTACGACGTCAAGCTGATATGGGACGAAGGCGAACTGAGCCTCTATTGTTCCTGCCCCTATTTCGAGTCCGATGGGCCGTGCAAGCATTTGTGGGCCGTTGTGCTCGCGGCGGAGCGGAAGGGATACCTGTCGGCGATCGGGCGGATTCGCAAGGTAGTGGAAATCGGCACCGAGGATGACGAAGACCTTTTCGGGGACGGAGACGATGACGAGGAAGACGACGAGTTCCCGGAACCGGAACGTACTTCCCGCCGTCCGGTCGCGGTTACTCAAATCCGGCCGCAACCAGTGCAGCGCGTGCCCGACTGGAAGACGCGCATCGAAGGCATGGTGCGCAAAAAAACCGGCCAAACCCGTATCGAATGGCCGGAGAAACGGCAGCTTCTCTACCTGGTGGAACTCACCGGCAGCGCAGCCGCCGGTAATCTCGTCTTTGCCGTATGCGCCCGCGACCGCAAAGTGAACGGCGAGTTCGGTCGTGTCACGACCACCAATCTGCAGCGCGGTCAGATTCCCGCTTTGCCTCTGGCGGAGGATCGCGAAATCCTCTCTCTCGTGGCGGGCGGCAGCCAATACTACGGTTACGGTGGCTACGAAGATTGGGACTACGGCCAGATTCCTGGTTCGAGCGTAATACGCCAGCCGCTGGCGGGGACGCTGATCCCGATGGCCGTCCGCACGGGGCGCTGTTATCTGCGACCCAGTCCGGCGTCGGAGGACCTGACGCCGCTTTCATGGGATGACAGCGGCACCTGGCGGTTTGAACTGGACCTTCGGAAGGGCCGTGCGCCCGAACCCGCCGGCCGCGGGAAAGCTCAGCCCGGCGGACGGGAACTCTGGACGCTCGCGGGCGTCCTGCGGCGGGATGGGGAGACCGTGGAGATTTCCGCTCCATCGCTTGTAACTCACGGCCTGGTGTTTATGAACGGCCATGTGGCGCCTCTCGCCTTCGACGCCAGCTTCGATTGGCTCCTGCAACTACGGAAATCCGGCCTTATTCAGGTGCCCGCCGAAGAGCTTGACGACTTTCTCTCCACCCTTCTGGGCACGCATGGCGTACCCCGGCTGCACATGCCGGAGGGAATGCTTTTTGAAGAGGTAACGATCACGCCGCGGCCGTGCCTGCGGATCCGCGGCAACGATCGCCTGCACGGCAACACAAGGCTCTCCGCGGAACTATCCTTCGATTACGATGGGCGTCAAATCGCGGCGCTCCTGAAATCGCGCGGATACTACGATACCGCCGGACGACGTTTCGTCTGTCGCGACACCTCCGCGGAACAAGACGCTTCGAATCTGCTCCACGATGCCGGAGTCCGCTTCCGGCCTGGAACCTGGCATCAGCCGGACCCCGGCTGGGAACTGGTGCCCACGAAGTTACCCTCCGTCGTTCGGAAGCTTGTGGGAGCGGGCTGGCACCTGGATGCCGATGGCAAGGTCTTCCGGAAACCGGGCGAGTTCCATATCGGAGTCTCGAGCGGCGTCGACTGGTTTGAACTGGAAGGCGGAGTCGAATACGGCGAAACCTCCGCCAAACTTCCCGATCTGCTCGAAGCGTTGCGGCGCGGCGAAAACATGGTGAAGCTCGACGACGGTACCTACGGCATGTTGCCCGAAGAATGGCTGCGCCGCATCGGCATGCTGGCCGGCATGGGGACGCCGACCCACGGCCACATTCGCTTCCGCCATAGCCAGGCCGGCCTGCTGGACGCTTTGCTGGCGACGCAGCCTGAAGCCACTTTCGACAAGGGCTTTGAACGTATCCGCGACGAACTCAGCCAGTTCCGCCGCGTTGAGGCGGCTGCGCAGCCAAAAGGATTCACCGGCCAACTCCGCGACTACCAGCGGGAAGGTTTGGGTTGGATGGAGTTCCTCCGCCGTTTTTCCTTCGGCGGCTGCCTTGCAGACGATATGGGAGTGGGAAAGACGGCGCAGGTGCTCGCGCTGCTCGAAAACCGGCGCGAGATCGGTGCGGAAGCTGGAGCGGGAAAACCTTCCCTGGTTGTCGTTCCGCGCTCACTGATCTTTAACTGGAAACAGGAAGCGGAGCGCTTCACGCCGCGCCTCCGCGTGCTCGATTACACGGGCCTGACGCGCAAGGCCACGGATTTCTCCGCCGCCGATCTTGTCCTGACAACCTACGGGACGCTGCGCCGCGACGCCGCGCTCCTGAAAGACGTGGAGTTCGATTACGTCGTGCTGGACGAAGCGCAGGCCGTGAAGAATGCCGGCACCGAATCCGCCAAAGCAGTTCGCCTGCTGCGCTGCGAACATCGTCTCGCGCTCAGTGGTACGCCCGTCGAAAATCATCTGGGCGAATTGTGGTCTCTGTTCGAATTCCTCAATCCCGGCATGCTGGGAGCGGCAAACGTTTTCAAGCTCACCAGCGGGGCTGGCCGCGCGGTCGACGAAGAAACCAGCAAGGTCCTCAGCAATGCCTTGCGCCCGTTCATTCTGCGCCGCACCAAGGAGCAGGTGGCCCGGGAATTGCCCGCCAAGACGGAACAGACTGTCTATTGCGAACTGGAGCCCTTGCAGCGAAAGCTCTACGACGAACTGCGGCAGCACTATCGCGACAGCTTGCTGAGCCGGATCGCGACGCAGGGACTCGCGAAATCGAAAATTATGGTTTTGGAAGCGCTGCTGCGGTTGCGCCAGGCCGCCTGCCACCCGGGTCTGATCGACGTAAAGCGTTCGGGCGAGCCGAGCGCGAAGCTGGAAGCGCTCCATGAGCAGCTCCGCGAAGTGCTGAGCGCCGGGCACAAGGCGCTTGTATTTTCTCAGTTCACCAGTCTTCTGAAAATCGTGCGCGCCCGCCTCGATAGCGACGGCGTCGTTTACGAATATCTGGACGGCAAGACTCGCGACCGTCAGGCGCATGTCGAACGGTTCCAGAACGACGACGACTGCAAGCTATTCCTGGTGAGCCTGAAGGCCGGTGGGCTGGGACTGAACCTGACAGCCGCCGAGTATGTGTTTCTGCTCGACCCGTGGTGGAACCCCGCTGTGGAAGCGCAGGCCGTCGATCGCGCGCATCGCATCGGCCAGAAGAAGGCTGTATTCGCATACCGCTTGATCGCGCGCGACACTGTCGAGGAAAAGGTTCTCGAACTCCAGAAAACCAAGCGCGACCTTGCGTCAGCAATCATCGGTGAAGATAACGCTTTGATTCGGAATCTGCGCCGCGAGGACCTGGAGTTGTTGCTGTCGTAAACCGAAGCGGCCTTACCGCCGCGCGATCTTCGCGACCGCTTTCGCCAACTCCTCAAACTCTTCCTGCGCGACGGAGCCGGGCGCGAACTCCCGCACGGTGAGACCGCTCCCTACCGCCTCGGCCAGAACAATCCGCTGCCCGATCCCGGGAAGGACCTTCTTGCCCAGTTCTTCGAGGGAAGACGACAGCCCGCGGCCAAGGTTTGTGTTCTTCAGAACTTTCGAGGGCACAAACCGGATGCGCGGCTTCTTCGACCGCCTTTCCGCGCGCGCCTTCAGCGCGAGGCCCATAGCTTCTTTCAGCGGAAACAGATCGAGCGGCGAGGGCCCGCACGGAAGAAGAACAAGATCGGCCACCATCATCGCCTGATACGTGATTTCCTGTATGCCGGGCGGCGTGTCGACGAGAACGGTGTCCGCCTTATCCTGCGCGGCGCGCACCTTTGCATGCAGCGCGGACGCCGTGCCGCGAGCCACCTTCTCCACGCACTGCGAAAGGATGCCTTCGCCCTGTTCGGCCCATGCGGCGAGGCTGTGCTGAGGGTCCGCATCCAGCGCCGCGACGGTCTGGCCCATGGCGGCAAATTCGCCGGCAAGGTTCCCGGCGATGGTCGACTTCCCGATCCCGCCCTTTCGCCCCGCGATCACGATAACGGCCATGGAAGATACTATACCGCCAGCCGTTCGTGCGTTCTCCGGCAGAGATCCGTCACGTCTATCCAGATCCTATACGATTTTTATCGTTGACATGCGACTGGATTCGTAATATAGTCACTTCAGATGCCTCCGAAACCCGTTAAGAACCCCGATACGCCTCTTCCGACAGCGGCGGAACTGGACATTCTCGCCGTGATCTGGAGGTTGGGACCCGCCACCGTCCGCGAGGTTCACGACGAGTTGCGGAAGGACAGCGGCTACACGACCACGCTGAAGCAGATGCAGCTCATGCTCGGAAAAGGCCTTCTTATCCGTACCGAGCGATTCGGCGCGCATGTCTATGAAGCCGGGATACCGAAAGAGAAAACGCAGACGCAGATTGTCGGCGATCTGCTGAACCGGGCGTTTGAGGGTTCGGCTCGGGGTCTGGTGATGGGGGCGCTTTCCGCGAAACCGGCGTCGGGAGAAGAACTGGACGAGATCCGGCGCATGATCGAGACCTACGGGAAAGGCGGGAAAGGGAAGGGGCAGTCGGCATGAAAGCGATTCAGTTTTTGTCGGAACAAGCGTGGGTATCGCGGTTGGGGTGGGCGTTAGTCCACTTCTTGTGGCAGGGAGTCGTAATTGCCGCGTTCTATGCCGCCGCGCGGAGATGGCTGGGTACTTCGCGCGGCCCTCAGGCTCGATATCTGCTGTCTTGCGTTGCGTTGGTGGTTCTGGTGGCCGCTCCCGTTGTGAACTTTGTACTCGACGGCTCTTCCGATTCGTTGCCGTCGGGCAGTATCGCTACACCGGAATTTTCTTCGCCAGCGGCCCGCCTGGAGCTCGTTTCACTCGTTTCGCTGCCATCTTTCACAGGCCACACTTGGCGTGACGAAGTGATGCCTTGGCTTGTGATCGCATGGTTCGCCGGCGCGATTGCTTTCTGGCTTCGGATGTTGGGAGGCTGGGTGGTCGCAGCCAGGATGCGGTCGGTACTGGTCCGTCCCGCTCCGGCGGAATGGCAGCGGACGCTCGATGCGCTCGCCTCGCGCATTCGCGTTTCCCGTCCGGTACAGCTTCTGGTCTCGGCGCTGGTTCAGGTTCCGACTGTTATTGGATGGTTGCGCCCGGTAGTGCTCGTGCCGATCGGCGCATTGGCGGGCCTTCCTGCCGAACATATCGAGGCACTGCTGTCCCACGAACTGGCTCACATCCGGCGGCACGATTATCTGGTCAACGCCCTGCAAAGCGTCGCTGAAGCATTGCTGTTTTATCATCCGGCGGTTTGGTGGATATCGAAGCATGTTCGCGATGAGCGCGAGCATTGTTGCGACGACATAGCCGCGGCAATCGGCGGCAATGTACTCACGTATATTAGGGCTCTTGCGGAGTTGGAATCGGCTCGCCCCGCCCGCTTCAGGGCTGCAATGGCTGCGACAGGCGGCTCGCTCGCGCGCCGCATTGCCAGACTATCGGCCCAGTCGTATCCAGACTCAGTCGCACCATCCGCGCCGGGTATAGGTGCGGCGTTGCTCGCGGGAGTCACGGCGTTCGCGGTCCTGGCTCAGCCCGCTGCCCGACCCACGTTTGAGGCTGCCATAGTGAAGCCTTCACTGGAACTGGGTTTTATGCGTGTTCGCCCATCCCCAGGTCGCTTGACCGCCACCGCGTCGGTGCGGTTGCTCATGGAGAACGCCTACGGGGTACAGCCTTTTCAGATCGCGGGTGGACCCGACTGGATCGATTCCGACCAGTATGAGGTCGAGGCCAAAGCGGACGGCGCCGCCAGTCGGGACCAGTTATTCCTCATGCTGCAATCTCTGCTTGAGGACCGTTTCCATTTGAAGGTGCATCGCGAGACTACGGAAGTCCCCGTCTTCGCATTAGTAGCCGCGCGTAACGGCCTGAAGCTCGCGGGTCCTCAGGACGGGAGTTGCATCGATCCCGATCGGGATCCGGCTCCCGACTGGGCCGGAAACGGAGACAGGCTTCCCCCGCCAGGGCAGAGCCAGCCACGTCTGGCGCGATGCGGCAGCGCCAACATTATCTTGCAACCTTCAGGCGCGCGAATACAGGGCGGCAAGATAACGATGGCGGAATTCGCGCGGGTACTCGCGATGGCGCTCGGACGGACAGTAGTCGATAAGACCGGGTTCGCGAAATCGTTCGACGTCCGGCTCGATTTTCTGCCGGATGAAAGTACGGCCGCGCTGCCGCCTCCGCCACCAGGTTCCGCAAGCGCGTCGTCCGGCTTGAGCGGTCCCTCCGTTTTCAGCGCCATCCAGGAGCAACTGGGCCTGCGGTTGGAGTCAACCAGGGGTCCCGCTGAGGTCCTCGTGGTCGATCATGTGGAGAAGCCTTCGGAGAACTGATGAACATGACAACGATACACTTTATCCGGTTTCTATCGGCACAAGGTTGGGTCGGGCGGCTTGGCTGGGCGCTCGTGCACTTCTTGTGGCAGGGAGTCTTGATTGCGGCAGTCTATGCTCTGGCGCGGCGGTGGGTCGGTTCGTCGCGAAGCGCGCAGGCCCGGTATCTGCTGGCATGTGCCGCGCTTGTGGCTTTGGTCGCCGCGCCGATTGTTACGTTCTGCGTTGGTGGCGCATCCGATTCTGCGGCTGCCAATCCTTATATCGGTAGGGTTCCACTTACTTCAACTGGTTCGAACGTAGAAGCGGGATCGGTTGCCGCGTTACCTGTTAGAGTAACTCGCGCCTGGCGAGATGAGGTGATGCCCTGGATTGCGATGGTTTGGTTTGTCGGTGCGATTGGTTTTTGGGTTCGGATGGTGGGCGGTTGGGTGGTTGCGGCGCGAATGCGGTCCATGTTGGTTCGCCCCGCTCCGTTGGAATGGCAGCGAACGCTGGATCGGATCAGGTCGCGTGTTCGCGTTTCGCGCCCGGTACGGCTGCTGGTTTCGGGGCTTATCCACGTACCGACGGTAGCCGGATGGCTGCGCCCCGTTGTGCTCGTGCCGGTCGGTGCGCTGGCTGGTTTACCGGTTGAATACGTCGAGGCATTCCTGGCTCATGAGCTCGCGCATATCAGGCGACATGATTATCTCGTGAATATTCTCCAGAGTGTTGCTGAGGCATTGTTGTTCTATCATCCGGCGGTTTGGTGGGTATCGAAACACATACGCAACGAACGTGAACACTGCTGTGACGATTTGGCCGTGACCGTTGCCGGCGACGCTCTCTCTTACGCGCGCGCCCTGGCGGATTTGGAGTCTGGTCGCCCAGCGCATTTCACACCGGCGCTTGCTGCGGATGGCGGATCGCTGCCGGAACGGATTGGACGGCTTCTGGGCATGCCCGCGCGTCGTTCCCGCCCGATGCCCGGTCCGGGTGTGTTGGTCGCGGCGATTGTAATTGTCGTCACGACATATGGGTTGTTTGCCCAGCAAGCGGTGCACCCGTCGTTTGAGGTCGTTTCGATCAAACCCAACGACCTCGGCGGCGGACATAGCGGTGAACACACGACGCCAGGAAGGTTTACCGCCAGTATGACCACGCGGGCTCTGATTAGGCGGGCTTTCGACATCAAGGATTTTCAGGTCTCGGGTGGACCAGGGTGGCTTGACAACGATAACTACGACATCGTGGCAACGACGGCGATTCCGGTGCGTCTGACCACCCCGGTATTGGGGCCGCTTCTCCAGTCCTTGCTCGCCGACCGCTACCGATTCAAATATCACCGTGAGATGAAGGAGTTTCCCGTCTATCTTCTGATGCCTGCGAAAAAGGGGCCGAAACTGAAGATGCATACCGGGGACAGAGGCGAAGGCACAAGTTCGCAAGGCGGAAAAGATAAGGTGACCATGACGGGCACAAAGCTCTCGATGGCTGCATTTGCCAGTTATCTTGCAAGAGAAATGGACCGCCCGGTTATCGACAAGACCGGGATAACAGGTGAGTACGACGTGGCGCTCGAGTGGTCTCCCGAACAGGCCGAAGCATCGTCGGGGCCTTCAATATTTACGGCCTTGGAGGAACAGTTCGGGCTTCGGCTGGAATCGGGCAAGGGTCCTGTGGAGATTCTCGTGGTCGATAGTGTGGAAAAACCCTCGGAGAATTGATGCTGACGACCAGAACCATACAGGCGATTGCCGGACAAGCCTGGGTGGAGCCGTTGGGCTGGGCACTGGTCCATTTCCTGTGGCAAGGCGCGGCAATCGCCGGGATCTACGTGGGTGCGCGGCAATGCGTGGGCCGGTCGCGTGCTCAGGCCCGGTATCTGCTGGCATGTGCCGCGCTGCTTGCTTTGGTTGCGGCCCCGGTCGTTACCTTCGGCCTCAGCGGCGCGCCCGATTCCGCGCCGAAGAATCCGTATGTGGGGACGGTGCCGCTCACTTCGAGCGCCGCAGCGTCGTCCGCACCGCTGGCCGCATTCGCCGCCGGCGGGTGGCACGATGACGTGACGCCATGGCTCGTCGTTGGCTGGCTTCTCGGGGCGACTTGCTTATGGGTTCGGTTGATCGGCGGTTGCGTGATCGCGGCGCGGATGCGGTCGACATTGGTGCGTCCTGCCCCCGAGGAGTGGCAGCACAAGATCGATGAGATCGCGGAGCGCGTTCGCGTTTCGCGTCCAGTGCGACTGCTTGTCTCCGCGCTCGTTCAGGTGCCGACTGTCGTCGGGTGGCTACGTCCCGTTGTACTGATGCCCGTCGGGGCGCTGGCTGGTTTACCGGTTGAACACATTGAGGCGCTGCTGGCGCACGAACTGGGGCATATCCGGCGACACGACTATCTCGTGAATATTCTGCAAAGTCTCGCCGAGGCGTTGCTCTTCTATCACCCCGCGGTCTGGTGGGTGTCGAAGCACATTCGAAACGAACGAGAACATTGCTGCGACCATATCGCGGTGGAAATCAATGGAGATGCCCTGACCTACGTTCGAGCGCTCGCCGGTATGGAATCGGCCAGACATGCGCGTTTCAACGCCGCTTTGGCGGCCAACGGAGGGTCCTTGCGGGAACGAGTCGAGCGATTGTTGGGGATTCGCGCGCCCTCCCGCCCGGTGTCCGGACCAGCGGCGATAGCCGCTTCCGGACTCATCGTCCTCCTCGCGTTGGCGGCGTTTGCGCAGACAGCCGCGCCGAAGCCCGCCTTCGAAGTGGCGTCGATCAAACTCAGCCCGCCGGAGTACGTGGGGTTTCAATCGTACGTGAAAGGCGAAACATATACGGCATTAACCGCGACAGTTCGGAACCTTGTAGGATTTGCCTATGGACTCCGGGACTTTCAAATCTC
This sequence comes from Bryobacterales bacterium, assembly GCA_003136575.1. Classification (GTDB taxonomy): domain Bacteria; phylum Acidobacteriota; class Terriglobia; order Bryobacterales; family Bryobacteraceae; genus BOG-234. The sequence continues at coordinate 24,370 of PLEX01000187.1, read as the reverse complement.
CGGCGGCCCTGCGTGGACCGCTTCAATTGCGTACAACGTGTCGGCAAAGATGGGCGCCGCGACCTGGCCGCAACAAGCGGCGCCGATGGTGCAAGGTCTTCTGGCCGAGCGCTTCGGTCTGAAGTTCCATCGAATTAGAAGAAATCGGCCCGGATACGCGCTTGTTATCGACAAGAACGGGCCGAAGCTCACTGAGAGTAAGAACCCGCGTGGGTTGATGTCCGCCGGTAACAAGGACCGCATGACTGGCCTTGGCGCGAATATGGACCAGCTTGCCGGGGCGCTCGCGTCATTGCTGGAATCGCCGGTCGCCGACAGAACGCGGCTGAAGGGTCAATACGATTTCACCGTGACGTGGACGCCGTACGATGCGGCCGCTGATTCATCGGGGCCTTCGATGTTTACCGCGTTGCGGGAGACACTTGGACTTAGGTTGGAAGCGGTGAAGAACGTTCCGGTGGATATTCTTGTTATCGATCGGGTGGAAAGGCCCTCTGAAAACTGACGAATAAGGATGCGCCGCGACCCTGCAACCTGCCACTTCTCCGTCGGGCATCCGGCCACGGGGCCTCAGTGGAACGTAATGGCGACACAACGGAACCCGAGTGTGCTGAGCCGGGTTGTGTTCTCGAACTTAAGACGCGCCGAGGCACGGGCGAAACTGCCGCCAATACTCCACGAGCCGCCGCGTACGGCCCTGGCGTCGGGGCCGCGCTTGTCGGATGTCCATTCCATCACGTTGCCCAGCATGTCGTAAAGCCCGAACGCATTCGGCTGTTTCTGGCCGACCGCATGCGTAGTGTTGCCGCTGTTGCCGTCGTACCAGGCGACGGCGTCGACGCCCGCATATCGGGCGCCCGCGGTCCCTGCCCGGGCGGCGTATTCCCACTCTTTTTCGGTCGGCAGTCGGCCTTCAACGGACGCATCGCAATAATTGTCCGCGTCGAGCCCCGTGATATTTTCGACAGGGAGCTGATCGCCCTTGAAGTGACTCGGGTTATGACCGTGGTTGATCCTCTTCCACGCTGCCTGTGTCACCTCAGTTTGGCCTAACCAGAAACCGGCTGGAATCTGCACCGTAACCGGTTTCCTTGCCTCGTCGACGTCGCACTCGGTGTCGCCCGGAGAGCAACCCATGGCGAAACTGCCCGCGGGAACAAAAACGTACGTCAAGCCGTCCGCGTGGTTGAGCCGCGTCTGCGGCGGCGATGCGGCAAGCAGATCGAACGGGCCGGAAGACTGAGCCGTTGCGTCGCCCGCCCCGGAGTCGGTGGCCGCAACCGCTTCAGATGACGGATTCCCCTCGGTAGCGGTGTCCGATCCGGCGCGTAAGAGCAGCCAGGTTGCGGCGATCAGAACCACGGCCGCTGCAGCCCCAAAGGCGGCATTCGTCGTTGATCGTCGCCGACCACGCCGATGCTTCCCGTCTTCGCCATCGCGCTCGTGAAGCTCATCGTTTCCAGTTTGGGATTCGGTCGAATTCAGGCTCTCCCGCTGGGCGGACGAGTGGCTACGGCTGCGCTCCCGGCGCGTGGCGGCTTGCGGGTCGTCGGCGAATGTCCCTCCGGAGAAGGTCGGCGATGAAAGGCCGCGCGCCGCCGCTTCACGTACCCTTGCGTCCTCATCCGTGTGCAGTTTGCCCGCGAGCGCTTCCCTGGCCGCGAGCGCCAAACCTGTATCTTTGCCCCGCCCAAGTTCATCCAGCGCCATCACCGCGGCCAGCCTCATCTGGACCTCAGGCGCGTCGAACGCATTGCGGAGATCGTGTGGAATCTCGCGCGCATGCGCCGCTTTACGCGCGATGTAAATCGGGCCATTCACATGGCCGCTACGGGCGACGGTGCGATGGGGCGCGGCACGGCGGAGCCGATTCAGGACGTATTGGCAAAGCTCATCGACTTCGACGGCGCCATCGCCATTGCGGTCAGCCTTTCCCGATTCCAGACCTCGGCGCAGGAGACGGGTGAACAGCGAGGACTCGCCGGCGATTGCGTCCGAGTCTGGTCCGGAAACACCCGCCTCCGCCGTGCCTGCCAGAACAATCCGACCACCATCCACAAAGGGCAGGAAAGATTTCCGCGGCGATGCCGGATGCCTGGTACCGGCTCCGCCTCGTCCCGATATCTCCGCGCCGTTCACTCCATCCAACAACAGGACCTGACGCCGGCATCGGCATAACCGCATAGCGGCATCGATAAACTCTGCGTTAAGGCCGTTCGAAGGTACGACGCCGTCGTTCCCGACGGGCGTGCCAGCCGTTGCCAGATAGAGTTGCCCATCGACGGTAACCCAATATCCCGAGAAATACACCAGCAGGAGGTCTTCCGGACCAGGCGTGGAAATAACGAAGAACTGTTCGATAGCCCGGGCTATCGCGGAAGACGTTCCGTTCAGAATACGGGTGACGTTGAAACACCCGATCCGGGGGTCCTCGAGAACTCGCGCCAGATCTTCTGCAGCCTGAGTCGGCGTTGAAAATGTGGCACTGGCGTGTCTATGGAGTTCGGAGTTTGCGACAATCAGGGCTCGGCGACTTTCGCTCATGTCAACTTGCGTGCGGTTACGTACAGCATACCAGGGGCGCAGCCCGCAATCAAGCGCGAGCGTACCCGGCGGTTTCGCGATATCATGGAGAGTCCCAACCGATGACACGCAGAAAGATGTTCGCCATGACGACCATGAGCGCGACGGCGCTGGCTGCGGCCGACGACGCGCCCAGACGAGCGTTTTTTGAACTGCGCTCCTATTACATGCGCAACAGCAAGTCAAACCAGATCAAGCGAACCACCGATTTTGTGTCCGGCGTTTACACGCCCGCCGTCCGCCGGGCGGGCGTCGGCCCGGTTGGCATTTTCAGTGCTGTGATAGCGCCGGAATCGCCGTTCCTGATTGTCGTTTCGGGCTATCCGTCGCTTGCCGCGATGCAGACATCCATGGAAAAGCTCGCGGCGGATGCCGACTACCAGAAGGGACTGGCGGAGTTCGACGCGAGTCCGGAACTGGCGTATATTCGCACGGAAAGCACGCTGCTGCGCTGCTTCGGCTCGGTCCCGGCTATTGAAACCGGCGCGGGACCCGCCAACCGCCCGGCGCGGACTTTTGAAATGCGCACGTACGAATCGGACACGGATACGACCCTGAAGCGCAAGATCAAAATGTTCGACGAAGGCGAAGTGGCGATTTTTCGCAGGAACGGCCTGCAGCCGGTGTTTTTCGGGGAAGCTCTGGTTGGTCCGAAGCTGCCGCGGCTCACATATATGGTGGCGTACGAGAACATGGCGGCGCGCGAAAAAGCGTGGAGCTCGTTCAGCGCCGATTCCGAATGGAAGAAGCTGGTCGGGACACCGGGCAATTCCGACGCCGAGATCGTGGCGAACATCAGTAACGCGATCCTGAAGCCGGTGGCCGGGTCGGATATCCGATAGCTGTTGCGCAAACTATTCCTGCCGCTCACGCCCGCCCGGCGTGTCCCCTGCGTCTTCCTCATCGGATTGAAACGATTTTTTCGTATACTCAATGCTGAAATGATGAACCGAAATCAATTCCTCCGCATTGTCGGCGCCGGCGCGGCTTCGCTCACGATCCGGCCGTTCGCTTCCGCTGCGCCCGATAGCTCAAAATTCTACTTCGCGATCATCGCCGACACCCACATCGTCGACGACTACTACAAGGGTCCCGAGGGCAGCCCTGAAGATACGGAGTCGATATTCAAGACATCGGAGCGACTGGTCGCGGCCCGGAATCTGATCAACTCGCTGCAGCCACGCATGGAAAAAGTGTTTCTGGTGGGCGATTACTTCCACAATTATCCTTCGCCCGACGTCGATTTCTATTTTCAGCATGAGACGCGCCTCGACCGCGCCAAAGCCCTGACGGACGCATTTCAGATGCCCGTTCACGCGGGCTTCGGCAATCACGACTACACGGGCATGTCGCGGGAGAACGCCCACGAACTGTTCCGCCGCAAATTCGGCCTCAAGCCTTATTACACAGTGGAATACCGCGGCTGGAAATTCATCCATCTTAACAACTTCCTCGGCGATACCTGGGCCAAAGGCGACGCGAAGTTCGATACCGCGACCGGATCTTTGGGCGAAGAGCATCTCAACTGGTTTGAAGCGGAACTAAGCCAGAATAAGCCGTCATTTGTGTTCATCCACTATCCGCTTTCAATCGTTAGCCCCTCGGAAGTGAAGGATTACAGCGTGCATGCGCTGATCAAGAAGCATCGCGATACGATCCAACGCGTGGTCTCGGGCCACTGGCATCGATGGTTTGAATTCGGCCGGTCGTACGGCCCGCAACACCTCGTGATGGCGGCCACGCGCTATGACCCGAATGCTTATCTGATCGTCGAGGCCGATACGAAGGCAGTCAAACATGAACTGCTGAATATCAGTCTTGTCGACTGGAACACGCACTATAGCGCGCCCTACAAAGGTTGAGCGGTTACCGAATCGCGTCTTTGACTTCGAGCGCCACGGTCGCGCGGGCTTTCGCGAGATCGAGCAGTTCCAGCAGGATTCCGACGAACATCAGCGCAACGCCGACGATCAGCAACCCGAGTGACGCACCCGACAGGGCTTCGAGTCCCGGCGACGCCGCGATCACGATGACCATGGCGATAAAACAAGCCGTCGCCGTATATAGAATGATGTGCGACCACGTCACCCAGCGCAATCTTTCGTCGAACAGCCTTATTTGACTGGCAACGCTGTCCCGGCGCGCCGCGGAGGTGGCGCTGTTGCGCCACTCCGCCGTAAGCGATCGCAGGCGGTCCGACATCGACTGGTGTTTGGAACTGATTGCGCTGATCAGGATCGCGTTGGCGGAAATCATCACCACCGGCGTGACGGCGGCGGATATAGCGGCCTGTGTGTCCAGAAGTCCCATGGGTCGATGTTAGCGCGAGAGTGTTACGAAAGAATAATTCGGCACGGCTTTCAGGACGACGGTCCGCCGACAACCAGCTTGATATCCAGTGAACCACGAAGCGTGTTCATCATGATGCAGCCCCGGTCGGCGATTTCGACCAGCTTTTCGAGCGTTTCAGGAGAGGCGGAGGCGTTGTTCGCGGCGATCCGCAGTTCGAGGGCGGTGAAGCGCGCGGGCGCATCGGTAAGAGTACCGACGACTTCCACCCGTACATCGGAAATACCCACTTCGCGCGCGTTGATAGCCGCCAGCAGATTGCTCGTGAAGCACCCACCAACGGCCGCGAGGAAGAGTTCACCACCCATGGGTCCCGCGTCGGTGCCTCCCTTGGCCACGGGCCGATCTATCGGGATCTGGTGATGCCGTATCGTCGCCTCCGACGCCGAGGGCGAAGTCTGACGGATTTGAATCTTCATTTCGACAGCCATAAGCTTCAACTTACACCGGCGACAGGATTCGGACGCGCACCCTCCCTGCGCCCGGATCGGAAACCTCAATCTCATCGCCGGGAAAGACTGGATATAACGGCAGTGGAGAACCCGTCAGCAGAATCTGTCCCTTCCGCACCTTTCTGCCGAACATCGACACGTGCTTCACGATGTTGAGCACCGATTCGAGCGGCGCGGCGGGAATCGCCGTGCCCAGCAGTTCTCCATTGCGGCGAACCGAGATCGGTGCCGAAAGCTGCTCGGGATCGTCAAGCGGAAATTCGGCGAGCGGCAGAACCACACCGGCATGAAATGCGTTGTTGGCGATCAACTCCTCCACCGTCTGCGAGGGTGCCCGGAAGACGTAATTGTGTAACTCGATCACCGCGAATGCCGAGGCGATGAACTGCGCGGGATCGTCGGAGAGTTGAGAGGGATGGTGAATATCCCGCGCCAGCCGGACGGCTAGTTCGCCTTCAATAGCGAGACCGTCGAACGCGGACGCGCCCAGTTGATCGCCAGAGCGAAAGAATTCGTTCAGGAACAAATGGCCGAACACAGGCTGGTCGACACCCAACTGCCGCCGGATCGACTCGCTTATGCACCCGATCTTGTAGCCGCCTGGCGTTTCACCTCGCGCTACCCGCAGTTCGGCGGCGCAACTCTGAACGGCGTAGGCCTCGTCGAGACTTACTCGAAAAGAGGGTTCTCCGAAAATCTGCCCTGGCCGATGGGCATCGTAGTCTGCCAGTTGTCGGATGGCAAGTTCATCGATCTGAGAGTCGGTTCGCAAAATGAGCGCTCACTGTCCGGTTTGTCCGATAGCGACAAGTTCCTTCAGGCTGCGATGATACATTTTCCCGTCGCTGTAACTCGGCGTATTCAGGCTCCATGTTTCGCCGGACGGCCCGAGATCGTTGATCGCCAGCAATGCGCTCTCATCCAAAACCTTCGCGCCCGCATCGACCACGTAGGTGATGCCGAGCATCGTCGTGAAGTATATCTTGCTGCCCAGCGCAACCGGGCTGCCCCAGAACGCGGGAATCTCCCAGCCATCCGTCCGCGAACGATCCTCCGCCGCGACGTCGTTGCCCTGCGCGTCTTCGGTTTTCGTTCGTACTGCAATCCCGTAAACCTTTTGATCCGGCTCACCCGGCTTGCGAATCACCGTAACCGGCACTTCGAGGCATTCGACCTTGCCCGTCTCGACATTCACTCGCGCAATGCTGTGCGACGGTCCCGCGCGGCCCGCGGGCGGATGGTTGTTGCGGTTGTGCGCGGTCGTGGTGAGGAAATAATGATAGCCATTCACCACGATGTTGCAATGCCAGGCCGGCATCACACGAATCACCTGATCGGGCTTGAGTTGATCGCGCGGCGAGAGTTCGCGGATCTCGCGCAGGTTCACGTCCTTGTGAACGATGTACTTTCCGGCAGCCGGATCCCACTGCCGATAGTCCACATGTTGGATCAGCGATTGTTCTTTCAGGACCTTGCCGGTCTGGCTGTCGATCACCAGATGCGACTCCTCGGGATTCAGGCGAAACCAGTAGGCGTACTTCGCATCCCAGTGCAGCACGTAAAGCGCCTGCCACGTTGGCGCGGCCAGCGAACCCGGCACGGCGAGGGGTTTACCATCGGCATCGGTATCCGCGATGTACCGCCAGATGGTCTTACCCTCTTTGCCCGGCCGCAAGTCGACCAGGCCAAGTCCCACAGGCCGCTCCGGCACGTCGTGCCAGCCGCCACGTCCGGTTAAGATCGCGGGCGTGCCATCTTTCATGTGGCCGAACACCGAGGTCGCGTAGGTCGTGGTGCCATCTTCGGCGATCCATTTCGTCTTGCCGGTCAGCTTATCGATGCCGCGCAGATAGTTCCAGCCAGGCTTCTGATCGGGACCGGGATCGGCCGGTTCCACGTTGACGATCGTGTCGCCGTAAAGGATCGGCTCATGCTGCTTGTTGAACGGATACGGCTCGCCCCACGGCTTGTACTGACGCCGCCAGATTGGGTTGCCGCTGAAATCCCAGCAGCCCATTTCACCGCTGGCGTTGAAGAACCAGACGTACTTGCCGTCCGTAATTGGCGTGGGCGAAGTGGAATCGCTGTAGGCGTACATCATGGGGCTTGGCACGGAACCTTCAAGGCGAACGGACCAGAGGATTTTGCCCGTCTGCGCGTCAATGGCGTGGCCAAGAATGACGCCGCTGGTCTTCGGCGCGCCAGGTTTGTATGGTTCAAAGGTGGTGAGGAACAGGCGGTTTCCCCAGACCGCGATGCCGCTTTGTCCGCCGTTCGGAAGCGGCGTGCGCCAGAGAATGTTCTGGTTGCGGGCGACGCTCCAGTTTACGGGGGGCTTCGCATCCGGAACGCTCCAGGAACCATCGGGACCTGCGGCTTGCGGCCAGTTGGCGAAGGCGGAAGAGGTGAGGATTGCCGGGATTATCAGGGTGAAACGCACAGCCTACAATGTATCAACAGGCGGGCTGGGCGCGGTCGTTGCAGCCTGCCAAACATCTCCCTTGACTTCTCCTGTCACTTCTGTCACAGTATTTATGTGACAAGCCTGAAAGTCACCTTCCGCCCCGGCCAGCCCATCTTCGACCAAGTGGTTTTTGCCGCCACCAAAGCCTTCGTCAGCGGCGAATTCCTCCCAGGCCAGCCCTTCCCCACGGTCCGCGCCCTCGCGGCCGATCTGAAGATTCATCCCAACACCGCGCACAAGATCATCCAGCATCTCATCCAGGAGCGCTTCCTCGAAGTGCGCCCGCGCGTAGGCACCGTCGTCGCCGAACTCCCGGAAGCGCGCGCGGGCGATCGAAAACGCCTTCTGCGCGACGAGGTCGGCCAACTCGTAGTCGAGGCGCGCCGCGTAGGCGCGGGCCTTCAGGACGTCATCCGCGCAGTCGAAGACGAATGGGCAAAACTCGGCCCCTCTAAACCCGACTCACCCCAGGAGGCACACCGCAAGTGATCCAAGTACGCGATCTTTGGAAGAAATTCGGACGCCATGAAGCCCTGCGCGGACTCAGTCTCAACGTCTCCGAAGGCAGCGCCTACGCTCTCATCGGGGCCAACGGGGCGGGGAAAACCACCACCATCCGCACGCTCGTGAACATCGAAGAGCCCACCAGCGGCAGCGTCACCA
>PLEX01000187.1:11784-15820 GCA_003136575.1 Bryobacterales bacterium | reverse complement strand
CCCCGCAATTGGCGCATCGGCCACCTCTCGCACGGCATGCGAATCAAGATGCTACTTCTTTGCGCGCTCCCCTACCGCCCGAAGCTTCTCATCCTGGATGAACCGTTCAGCGGACTGGACCCGCTTGTGCGCGAAGAGTTGATGCAGAGCCTGCTGAGCCAGGCAGGCGAAACAACCATTCTGATATCCACCCACGAGCTTGGCGAGATCGAAGGCATGGCTACTCACGTCGCCTTCATCGACCAGGGCCGTCTGCTGTTCGAGCAGTCCACGAGCGATCTCATGGAGCGGTTCCGCGAAGTCCGCATCACGTTCGAAAGCGAAGTCCGGCCGCCGGAAACACCTGCTGACTGGCTGGATGTACGCAGCGCCGGATCGTCGATGACGTTTGTGGACTCGCAATTCTCCGACTCGACATTCGGCGAGCGAGTAGGCGCCCTCCTGACCGGTGTGCGCCGCGTCGAAACCGAGCCTATGTCTTTGCGCTCCATCTTTATTGCACTTGCTCGCTCCGCACGGGAATCGAGGTCCGAATGATCTGGCACATTTTCAAAAAAGACTGGAAGCTGCTCTGGTGGCAGGCGGGAGCCGTCGTGGCACTGGCTACGGGCTCGGTTCTCGCCGATGCGCAGCGCGGCTACTTCGGCAGCACCGACCCGCCACGCACTGAGACGGCGCTCATTATCCTCGCGTTCCTGGCTGGACTCTTCCTTATCACCGAACTGGTCCAGCAGGATCCGATTCCCGGCGGTGCCCAGGACTGGCTGGTGCGCCCCGTGAAGCGCGCCGACCTTCTTCTCGCGAAGCTCTTGTTTGTCCTGCTGGCGCTGGAAGCTCCTATACTGATCGTCGCGGTTATGACCGACTTCGCGCGAGGGTTTCCGCTAGGCACAACGTTGTCCGGGGTCACCGTGGAGATGCTTGCCATGACGCTCTCACTCGGGCTGCCGGCGCTTGCATTTGCGTCTTTGTTCCGCGGAATCACGGAAACGATCGCGGCGGCGTTCGCAGTTGTCCTGGCGCTGATGGCCGGCGGCTTTCTCATCATGGGTCGCGCCAATTTTCCGTTGGTCGGTCCGACAAACCAAACTGGCGTTCACTGGGTCGCCGATGTAGCGGAAAACTCCGTGTACTTTCTCGGAGCGGCGGCTGTCCTGGCGATGCAGTATTATCGTCGCCAAACAGTGCGTGCCCGCTGGGTTGCAGCCGCATTTTTCGCGCTTGCCAGGTTGACTCCGATGATGCCCTGGCAGTCCGCATTCGCTCTCCAGCAGGGCCTGGCTCCTTCGCCCGGTTCCGCGTCATCCGTCGTTCTCGCGTTCGATTCATCCCCGAACCGGACCAGACTCGCATTTTGCATCCCGGTGACGGTCTCCGGCCTGCCAGCCGATTCCTGGGTGAATGTCGATCGCGTTTCGGTAAGTTTGACAGACGCGGCCGGGGGCGTGGTATGGAAGAACCCGATCCAGCTGCCCTGGATCGACTCTGCGAAGCCTTTCAGTTCAATCCGCGGACACGACGGTTGCGAACCGTTTTCGATGGACTCGGACGAAATCAACCGCCTCTCGAAAATGTCGGCGCTCCATGCGCGCCTGGACTACTCGCTCACTCTGTTCGGGTTGGACAAGTCTTACGCCATACCCGTCGGCTCGTCGTCGGACGGCGATCAGGTTCTACCGGATGTCGGCAGGTGCGGTACGCGGACGGGCTACTGGGTGACGCTTCGCTGCATAACCCAGAAGGCTCCTACCTGCGCAATGGCTTTCCTGTCGAACAAAACGACGGGCTTGCGCACTCCTCCCGCGTATTCGTGTAATCCCGACTATGAACCCTTCGGCGGCGAGACGAGTACCACGTGGGGTTCCGGCCTGAGTATTCCGTCGCGCAATCTTCCCGACCCGGTCATTACCAACTGGCAGTTCGTTTTGCGAACCTACAAGCCTCTCGATCATTTCACCAGGCAGTTGACCACTCCGGCGATAGACCTGCGGGATTGGGTTTCCGGCTTGTAGAAGAGCCGGCGATGGCGGAAACGGCGAGAGAAGCGGCGGACGCCTGCATCGCAGGAGAGCCGGTGCCGGCTTCCAGTCAGTAACGGAGCGTCAGAACGCGACAGGGGTGCTGGTGATCTGAGCGTAGAGGACATCCGGATCGAGACCGGCGTGATTTGGCCAGACTACGGTGCCGAGTTCCGGGTCCACGCGAACCTGGCGGACTTAGTCAGTATCCCGCAGAGGCGCGAAGATCCCCTGGAAGCTGAGCTGGCTTGCCAGGTCCACGAAGCCTTGTGCGCCGTCCTCGAATTTGAGCTTCCAGGCGATATTTCTCGATCGGTCTGGCGAAAACGATGTCTTTCAGCATACTTACTCCAGTGGCGCGATGGGCTTGAGTTCGCTGGCGGCCTTCGCGAGATTCCAGTCTGCTTCGAGTTCGTCATGGTGCAGCGCTGCCCACTCCGTGACCAGGCCCAGTGCGCGTGGCGACAGGCTGCCGCGAAGGACTCCTGAATTCCCGATTGCTATCGACGCCCTTTGCCGGCATCGCGAACGTCGAAGTGCGGCGGTTAGTGATCGTTGTAATACATTTGCACGGTAATTTCGAAGAACCGCTGATTTCTGGCATCGTCGCAGCAAGGCGAGGTGAAGCGAGGTTCAAGACGTCGAGAGAGCGTCTCCGTCTCATCGTATCAGGGGCGGACGTTGAACCGTTCGAAGTTCGGCTGCGTGAGTCGGAGAAGAGTCAGTTTTCGCTGGGCCTTTCCACGTGATCGACGATCAGCGCGTCGTCAGGCCCCTGGGTTGGTTCAAGCCTGAGACCGAACTTCTGTAGCGCACTCTGGATCTGCGCGGTCACTTCGCCGGGGTCAGGTGTCGCCATCGGACTGTCGCCACGCAGCGGAGGCGGGCCTCCGGGCGGCGGGGGCGGAGGTGGCGCGGCCAATCCAGCGGCGGCCAAGTCAAGGCGAATGTCGAACATTCCCGCAATGGCTGTCCTGTCCACTACTTTGCGATCCGCTCTGAGGGAGAGCCAGCTGCAAAGCTCCGTCATGGTCACGCCGCGGAAATCCAGGCCGGTGCCGACCGGTAAGCCGCAAAACGGAATGCGCGTTTGCCCTGGCGCCAGCGGTATCAGCGGCTGATCCATGTTTTGGCCCACGCAGCTTCCCTCGGACGTCATCTGAAGCTTCGGGCCGTCCTTTCCCACCGTGAGCGCGTAAACCGGCACCAGTCTGGTCTCGCGATGGACCTGTAGTTTGAACCTGTCGGCGAGCAGCGCGCGCAGCATTGGTCCCTGCATGGTTCCCTGTCCCGGAGCAGGCTGGCCGGGAACAATCTCGGCCTTCGCTTCAATCGCGTACAGGTCGGAATACATCCATGCCGGACCTTTCTCCACCCGCGTCTTCGCGCCCGCCAGATCGAGCTTGCCATTCGGGAACAGCAGATAAGACTGATGGATAAATACCTCGACTGGCGCGCACGGCAAAGCTATTCTGCCGGGACCTTGAGTGTCGGAAACTCCGCCTCGCGCAACGCACGGCTTGACCGAGACGACTTCCCACTTCGGCGTGGGCGCTTCGGCCTGACCCCGGATGGGCTGCACGGTGGCGACGCCGGCGCCGATTAACAAGAAAACTGCAAAACTTGGTCTGAACACACCTCACCTCCACTGCCGTTGAATGAATGCACTTGCGTCCGCAACTATTCCGGGAGCGGCTTCTCCACCCGATCGATAACGAGAAAATCGCGCGGGCCGGTGATCGGCTCCAGCTCAAGGCCAAGTTGAGCCTTGAGCACATCGGAGAGAGGCGGGTACAGCGGACTAAGCGACGCGGGAGTTCTCTGGTTAGCGAACTTCAAATGAAACCCGTAGCTTCCGGGTATCCCGGTCTTATCGACTACCGGTTTTCCCAGCCGTCCGGCCAGCAGACGACAAAACTCGGCAAGACTGCTCCCCTCCGCATCGAGCATGCTGTAGGGTTCGGGGCCGACAATCGCCCGCATGCAGTTCTTCCGGCCGCCCGGCGGGGGCGGAGGCG
>PLEX01000187.1:1351-11766 GCA_003136575.1 Bryobacterales bacterium | reverse complement strand
GCGACTGGAGCATCGGACCCTCCATCGTTTCCAGACTCGCGCCGCCTACGGCGCTGGCGTCAAGTCGATAGAGGTAATTGCCGGAGCCCAACCATCCGGGATCTCCCGACAGCGGAATGGGCTGAGCATCGCCCGAAAAGCGAACCGCGGATTTCGTGTATGCCATGTAGATCAGGCTCACGGCAGTCACACAATTTGCAGCCAGCCTTCCGGGCGCGGGACTTACAATCTCGCCAAACCGGTAACCCTTGCAACGCTCGATCCTGACTTCGCGAAACGTCACTGCCGGGAGTTCTACGGGAGTCTCACGTTCTCCCCGCAACGGCGACGAACTCCAGACGCCAATCAAAATCGGCGCTGCCAGACAGGCCGCACCGGCCACTGCCAGAGTTGCCCGCCTGGCGAGCGTAAGATCGTGGACGGCGCGTCCCGAGACGATCCTGTGGATTCGCTTTCCGAGGGACCCGGTCACGCCCGGTACGCAGGCGAGGGGAGATTCCACGCACATCCTGCATACACTAAGAATGCCTTCCGCATAAACCTGCGGCAGCATTCCGAGTTGCAGCACTTCCTCATCGCAGGCGCGCTCGCGTTCCGTCACCATACGCTTTCCTATCCACCACACCGCCGGATGAAACCAGAAAACGGTTTCCACGAACATCTGAAAAGCCGCAGCCAGGTTGTCGCGATGCCGGACGTGACAAAGTTCGTGCGCAATCACGGCTTTCAACTGCGCGGGAGCCAAATGCTCTACGACGCCATCTGGCAACAACAGCGTCGGCCGGAAGATACCGAAGACCGCTGGCTCCAGGAGAGCCGACGACGAAATCGCGCGTATCGGCAGCGCCAAATTCATCGGAGATCCGGCCCGAACAGCCGCCAGAATCCCTCGCCATCGCACGAACCAGGAAACAGCGATGCCTGCGAATCCGCACGCCCACAAGCCGACAAGCACTGCGGGAAACGAATCGCGGGGGACGGTAGCGTGAACGCCGGGTGCGGTCCGAACCACCGGCGCGTCTGCGGTGGAAGCGGTGAACGGCTGACTCGCCTCATTCATCACCGCGAACCCCCCCGGAGGCGATACCCACGGCGATGACAACGCCGTCGCCGGGCGCAACCACGCCATGTGGCCGCCAAGCGCAATCAGCGCCGACAACGGAATGAGAAACTTGCACGAAGCGGCCAGCCACACTCCGTGTCGCACGCGAGCCCGATTCCTTCGCAGTGCCAGCGTGAGGAACCCGGCGAGAGCCACAAACAAGGTGGACTGCCACAAGTGATTGGCCAAAGGCCGCAGCGATTCGAGGTTCATTTGGGTCGTTCCTCCCCTCTTTCCCGGTCACGCTCCAGCAAAATCTTTTCGGCCTCGCGAATGTCATCGATCGTAAGGTTGCCGGATTCAACCAGGCGTGCCATGATTGGCCGACTACGACCGCCGAAAAGGCCCAAAAGGTCGTCGACCAGCCTGCGTTCGGCAGCCTCGCGCGAAACCGCGGCGTCGAAGATCAGCGCCGTGGCGATCTTCTTCACCCGACGCAACGCCTTTTTGACCTCCAGGCGGTAAACGGTCGTCTGCACGGTCGTATATGCCGGCCGCTTCTTCGCCGGAAAAGACTCCTGTATCTCCCGGACGGAACACGGACCGCGGGTCCACAGAGCTTCCATGATCTGAAGCTCCAGTCTGGTCAGTTTCAGAAGCAACATAATTTTCGACTACCTATGTTATCCAATCTACTATTAACGTGGTTGAATTTGCAAGAGATTTTTTTGTGGGCGCCGATCCAGCTTACGGCAGGCACATCGGGCAATTAATCGGTAATCGACACGATGGTGCCGGGAGAGTTACCCTCCAACCGGTTGTTCACGAAAATAAACGCGGGCGTTCCATCCACGACCGCCATATCCAGAAGCTCTCTGAGCCCCTGCCGCAGAGGCTCCTTCACTTCCTGAACGCTTGCGTAAGGCGAAAACTTCTTCACCGCGTCCTCGTAAGGGCGACCGCGCCGTAACAGTGCGCGAGCCACGATCAGGTCAGCCGTGCGCGATCCCCGCATCGCGAGTTGCTCGCGGATCTCCGGCATCCGGGTCCATGCGTTATAGACATGCGGCAGGTTGTGGGCACGGAGGCAATCGAAATAGCGGCCGCACAAAATATCGGCATTTCGCACTTCCACCGCATAGCGCCATCCGGCGGGGAGTGCAGCCAGAAACGGATCCAGTTTGTGCACAAACTCCCGCGGAGTCGAGTCTGCCCACGGCGGCATTTATGGGCATGATGCGCCAGCCTGAAATGGACGTCTCGCTCGCGGAATTTCGTCCCCAAATGGGGCTGTGGTGTGAATTCCGTCCGCCGCCAGCGAACCGTTACGTCACAAACACCGTCGCAAAGACCCGGGTCGCACCCCCATGGGGCGCATAAACGCGGGTTGAATGTTCTCAGCAGCTTTGCGCATAGCAACGACCCCACAACGCGCGGAACAACAATTCGTCGATCAGATGTTCGGCCACAACGCGTCACTTTGGGATAATGCCGGGGAGCGGATCAACAGATTCGTCAAGCGAAGACGCGATCCAGTACCTGTCGAGGTAACGTGGTGCCGATACTCGGCGAGGGTTATGTGATCAGCGCAGTCCCATCGCAGGGACCTCGCGCTGTGGCTCCCGGTGGCAGCGAATGCCGCCTTAATTAGCGTCAAACGAATCAGGGATCTTCCTTTGCCTACCGTGGCGGCTGATTGTCTTGGAGTTTTATCGCACTGACCTTTTCAAGGCCCTCGATTCTGAGGCGACATTCGACAGCCCGATAACCCGGATTCGCGCAGAATATCGATAGCGACCACCTGAATCGAACTTCCGCAACAGTGCCCGCCTGTCTACGCCTTGAACGGGCGTGGAGGGCGATCGGACGCGCTCGACTTCGCGAGGGCCGTTCCTGTTTCCCAGCGAAGGAAACGCGGACGGATATCAGAAGACGTTCAGACCGTCTGGCACGCCACGCTGCGTCGGACCGGCGTTCGTAACTTTCGGATCTACGATCTGCGATCCCGTACGCCACTCGGTTAAGCGCTGGGGGAGTTGCTGACGAATTCGTGACGCACCTTCCTCGACAGCGGGACGCGAAGGCCTTCAAAAAGTACTCTCAAATGAAGTTGCAGATGAAAAGAGAAGCGCTGGGAAAGCTGTATCGCAACGCCTATGAAAACGGGAAGGGTTCCGACACAGCCCGGCCAATTGAAGGGGTTTTGACACAGTTTTGGTACAGTTGAGGGCGGAAACAGGAAAGAGCTATGGCAGGGAAACGATCAAGTCTTTTAGAATCATTGAAAGCTTGGTCGGGGCGGGGCGATTCGAACGCCCGACCCCCTGCGCCCAAGGCAGGTGCGCTACCAGGCTGCGCTACGCCCCGACAATTACCGCTCTTTTAATTCTAAACCACTTCCTCGCTTTAAGATACTGCCCGGCAGCCCAAATCGGCCCAAAAACGCCCCGACCGTGGCAAAACCGTGACAAAACCCCATCAGTTGGGCCTCTCCGTGTCAAAACCCGGCCTCGGTAGCTTCTTGTTCAGCTTCAGCGGGTAGGGTTTATTCCATCTGTTCGCTATTTCGCTCGGCGCAGTTTTCGGTACTGTCGAATGAGCGCATTAGTCGAGCTGTCGTGGTTCAGCGGCAACTCGTCGCCAGCTGCGAACTCCGGGATGATTTTCTCGGCCAGCACCTTGCCGAGTTCCACGCCCCACTGATCGAATGAATCGATCTGCCAGATCGTGCCCTGGGTGAAAACACTGTGCTCGTAGAGCGCGACCAGTTTCCCCAGCATTTCCGGCGTCAGCCGCGCAGCCACGATCGTGGTGGACGGCCGGTTGCCTTCAAACGTGCGATGCGGCACCAGCCACTCGGGTGTACCGGCGGCGGTGACCTCTTCGGCAGTCCGGCCAAACGCAAGCGCCTCCGCCTGCGCCAGCACATTGGCCACCAACAGATCGTGGTGATTGCCCACCGGGTTCAGGGGCTGGGCGAACGCGATGAAATCGCACGGGATGATCTTCGTCCCCTGATGTATCAGCTGATAGAAAGAGTGCTGTCCATTCGTTCCCGGCTCGCCCCAATAGACTGGCCCCGTCTGGTAATCGACAGGCTCTCCCTGAAGCGTTACGTGCTTGCCGTTACTCTCCATGGTCAATTGCTGAAGATAGGCAGGGAAGCGCTTCAGGTATTGTTCATACGGCAACACCGCCACCGTCTGCGCATCGAAGAATGCGTTGTACCAGACAACGAGCAGACCCATCAAAACGGGCAGATTTCGCTCGAAGGGTGCGGTACGGAAGTGTTCATCCATCGCGTGGAAACCCGAGAGCATCGCATGGAACTGTTCCGGACCGATTGCGATCATCGTCGACAGGCCGATCGCCGAGTCCACGGAATAACGTCCTCCGACCCAGTCCCAGAAACCAAACATGTTGGCGCTGTCGATTCCAAATGCTTCTACCTTCGCAGTGTTGGTCGAGACCGCGACAAAGTGCCGCGCTACCGCGTTTTCATCGCCCAGGGCTTTGAGCAACCACTCGCGAGCGGAGTGGGCATTGGTCATTGTTTCGAGGGTAGTGAAAGTCTTGGAACAGACGACGAACAAGGTCTCCTCGGCGTTCAGGTCGCGAGTCGCCTCGACGAAGTCGGTGCCATCGACATTGGAAATAAAACGGAAATTCAGGTCGCGCTGGCTGTAGTACTTCAGCGCTTCATAGGCCATGACCGGCCCGAGGTCGGAGCCGCCGATGCCGATATTGATCACATTTCGAATGCGCTTGCCCGTGTGGCCTTTCCACGCCCCGCTGCGAACCTGCTCCGCAAACGCCGACATTTTGTCGAGAACCGCGTGAACCTCGGGAACGACGTCCGCGCCATCGGCAAATATTTGTTCCTCTTTGGGAGCGCGCAGCGCAACATGAAGAACGGCGCGCTTCTCGGTCACGTTGATTTTGTCGCCCTCAAACATCGCGTCTATGTGTTCGCGGAGGCCGGATTGTTCAGCCAGTTCAACCAGCAAACGGAGCGTGTCGGCCGTGATACGGTTCTTCGAATAATCGAAGTACAGGCCGAGGGTTTCCAGCGTGAAGCGTTCGGCGCGTTGCGGGTCGCCCGCGAAAAGGCGTCGGAGATGCATCTTCCGAAGTTCCGAAAAATGTTCGTTCAGCGCGGCCCATGCCGGCCGGTTCCGAAGTGAGGTAATGGTGTGCGGGGTTTGAGGATTTGTCATGTTATCTATTGGACCTTGAGCGCTGCGGCTTTTGCTTCAGATCTGATCGGGAAGCTCTTTCCACGATACGACAAAAGAATCGGCGCCTCGCGCTGAAGAGCGGAGGCGAGGCTTTCATCGCCGATCCCCGCTTTGGGCGAATGCCGCAGCGGCCATCTTGGCGTTGCCGCGATCCGATTCGGTTAAGCATATAATTGTGATTTCACACAGCGCGTTTATAAACCAGCGATGCCCATTGTTGCGTCTGGGCCATGGGCGTGATAACCCTGAAATGGAAGCGGAGTCCACTTTCGGAGGGCCCCGGTCTGAGCATGCAATCGATGACCCGAAGAGAAGTACTGACTCGATCCCTCGCGGGCATTCCACTTCTGAGCGGAGCCGAGACCTCCGCCGCCGCCCCGACGCCACTGGCCATCGCGCGCACGACGGTAATAGACGGCACAGGAGCGGTTTTTTCCGACCAGACCGTCTTAATCGAGGGCGATCGCATCCGATCGGTCGCGAAAGCCGGTTCCGTTCCCCTGCCAACTGGCGCGACGATTGTCTTGGGGGCCGGTCGTTACTTGATTCCAGGCTTATGGGATTGCCACGCGCACCTGAGCTACTACAAAGCCAGCGCTCTGCCGGTTATGCTGGCAAACGGCGTTACGGCGTTACGCGATATGGGCGGCGCGCTCAGCGAACTCGATCAATGGCGAGATGAAATCGACGACGGAGTTCGGCCCGGTCCGCGCATTTTTCGCGCCGGCCCCATTCTGAACGGCCGGCAGTTCAACGAATTCCAGATAGTGGTGGCCGACGCCGCTGAAGCGCGCGGTGCGGTGCGGTCCGTCAACTCGGCCGGTGTCGACTTCGTCAAGGTTCACGCTGCGATCTCCAGAGAAGCCTACTATGGCGTTGAGGCTGAATGCCGCCGCCTCAATCTGCCCTACGCGGGCCACATGCCACGCGCGATCGAGCCGGAAGAGGCGTCGAACGCCGGGCAGTTGTCGATCGAACACATCGGGGCGTTTGCCGACCGCTTCTCCTCGCAGGGCGTTTCCGACGACGACATGACGCGGGCTCTCATTCGCTTCCGCGAGGAGAAAGCCCCGGCGCTGTTCGGGCTGTTCGCCAGGAACAAGACATGGTTTACTCCCACCCTGATCGCATCAAAATCGTCGATCCGTCCTGGCGACCATCAGCCGGATCCGCGCGACAGATACGTTTCGGCGTCCTGCAAGAAGATAACGGCGGAGTTGCTGATGCGCCCCAGCTACCAGTCGTTCCTTTCTTCCGACTCGGCAGCCCGTCAGACGCGGGACTTCAACCAACTGATCCCGCTGGTCGGGTTGCTGCATCGGCAAGGCGTGCGGCTCCTGGCGGGAACCGATTGCGCCGTCAGCATCATCTATCCGGGATTCAGCCTCCACGAAGAGCTCGAACTGCTGGTGGCCGCCGGGTTGAAGCCCATGGAGTCTTTGCTGACGGCGACCGCGAATCCCGCGAGTGCTCTCGGGCGGAAGGACCTGGGAATCGTGCGGGTCGGCAACCTCGCCGACCTGGTTCTTCTCGACGCCAGTCCGCTCGATGACATTCGCAATACACGGAAGATCCGGGCCGTGATCAGCAGGGGCAAGATGTTCGGGCGTGCCGATCTTGATCGGTTACTGGAGCATGCCGCCGATGAAGCGAACAACACATAGGGGAGTGGCCGTGAGAGCCGCGGTCCTGCTGCTGATGAGCCTCGGTGTAACGGTACCGGCTGTCGCACAATGGAAACGCGTTGTGTATAGCGGGAAGGGTGAAACGACGGATGTTCCGTCGCCGCACGACCTCGGCTATTTCACCCGGAACCCCTTTCTGCGGGACGATGGCGACGATCTGTGCGCCGATTGCTCGCCTGCGGGCAAAGCCGCATCGTCGCGGAAGTATTCAGTTCGAAGCGAAGTCAGGCCGGCCGGCACTCTGGCCGGGTATCGAATCGTAGACGTTCTCTATTACATCGGCGCGCGCGGAGAGCCGAATCCCACCGAGACGAAGTGGAAGGCGATCCTGGTTCAGGTCGGGCCGGACCGCTACCGGGAGATCTTCCATCTTTCCGCGTACTATACGACGATATCCATCGCCCCTTCGAGGATCGTGCAATCCGGCAACGAGCGCGTTCTGGCAACGATGGATTCCGATGGCGGTAACGGCGGAGGGTGCTGGGAAGGCTATTGGTGGTTCGATCGCCTTGGCCCGCACGCGCTCGATTTCTCGCGTATCGAAGCTGCCATCCGGGCCGGCGTGCCTGGGAACACGACGATCCGGATGTCGTGTGCGAATCTGAACCTCGATACGCAGGAGGTCAGGGGCGGAGTCCAGAAAACTGACGCGGAATGCCATGCCTGCGGCTGGATCGGCACGGTGACCGCTAAGTTTCGGTTCGACGGCGCAGTCGGCCTTCCCGTGTCGGTTAAGTTCCAGCCCGACGCTGACGCGGCAAAGTGAGTCCTGCCGATAAGCGCACGGGCCGGCCAACGGCAACCCTGACGTAACTTAATTAACGCGGATATACTGATTGAGACCAGATGTGTCCTTTCAAAGCGTTTGCCGCAACTCCAACGGCTTCTTCGCGGCCGATTCTGTGGATGGCCTGCTTCACGGTGCTCGCCACGGCCCAAACGCCAGGCCCATCCCAAAAGTCCAGGCTCTCCAGCGAACCGGGCACAGCCAAACCGCCATCCGCCGCTTACACACAACTGCAATCCCGACTGGCTCAGGGCTGGAACACCTGGGACGTCAACAGCGTCACTACCCATGTCCTCCTTCCCGAAGGCCTCGCCATTCACGTCGGCATGAAACACAATTCCACACTGAACGGCGAAGCGTTTCTCGCCGATGCGCTCATCGGCAGATTCGGCAACGGGGCGGAGCAAGTCTTTCCCGGACCACACGCCTGGGACGGCAGCTATACCGAACTGCGCGTCGATTGGAAAGGCCACAGCTGGCGCATCCGCAGTGCGCGCGAGGGCAACGACCTGCTGCTAGTTGCCGCGCCCCTCCCTTCCACCCCGACAACGGCCCTGCCTCTCAGCATCGTCTTTTCCGTCAACTTTCTTTGGAATTCGCCCGGTACTACGTTGAAGCACCCGGATTACATCGAAACCCATGGCCCATCCGGCGCAGTCCCCGTCTACTGCACCTGCGCCTTGCCGCAAACCAAAACGGAAAACGAAAACGTCTCGATCCCTTTCGGCGGACCCTACTTCGCGGTCGACTTCACCGCTCCCGTCGGCGTGAGCACCGGCAAACGCCGCACTCTCTCGGAAATCGAATCCGCCATCGATAAACAGCAGCAGGTGTACCGTGAGTCGGTCCAGTCCGCCGGCAATACCGGACCCATTGTCGACGCCATCGAAACCACCGTCGGCTGGGACACCATTTACGATCCCTCCGGACGCCGCGTCATCTCGCCGGTCAGCCGCCTCTGGAGCGTCGGCTGGGGCGGTTACGTTTTGTTCGACTGGGACACGTTTTTCGCCGCGACGCTCGCATCCATCGGCAGCCGCGACCTTGCCTACGCCAACGCGATTGAGATTCTGCGCGAATCCACCCCACAAGGCTTCGTTCCGAACTACGCCCGCTCGGGTGGCTGGAAGAGTTTCGACCGCTCTGAGCCGCCCGTAGGAGCCATCACCGTTCTTGGGATGTACAAGAAGTTTCAGGACCGCTGGTTCCTCGAAGAAACCTTCGCGCCGCTGCTCGATTGGAATCGCTGGTGGGCCACGCACCGCGACATTCAGGGCTATCTGGCGTGGGGCAGCGACGACGCAGGCAAACCGGGCAATCTCGACGATCACCAGCGCAACGACCGCGCCGCCGCCATCCTCGAATCCGGCCTTGACAACAGTCCGATGTACGATGCAACGACGTACAACGCTCAGAGCCACGTTCTTGAATTCGCGGACGTCGGCCTGATGGGCATGTACGTCGCAGATTGCGACGCACTCGCGGAGATTGCCGACGCCATCGGCAAATCCGCCGAAGCGAAGGAACTGCGCGACCGCGGCGCGGGCTATCGAACCAAACTCCAGACCCTTTGGGACGACCGCGCCGGAATATTTCTGAACAAGGATCTGCACACGGGCCAATCCAGTCCAAGGCTCTCCCCGACGAACTTTTACCCGATGCTTGCAAAAGCGGCGACTCCGGCGCAGGCACGAACCATGGTCGAAAAACACCTGACCAACCCGAAGGAATTCTGGGGCGAATGGGTGATTCCGTCAATTGCGCGCGACGATCCTGGATTCCCCGACCAGAACTACTGGCGCGGCCGAATCTGGGGTCCGATGAATTACCTGGTTTATCTTGGCCTTGAGAACTATGACGACGCGACCGTTCGCGGGGAGTTCGCGCGAAAGTCGTACAGCCTTTTCCTGAGAGAGTGGAACGACAAGGGCCATGTCCACGAGAATTACAACGCCATTTCGGGCAGCGGCGACGACGTGACAAGCAGCGACCGTTTTTACCACTGGGGAGCGCTGCTCGGCTATATTGAGTATCTGGAACGGAGCCAGGCGGTCGGGTCGTCAACGCGTTAGCACGACAAACTTACCTGTAGTCGACGCGACGGCATAGTCCCTATAAATAGACAAACGCCGATTGTCCCCAGCGCAGTCCAGGCAAACGATGGCGCAGGGTGTTCCAGCCGCTGGCGGCGCATAGCGCGCTGAGGCATTCGTCACACCAGTATGAACGAATAGCACGTTCGGGTTCCGTTCGCGAAGCAGCGCCTGTAGCGGGTACTCAAGCTGAAAATCGGTGATATCGACACCGATCAATCCACAATGTCGCGAACCTAAGACCCGGACGGTCTCGAAGTAAGAAGCCGCGTTGTCCCACGTTTTCATATCGGCGAAGTAGCGGGAATCGCGGCTACTGCGGAAGATGCTGGACGGGCCGCGCAGAGGCCGCACCCAGTTCTCCAGCGTGGGCAAACGCGCGCTGTCCAGGAGCAAGAGACAGGCGGCCAACTGAAGCACAGTCGGCGTAAGAATCTCCTCCAGCGCGGCGGCAAGGGGCGACGCGAGGACAAACAGCGGTAGCAGAAGCCGTCCCATGAAGAGTTGCCATTTCAGGTAAGCGCAGTAGGCGATAAACGCGAGGACGATCGACAAAGCGTAAGCGGCTCG
>PLEX01000187.1:0-1342 GCA_003136575.1 Bryobacterales bacterium | reverse complement strand
ATGCGCGCCCGTGACGAAGCGAAAAACCAGCGCGTTCCAGCGTTCGCTGCGCGCCCCGAGCTGCTCGCTCGTGTGGCGCAGGATATTCGAGACCGTCGGCTTCCAGCCGAACTTGTCGCTACGCCAGCGGTAGACGCCGTCTCCCTGTGCGGAATCGAAGCCCATGACAGAGCCGCTCAGATCGAAGTTGCGGACATACTGCGGCGCGTTGAGCGCGATAGCCAGGCAGCCGGCCGCTAAAGCCCGCCCCAACAGTCTTCGCGGCGCCCTCGTGATCGCGGGCATTAGAATTGCGGCCAGAATGAACGGCGCGAAAATGTACGCGGTCGCTTTTGTGTAAAGCGCGAGTCCGCAGGCCATCCCCAGAAAAATGGCGTCGATCCATCTGGCTGCGACCGCCAGTTGAAAAGCGAAATACGCCGCACTCACCAGCCACAGCGCCAGAAAGTAGTCGTTCTTCGCTCCCGAACTGGCCAGTATTCCTACAGGGAGCGTCGCACAGAAAAGCGCCGCAATCCACTGTCCCCGCCGCTTTGCGCCGAGGCAGGCCGCAAGGGCCGAAACCCCGATCACGCACCCAACCGACGAGAACCATTGCACGAAGTTGATGAAGCGGTCGCCGCCGGAGAGGATGTAAGTGTGCAGCATCAGGTACTCGGCCAGCGGCTGCAGCATGATCTGGTTCAGGTACGGAGTAGGGAAAAAGCGAACGCTTCCCTGCTCCGCCCAATAAACGACGCGCGGCATGTGATACGCCATCGCATCGGAACTATTGGGAGGGCTGAACGCCGCAGTAGCAAACGTGAGCGAAAGAATCGCGACAATTCCGGCGGCGCACAAAATCGTTGTGGCGCAGGCGGTTCCGCCTGCGTTGGCGGGGATCTGCGAATTCATCCGCGAAAGCACAACTGCCCCGATGAAAACTGCCGGAATCCACGCGATAATCAATGGGCCGCGCGACAATGCATGAAGGGCGCTGAGCGCCTCCGTAATTGCCAGCACCGCAATGCCGAACAGGACGCTTGCCCGCAGCAAGCGGTCGCGAATCGTCACATTACGCGCCGCCGGCTTTGCGGACCGCGGGTCGGCGTGACCGCGCAGAAGCGCGCGCCGGTTCTTCCGCGGAAATCGTTTCCGCCACGGCGGGCGGCTTACGCATTTCGAGGCTCTTCTTCAGCGCTTCCATAATGTCGATGACCGGCGCGATGTGCGTCTCCGGCGTTTCGACGATGCTATTGCCGTCGATCTTCGCCTGAATCATTTTCCGCAGATTGTCGCGGTACGTGTCGGTATACTTCTGGGGTTCGAACTCGGAGGATAGCGACTCGACCAGATTGAGCGC
>PLEX01000032.1 GCA_003136575.1 Bryobacterales bacterium | reverse complement strand
TGATTCCGCGGCAGATGTTCGAGATTGCGCTGCAGGCGGCGATCGGAGCGAAGGTGATTGCGCGCGAGACGATTTCGGCGATGCGCAAGAACGTGATCGCGAAGTGCTACGGCGGCGATATTTCGCGCAAGCGGAAGCTGCTGGAGAAGCAGAAGGAAGGCAAGAAGCGGATGAAGCGCGTGGGCCGCGTGGATATTCCGCAGGAGGCGTTCCTCGCGGTGTTGAAGGTGGGGGATTCGGGGCCGGACGATTAGCAAATGTTAAGGTCGGCTTCCGGCTCTCCCGGCATCGTCTGTCGTACCCTCTGGATAGGAGAGCGGAACATGGCAAATCTGGATTGGTCACAATGCCCGGCCGTTGAGAGCGCGCCGGATAGACGCAGCGGCGCGTGGGTATTTCGGGATACGCGAATGCCGGTAGCCACGATTTTTGAGAATCTTGAATTAGGCACGAGCCTCGATGAGATCGTCGAGCAGTACGACGTAACGCGGGAGCAGATTCAGGCAGTGCTGGAATTTGCGGCACGCAGCCTCGATGCACCACCGGTTCCCACCTCCGCCACGGGCGTAGCCGATGCGCATCCTGTTTGATCAGGGCGTACCCAGAGGCCTCGCTGCGTCGCTTCAAAGCCACGATGTGACGGAGGCAAGAAAGCTCAAATGGGAACGAATTTCAAACGGCGCGCTACTTAAGCTGGCGGAAGACGCTGGTTTCGATTTGTTGGTGACGACAGACAAGAACGTGCGTTACCAGCAGAACCTTTCCGACCGGAAAATCTCAATCGTCGTCCTCGGCCAATCGCCCTGGTGGCTGGTGCGGCAGAACCTTGTGGGGCGATTGTCGCCGCGGTGAACGCCACGAAACCAGGCAGCTACTTCGAGGTGGACATTCCTTTCAGGTAATAGAGTCATTAAGAGCGGCGAGGCTCGCGTGCTGACAAAGGAGAAGCTGGCCGAACGGATCGCCGCATCGATGAAGACGCCCGCTCCGGTTGTGTCGCTGCGGATTCCGCGCGAGGATCTGGATCTGGCTCGAAAGCAGGCCGGGGAAAAAGGGCTGCCTTACCAGGCGTACATCAAGTCTTTGCTGCACGAGACGCTGGCTGCGCGGGAAAAGCGCCGGGCAGTATAGGCAGCGCCGCGTTACTTCGCACGTTCGGAGCGGCTGCGGGCATTGCTACTTGCGCCTAATCCGCCGCCAGGCGCGAGCGATCCTGTCGAAGAACGAGGGCGAGCGAGCCAATACTTCGGGCAACGTATGCTCGACGATCAGGATTCCGAGCGAGGTCTCGAGCATCAGTTTCGCAAGTTCCAGAATCGCCGTGGCAATCTGCGCCTGCCACGGGCCAGTCGTCCCCCAGACGCTGAGAAACACGTCCACGATGGCGAGGGCCAACCAGCCGCCACCACCCATGAATCGGAGGTATGGGCAGGGGTCGGCGCTCTCCGACTCCTGCTTGTACGCGCTTGCTGCCAGCATGGCCGCAACGGTGAGGGCCACGCCCCAGTTGTCATTGTTCCGGGCACCAAATGCCGCGAACTCCTCATGACCGCTGGCGACCGTGATCTTCATCGAGAGATCGGCGGCTCGCAACTGCAGCAGAAGGGGCTGGACGGCCACCGCCAGCAATCCGAGCCGTGCGCGCGGCGAAAGCGGTCTCCGGTGTGGGTCGTTGTTGGGCGATGGTTTGTGTCTCATGCGTTTTGCCTCTGAGTCGATACTAGGCCCATATCGACCCGTTGTCAGGTCGAAATAGTCGAGATAGTTGTGTTCCTATAGACGAAACGCCACAATTTTTACTACGATGGTTGCGTGAGAAGAACTTTCAGGCTGGACAACCAAAGACTCCGGGAAGAGCGCGCTTTGCAGTTTGCGGGCGATCCGAACGACCCGACTAAGAAAAGGCTTACGCAGGAGGAAATGGCCGACAAGATCGGCATCGGTCTGTCCTCTTACAAGAAGGCGGAGAGGGGTGAATGCATCGACGAATCGATCGCGCGAACCATCATCCGCGAACTGAACGTCGACGACGAAGACCTGGGCCTTCGCCCCTGCCACGAACCTCCGCCAGCCGATACCCGCGTCTACCTCGACCAACTTCACAAAGATTGCGCGTATATAGATGTGCGCGGGCTGATCGTCGGCAGCGGGAAAGCGCCTCGGCTGCCCATCGGCCAGGTCTACATTCCGCTACACGCGGCGGGTGGTGCGCGGGGTAAGGAAGAGTTAGCGGGTCCCGATGCTCTCCGCCCCGTTTCGCTCGACGAGACCCTGCGCCATCGCAAGCTCGTCATCGTCGGCGACCCCGGCGGAGGGAAAAGCACTTACCTGAAAAAGCTCGCCTACGAGCAGAGCGGGTCGGGCGCGACGCAGTTCCCTATCCTGATCCGCATCTTCGTCCTCGAGGAATTCATCCACAAGCGAGTCCACAGCGGCGCGACCGACGTCCCGGAAGCCGATTCCGCCGACTGGATTCCGCGNNGCCATGGCGCGGCTGTTCGAACGCGCCACCAAGGCCTATCGCGACGCCCGCTTTGTCGTGACCACGCGTCCGGCGTCTTACGAAGGCAAAGCGACGCTGGACGAATTTGAAACCGTGCGCATCGGCGAACTCGAAAAAAGCGCGGTGGAAGGTTTTCTGGATCGCTGGGCCGGCTTCCTCTTCAATGAAGACGAAGAACGTGCCAGGCGGCATAAGGCCGACCTGATCGGCGCGCTGGCGGCCCGGCCCGATATCCGCCGCATGGCGCGCAACCCGCTGATGCTGACCGCGCTCGCCGTGATCCAGTGGAATGAGCGCCAGCTCCCCGAACAGCGCGCCGATCTCTACGAATCGATCCTGAAATGGCTATCCGAAGCGCAGGATTACAAGAGCCGGCCGCAAGGTCCGAAGTGCCTCGCCATCTTCGGTGCGCTCGCGCTGGGGATGCAATGCGCGAAGGACGGCCGGGTCAAGCAGATCGAAAAAGACGCGGCGGCGGATCTGATCGCGGAGGAGTTTCGCGAAATCCCCGAAGAGCGTCGTCATGCGGCGGCGCTGGAGTTTCTGGAAAACGAATTCGTCGATAGCGGCATCGTTTCCAGCCGCGGGAACAGCCTGGAGTTCTGGCACCTGACGTTTCAGGAATACCTGGCCGCGCGCGCCTGCGCCGATCAGGACCCCGTGCAGTTGTTGTTTGAAGGCGAGCGCTGGCTCCGGCAGGAGTGGCGGGAAGTGATGCTGCTGGTGCCGGGCGTGCTGATCCGTAACGGCATGAAGCGCGTGGATGCGATTTTCAATGCGGTGCTGCGCAAGGCCGAAGAGCCATCCGCATCGCTGGCCGTCAAAGCGCGCGCTGCGGGGCTGCTGGGCAGTGCGGTGCGGGACCTTGGCCCGTGGCATTACAAGTTGCCCGACGAAGCCCGCTACGGCGCGCTGCTGGCGGACACGCTTGGCATTTTCGATAAGGAGCGTGCCGCGCCCATCGACCTCAAGGTACGTGTGGAAGCGGCCGAGGCGCTGGGGCAGGCGGGCGATCCGCGCCTGAAGCAGGATAACTGGGTTTCCATCCCCGGCGGCACGTTCCTGATGGGCGCGCAGAAGACGCGTAAGGGGAAGCCTGGTTATGACGAGGAGGCGGAGGATGATGAACCCCTTCGCGAGGAAACAGTGGAAGGATTTCAGTTGGGCCGCTACCCGGTGACGGTTCAGGAGTTCGCACCATTCGTCGAAGAGGACGATGAAACGGGCTATCGGAGCGTGTTGCGGGAGGATGCGCCGCAGGACTGGGACGAGCAAATACTGCACCCTAACCGGCCTGTGGTGAACGTGAATTGGTTTGCCGCCGATGCCTGGTGCAAATGGATGACGACGAAGACGGGCAGGAAGCATCGCCTTCCCACGGAAATCGAGTGGGAGTTTGCGGCGCGAGGGACCGAAGGGCGTAAGTACCCATGGGGCAACGATGCGCCGGACACGAACCGCGCGAACTACCGAGACTGCAACATCGGCGAGGCTTCGCCTGTCGGCTTGTTTCCGAACGGCGCGACGCCGGGGTCACAGCCCCTTGACGACATGGGTGGAAACGTGTTTGAATGGACGGAAAGTTGGTATGACCAGGAAGAGAATTATCGTGTCGTGCGCGGGGGTTGCTGG
>PLEX01000076.1:64458-76360 GCA_003136575.1 Bryobacterales bacterium | reverse complement strand
GCGATCAGGTTGTCCGCTGGTTGTTCCGGGAGGCCGTCGTCTGATGAAAAATTTCTGCTCTTCACGACCAAAAAGTAGCAGACGGGATGGAGGGAAATTAGTCCTGGAAATTGCAACGTGCTGAAAACAGGATAAATATAGTTTGAAGATCGACCGCAACGCCCCGAGGCCTCGGCCGAAAATCCAGTCAAGAACCTGGAGCCGAATGGAATATTCACGAGACCGTGGGCCGAAATGGCTGGCATCGTCGGCTGATTGGCTTCGGTGCGCGGCGCAAGGCCTCCGGTGGCTGAGTTGCCGCAGAATTCAGGTCATGTGCAGACTAAGACGTGCCGTGACCCGCCCTCTCCTCGTCATCTTTGCCGTCGCCTTTGCCTTTAGCTGGCTAATCGAGGCAATCATGATCACGTGGCACCTGCCGACTGAGTTCATCATTTGTGGCGATGCTCGGGCCCACTCTCAGCGCGCTCGCCGCACATCGTCTGAGACCGCCTGGCCTTCTTGGTAAAGACGCCGGTTGCGTGGCAACAAGCCCATCGACTGCCTCCTACAAAACAGCCGTCAGGCCCTCCCATGCCGCCGCCGTATTGTGGAATTCGGCGCGGGCCCCGGTCTGAATGCGGGCCATCGCGTGGTCGTCGTGCGTCGGGTCGTGGTGGAACAGGACCAATTGCTTTGCGCCGGCTTCGCAGGCCAGCACCGTCGACCGCAGCCATGTGCTGTGTCCCCAGCCCCGGTGGGATTCGTATTCCGCCGGTCGGCTCTACATTTTCGGGAAGGTTAGCTCGCCCGAGGGACGCTTCTGTTTAAGTCCCTTCACCTGGCCGTCCTGCACAACAAATTCGTATGTCCGATCGGAGAACTGCGGGGTCCGGAATGCCAGACCCTTTACCTGGATCAGTGCAACCGCGGGCTGGTCGGGAATCAGGAGCGACAGCGCCCCGCCCGGCGCCAGCGTGACCTGAATCTTCTCGCCGCCAGGCATTTGGTATTCGCCCGCCATTTGAGAAATTAGTTTCGGGGCGATGGGGTCGGGCTTGCGCACAAATACGACTTCGTCGTGATCCAAAGACATAACTGCGTGATCGATATCACCCTGGGGATTCGTGCGGAAATTCACAGAAAACTTGCCATATAGCTCATCGTCTGGCGTGTCGAAACGGTCGTAATGGAAGTGGCCCATTGCGAATTGCATCTTATGAAAGTCGAACTGAAGCTGGCCGTCCTTAAGTCCGATAGTCAGTACACCGTAAGCCGGGTTCTCGTAGGCTCCGGCGTAGTTCCTGAGGGGGTGAGACGGTATCGTACCCTGAACGCGGCCTTCCTCGGCCCTGGATCGCGATTCGGTCGCCGCCTTCTTGTTTTTCAGCCTAATATCGAGAAGGCGCTGACTCCACGGCGTCTGGTCCATCCCCAGCAATCTTTCGTAAATGTTGTAGCTGACGATGTCGTAAAGCTGTCGGCTATGTTGCCCGATTTCAAAAACGATTACGCCGATATGATCCTCCGGCATGAACGAAACCTGCGTGAAGAAGCCACCTATGGCACCACCGTGAAAAGTGATCAAGTGGCCCCGGTAGGAAGCAGTATCCCGCGCCATGCCGTAGGCCGGATTGAGAACCTCAAACCAGCCCCTGGCTTCGTAGCCCTGCTCAGGGTCGGCGATGGCTGGCTGCAACGTGGCCTTCAACACTTCCGGGGGAAGGGCTTGCTTGCCGTCGTATCTTCCCTGGTTCATCAGCGCGATCAGCCAATGAGACATGTTCTCAATATTGGAAACGATGGCTCCAGCCGGACCAGCGCCATCCTGGTCCTCGTAATACGGAATCCTGTAGAGTTCGAAGGAATCGCGCCTTTCGGCAAAAGGGACTCCGAATTCCGGTAGCTTCAGCATCTCTGTGGTGGTGTAGCTGGTGGACGTCATCTTTAGCGGGACTAAGATTCTCTCCCTGACGAACTGCTCCCAGGTCTTTCCCGACTGTAGTTCAATCAGATAACCAGCCGCCGCATACATAAGATTGTTGTACAGGAAGGATTGGCGCAATGGTTCCCGCGGTTCCAGATAAACCAGTTTGTCAAAGAGTTCTTTGCGCGTGAAGTCGGACTTGTACCAGATAAGGTCGCGCACCGTGATGCCAGTGCGGTGCGACAGCATATCGCGCAGGGTCACGGTATTGTTGAGCTGGTCATTGTTAAAACGGATCGACAAGACGGAGTCACGCACTGGCTTGTCCCATGTCAGCTTCCCTTCCTCTACAAGCATCCCGGCGGCGACGGCGGTGAACAGCTTCGTATTGGAGCCGATCGGGACCACGGTAGCCGGGGTAAACGGGAGTTTTTTTCCGTAATCGCGATAGCCATACCCTTTCGCGAAAACAAGCTTGTCATTGACGACGATCCCGACACCGACGCCCGGCGCGTTCCAATCCTTCAGGGTTTTCGCCATATAGGCATCGAATCCCTCCAATTGGCGGGTGACGTCGATGGTCTGTGCAGCAGCTGGCCATGCAAGCGAGACGCAAAGCAGACAAACGGCGGTCAGCTGCGGACCAGGAAGCGCTTTCGAAACGGCTGCCATCGGAACCATCCTTTTGGGGAAAACACGCGTTCTCCACCGCAATAACGAAGGTGAGATCAGCGGTAGTCGCCAAAGCTCGCGTTGGAGCCAGGCACAATTATGGCACGTTTCGGAAATATCCTGCAAATCGACCTCCGCGGGACGCGTCAAATCCCGGAAGATAGTAACGGATTCCGGCTCCATACCCGGGTGTTTGCGGGTGGCTTCGATCAGGCCTTCAACGGTGAGTGGCTGAGCACCCGGCAGAGGCGGCCTTGAATTAACTCCGCGAAGGTCGACCCACGTCTCGATCCGGATCTTATAGGCCAGAATGACGCCCGTGACACACATCACGCAGATCGGCAGTGATACGGTTAAGCCCAGGGTCCGATGGATCCAGAACAGGACTGTGCGAATTCCGGCCCACTTTTTGGCCATTTCTTTAACTTTCCGGCTATTGCGAATGGAAAACTCCACACCCAAGTCAGCGATTGTGAAAGGCCGCTCCCGCATCCGAAGTGGCGCCACCGGACCCCTGTTATCGCGCTTTCTTCAGAAAGCTGAACCAGGACTTCTTTTCCTTCACATCCTCCGGGTCTTCGCAGTCGATGTATTCATCGGTCAGCGCAATCCGCGGGTAAGTTTCGAATAACCGCAGCGCTGTAGCCTCACCCCAGCCCTCGGCAACAATCCGCCGTGCGTCCCGCAGATCAGGCGGACGCCATTCGGTATCGTGCGCGTCACTGGCCACGAAGTGCACCATCTTCAGGTCCATCAGTCTGCGACAGTTGGCTTCCGCCGACTTGCCGAATCGCCCGGTGAACGACGCCCCCGTCACCTGGATCAGGCAACCGGAACGGATCCACTTCACCATGTCGCCCACACGGCCCATCAGCAAAGCGTTGCGCTCCGGATGCGTAATCACGGGCGTAATCTCCTTGCGCAGAAAGCTTCCGAAAACGTCGTCGATCGTTTTCGGGATGGACGAATCGGCGAATTCCACCATCAGATAGCGCTTGCCGTTAATCGTATAGTTCGAGCGGTCTTCGAGGCAATTGCGGATATTATCGTAAAAAAGATGGAAATCGCAGCCGCGGTGAATGCGGATCTTATCGCCGATCCGCTCCTGCATTTCGGCGACGCGCTCCGCGACCAGTTCGGGATCGAAGTGGAACTTCAGATCGGAGTGCGGCGTAGCGACAATGTCCGTGGTGCCGCCTTCGTACGCGATCTGCAGCATCGCGAGAGATTCTTCAATCGACCGCGATCCGTCGTCGACATCGTAGCAGATGTGGCTGTGAATATCGACCATGCGCGGGAGTCAGAGCTCCGGATAAAATTCAAAAAACGCGTCGAGCGACTGCATCAGCTGATTGCGGATTTCCCGCTCGTTTTGTCCTTCGATGACGTGCATCGTGACCGACGCGGCCTTGCCGTTTTTCAACGCAACGGCGGCGTCCCCGAACGATTCCAACTCGTCCGCGGGAAGCAGGCGCAAGCCGTAAACCAGTGCGAGTTTCGCCATCAGATGAACATCTCTTCGTCCTGCGTCACGCGCGCAACGCTGGGGCGCTGGCCCTGCGAATAGGCGGAAACGCCGGCCCGTATCCCCGCCAGCACTCCCGAGAACTCGTGAATGGGTTTGGCGACAGCAGACTTCACGTTCTCGCCAAGATTCTGTGCGCGCTCGACCGTCTCGTCCACTGCCGCGTCGATCCGAGCCACCTTAGTCTTCGCGCGCTCCGCGATATCCCGTCCGACATTCGCAAAATCCCGGCCCACCAAAGCGAAGTCGCGGCCGACTTCGGAAAAACGCTGCGCCTGATCCTTCGCAATGCCCGAAACGTCTCGGGCGTTAGCCGCCGCTTCCATTGCAGACGTCACGATCTCCCCGACCTTCGGACCATTTTCGCGAATCAGAACGCGGGCGGATTCCACCACGGGCTCGGCGCGGTCGGCGAGGCTATCCACCCTGCTCTGCAGCCGCGAAACGGCGCGAAACACAAGAACGGTTACCACCGCCATTACCACGATGGACAGCGTCGCGATAGCCACCGCCCCCGCTACAACCCAGCGAAATGTCTCGTCCGGCATGATTTCTGGCCAACTCTCCCGTTGCGAAATTCCGCAACCCGGAATCTATGCGGGCTGGCCCTGGGCCTGGTCGACCTTTTCGCGGTATGCCTGTTTGCCCGCTTCGATGGCTTCGGCGATCGAGTCGCGCTGGCGATTGATCGCATCGCGGCCCTTGTCGACAATTCCGGCCGCCGAGTCCCGCAGTTCCCCGGATTGGCGCTTCAGGTAGTCCGAACCCTCGTCGGCTTTGCTCAGAAGTAAATCCCGCGTTTCCTCGCCCGACCGCGGGGCGAACAAAATACCGACGCCTACGCCGAGGCCGAGGCCGAATAAAAAGCTGCTGAATTTGTCCATAATTTCATCCTCTGTCTCCCGGGTCCGACGTTCACCCGAAATCATTCACAGTATACTGCGTCCGGACCACCGGTTGCCTTGTGGGGCAGACAGTTTTGCCCGCAGGCCGGGTCTCCGACCTCAGTTTGCCACGAAAAAAGCCGCCGGTCCCGCCAACCGATTGACTCAGTTACGCGGGAACCGACGGCCTTCGCCGATCGCACCTGGTGTTACCCGGCCTAACTGCCGGACTTGATCTTTTCGCGCTGTTCCTTCAGAACCGCCTTCCGGCTCAGCTTGATCTTGTTGCCTTCGAGGCCGATCACCTTCACCAGAATCTGGTCGTCTTCCTTCAGTTCGTCGCGCACTTCCTTCACGCGGCTCTCGGCGATTTCGCTGATGTGCAGCAAACCGTCGGTGCCGGGGAAGATTTCGACGAATGCGCCGAAGTCGACAATCCGCACGACCTTACCAAGGTAGGTCTTGCCGATCTCAGCCGACGCCGTGAGATCGCGAATGATCTGGATGGCCTTGTTCGATGCAATCGGATCGCTCGACGCCACATGCACCGTCCCATCGTCCTCAACGTCGATCTTGACGCCCGTCTGTTCGATGATGCCCCGGATGACCTTGCCGCCCGGTCCGATGACGTCGCGGATCTTATCGACGGGAATCTTCAGGGTGTAGATGCGCGGAGCGTGCGGCGACATCTCGGCGCGCGCGGCGCCGAGCACCTTGTTCATGCATTCAAGGATGTGAAGCCGGCCCTTTCGAGCCTGCTCGAGAGCTTCCTTCATCAGCGTGGTGGTGACGTTCGGCACCTTGATATCCATCTGAAGCGCGGTGATGCCCTCTTCGGTTCCGGCAACCTTGAAGTCCATATCGCCGTAGTGGTCTTCGGCGCCCGCGATGTCCGTCAGGATGGCGTACTTATCGCCTTCCTTCACCAGACCCATCGCCACGCCGCCAACCGCCGCCGTCAGCGGCACGCCCGCGTCCATCAGCGCGATGCTGGCGCCGCAAACGGTAGCCATGGAACTGGAACCATTCGATTCCAGAATGTCGCTGACCACGCGAAGCGTGTACGGGAACTTTTCCTGATCCGGCAATACCGCGTTAACGGCCCGTTCCGCCAGCGCGCCGTGGCCGATTTCGCGCCTGCCCGCGCCGCGCATGAAGCCGACTTCGCCCACGCTGAACGGAGGGAAATTGTAGTGCAGCATGAAGCGCTTGAAGTACTCGCCCGCTTCGAGCAGTTCAATGCGTTGCTCGTCGTCCTTGGTGCCAAGCGTAACCGTGACCAGCGCCTGCGTTTCGCCGCGAGTGAACAGCGCCGAACCGTGAGTGCGGGGCAACAGCCCGGCTTCGCCCCAAATGTCGCGGACTTCGTCGAACTTGCGGCCATCCGGACGGCGATGCGAATCCAGCATTTCATCGCGGAAGATGCGTTCCTTCAAGTGCTTGAAACACTCGCCGGCTTCGACTTTCTGCTCTTCCGCCACGTCGGCCAGGGCTACTTCTTTCAGGGCGTCAATACGCGCGTAGCTATCGAGCTTGGAGTATTTCTTCGTGTCCAGAGCATCGGTGAGGTCCACGCGGACCTTTTTCCCGATGGCCGCGTAGAGTTCCTTGTTCAGTTCCGGCGCGACGTACACCTTCTTCGTCTTGCCCGACACAGCGACCAGTTGCTTCACCGCGGCGGCGATCTTCTTGACCGATTCGTGGCCAAATTCCAGAGCTCCCAGGACCTCCGCCTCCGTGGCATGCTGCGAACCCGCTTCCACCATGCAGATACCTTCGGGCGTGGCCGCAACAGTGATGTTGAGCTTGGCGGCACGGCTTTCGTCGTAAGTGGGGTTGACGATGTACTTGCC
Source organism: Bryobacterales bacterium (assembly GCA_003136575.1). Classification (GTDB taxonomy): domain Bacteria; phylum Acidobacteriota; class Terriglobia; order Bryobacterales; family Bryobacteraceae; genus BOG-234. Next base: position 69,520 of record PLEX01000076.1, on the reverse strand, counting down.
ATCCACCAGACCGATACGAACGGCGCTGACGATATGGCCGAACGGAATATCGGAGATCGCGAGAGCGGCGCCCGCGCCGACTATGGCAAGCACGCCGGGATCGTTCGCCGGGTCGGCCGAGAGGACAAAGGCGATGATCTGGGTTTCGTTCAGAAAGCCTTCGGGGAACAACGGGCGCAGCGGCCGGTCGATCATGCGGCTGGTGAGGGTTTCCTTTTCGGACATCCTCCCTTCGCGCTTAATGTACCCGCCGGGGATCTTGCCGGCCGAATACGTGTACTCGCGGTAATCGCAAGTGAGGGGGAAAAAGCTCTGGTTCGGTTTGGGCTTCGGCGCCATGCAGGCGCTCACGAGGACAACCGAATCGCCGAACCGCACGACCACGCTGCCGCTGGATTGTTTGGCGATCTTGCCGGTCTCGATCGTGAGCTTTCGCCCGTCGAGATCGACTTCCACTGTTTGTATATTCATCTTGTATTGTGTGCCGGGTTACATTCCCCGGCTGTCCTTTAATCTGCCGCGCACCGGGTTAAACACCGGAAAAGCGGCTGTTTTTAAACTTGGCGAGGGATTAAAAAGGAGGGTACGGCGGCCATGAAATATGGATGCCGCATTTCGCAGCCCTGAGGAATGGACATGCGAAGGCGAATTGTAACCGGCCCGACCGATCGCAACGGATCGATCCGGCCAGACGGGCAACCGCTTCGAGTATGGACCCCGACAGGAAAAATCAGTGACGGATCGAAAGCTTCAGCAGAACCGCTTTGTAGCGTTCCGGGCTGGTGGTCTTGAGATACGTCAACAAACGGCGGCGCTTCGCCACGAGGGTCAACAGACCACGCCGCGAAGAATGATCCTTCTTATGAGACTTGAAATGGTCGGTTAGCTGAGCGATACGCGTGCTCAACAGTGCGATCTGCACTTCCGGTGAACCAGTATCCGACTTGTGAGTCTGATTACGGGTTACGATCTGTTTTTTTGCTTCTGCCGCCAATGCCATCCGGGGGTTGCTACTCCTTCTTTATCTTCTCGTTTAGTTTCAATGACAGTGTAGCACACGGGCGAGGGGTGAACGTCAAGGAAAAGGATGCGAGCCTGCGACACGAACGGTCCTGCGGCTTCGCGCACGAACGATCGGTACGGCAATTGCTGTTGTCAGCCGCCCGAAAACACACCCTACATTCAGGGTATGGAAGTGCGACTGCCACAGCAACAGGAACCGCAGTTCAATGAGCTTGCCGGCCGAACCGGGCGCGGGAGGGACGAAATCGTTCACGGGACCGTAGCGCAATTGCTGGTACGCAATGAACACGTCAGACGGCAAGTGCAGGTTGGCATCCACCGCGCTCCAGGAACAACTCGGACTCCGCCTGGAGCCGCAGAGTGCGCCCTTTGAGGTCCTCGTAAATCGAAAGCGCACAGAAGCTATCCGAGAACTGACGTCGTGTTTGGCGCTAATACATCACGCCGTTCTTCTCCCCGCCAACCAATTTGCCTTTGGATTTCAAAATGAGCGCCACCGCCAGTGAGTGCTTCTTCGCCTTCGCCGCGGCATCCGGGATAAACCCCACGACGTACTGAGATAGCGTCGTATCCCGCACGAGCCCGAGGATGCCGGCGAGCGTCTCCCGATTGAGATGCTGCGGAACGAACTTCTGTCCTCCGGTCAACTCTCCCGTATTGGCGATCCATGGCAGCAGTCCGGTATACGCCGTCGATGGCGTTGCTCCGGGTTTGCCCGAAAGTGTGTCGATCGTCGCGAGCGCTCCTCCGGGCCCAGGCACGCTGGCTATGACGTGTTGTTGCTGTCTGTATACATCCATGATGACCGGATTAATCGGGATGTTCATGGCAAGCGCAGGATCGACGATGCCGCTGTACGGGGGGAAAGATTTTGAAAGAGTTCCGGTGGACCCCGTGGTGAAAACAATCAGCAGCCGGCGGGCAGGGACGGGAGAAGCGGAGGCATCTTTGAGAGTGTTGACGATCGACTCACTCAACCAGCCCCTGTTGGGGGCGCCAAACATTGGCTTAAAAACGTAGTTACCGGGCAGCAGCGCAAGTTCGCCCTTGTCCTGAGGGATCGGATCGAGCAGCGCGTGAAGCGCATGGACAATCTCCCGCGGATCGGTGCTGGCGGCGCAAAGCCGCTCCAGTTGGTGGCCGGAATAATGATAAACGGCAATGCGGATATCCATCCCGTTCTTTTGCAGAATCGCGCCGGTAAGGGCTTCATCCCAGTTGTCGAGGAATTCGTAATCGGCCTTCGAGTCAAGGTCCCAGATGGGCGTCGGGAAACCGTCTTTACTCACCACTACCCTGGGAGTAGTGTCAAATAGCAGGACCAGTTCCAGCGGAAGCGGATTCGCCGTATTCGGGCCTTCAAAGACGGTAAATGGGCGCGGGTGTCCATCCTCACGGAGGATAAAATCCGAAGGCTGCAGGTCCGGGGCGTAGTACTTACCCCGCTCGACGTGGAACGGAACCAGCACAAGTCTGGCGTTCGAATCAAACGTCGGGGCGCCGGGCTCCTGCGCCAAAAGCGCGGCGGCAAGCAGGACCGATGCACAAACGCGATAAAACCTATGAGACATAGTGGTTTGGAGCCGACACAAGCCTTTCATTTTATTTCAGACTCCGGGCAACTGCGATTAGTTCCGTTCGGCCAGGCGTACCGGTTTCTCTGCCCATCCGTTCCGGCTATCCCCCAGCGCGGATAACGCAGCCGACCTGCGCACGCTCCATGCTATCCTGGCCGTGAAATCACTTGCCTCGCTCCCACACCATCCCAGCGCTGCTTTTCGCCCTCGCCGTCTCCGCCTTCGCCCAGCTGCCCGCGAAAGACCGAGCCGCCCACCTCGCTTCGTTCGAGCTCGTCTGGACCACCATCCGCGATCACAACCCCGATCCCAATCTCAACGGTCTCGACTGGCAGGCCGTACACGACGCCTTCAAGCCGCGCATCGACCGCGCAAAGTCCGCCGACGAAGTTCGCGCCATCCTGCGTGAAATGATCGCCAAACTCGGCGTATCGCACTACGCCATCTTCCCCGGTGATCTCTACGCCGCGATCGGAGAACCATCCGCTACCGCGCCTGCCGCCGCTTCCACCGCCGGCATAGAAACCACAATCCTCGACCGCAAAGCAGTCGTGAAAAGCGTCGCGCCCGGTTCGCCCGCCGCCCGTGCCGGCGTCAAACCCGGCATGGTTCTCGAAGGTGTCGACGGCTCGAAGGTAGCGCCCCTGCTGGACGCCGCGAGCGGACTCGACGACACCGAATCCCGTCGTCTCGCCAATCTTGCGGTCACGCAGAAACTTCAAGGCCCCGCGGATGCTCCACTGAAACTCGACCTGCTCGATGCCGACGGCCATGCAAAACATGTGGAACTGAAACCAGCCGGGGAACGGTCGCCAGTAGAAAGTTCTACTGTCCAGTTCGGCAATCTCCCCCAATCCCGGCTCGAGTTCGAGTCGCGGACACTCCCCGGTGGCGCGGGTTACATCCGCTTCAACGAATTCCTCGACCCCGTCACCCTGATGCCGCGCTTCGAATCCGTGCTGAAAGGGTTCGCCAGCGCCCCGGGAGTGATTCTCGATCTGCGCGGCAACCCCGGTGGCATCGGCATCATGGCGATGGGCATCGCCGGCTTCTTCATCGACGATTCCGGCCGCAAGCTCGGCGAAATGAAGACCCGCGACACCACGCTGAAATTCACCGTTTTCCCGCGCGCGTGGACCTACCCCGACCGCTTGGCCATTCTGCTCGACGAAGGCTCCGCCTCCACCACCGAGATTCTCGCCCAGGGTCTTCAGGATCTGAAGCGTGCGCGCATCTTCGGCACGCGCAGCGCCGGAGCCGCCCTGCCATCGGACATCATACGCCTGCCCAATGGCGACGGCTTTCAATACCCGACCGCCGGCTATATATCGTCGGGCGGACGCGTGCTCGAAGGCAATGGCGTGGTGCCGGACGTGGAAGTTCGCCAGTCCATCGAATCCCTCGCAGCAGGCAAAGACCCGGTCATCGACGCGGCGGCCGAGTGGATCGCCCAACCATCGCCCGGATTAAAATAAAATTGTGATGCGGATTTCTGCCTTCTTTCCCCCTGTGCTCTTGCTCTCTTCGCTCTGCTATACCTGTGCCACCAAAGCCCAGGCCCAGTTCCCCGATCTCCCCGGCAAAGATGCGGCGTTGAAAGTCTGCGGCAGTTGCCATGAGCCGGAGCGCGCTACGTCGCTCCACCAGGATAGGGACGGATGGGACGCAACCATGTCCGCAATGGCGGGCCGAGGCATGGACATCCCCGACGCCCAGTACAAAACGGTGCTGGACTATCTTTCGAAGGCTTTCCCCGGTGAGGCCCCCAAGCCGCTGAACATCAATGCGGCAGGCGCCATCGATCTCGAAACTACGTTTTCGCTGCTGCGCAGTCAGGCTGCGCTTGTCATCGCCTACCGCGACAAGCACGGCAAATTCAAATCACTCGACGACCTGAAAAAGATCCCCGGTTTCGACTTTTCGAAGCTCGAAGACAAGAAGGATCGGATCGCCTTTTAGCCGCAGGCCGCCTTCTCGATTCGCGGCATCCCGCCAAGGCGGATAATCGTGCCATGAGAAGTGTTATCCAACAAACGGTGGTTCTCGCCGCGCCCGCGGACCGCCTATATGCGGCGTACCTCGATCCGACCCTGCACGCGGCAGTGACCGGAGCGCCCGTAACGATCGGCGCGGAACCGGGCGCTCCCTTCAGTGCCTTCGGTGGTCAGATTACGGGAACAACACTTTCGGTAATCGCGCCCCGGCTAATCGTCCAATCCTGGCGCTCCACGAATTTCCACGACAGCGATCCCGATTCCACGCTCATCCTCTCATTCACGCCGGCGGGGAGCGGCGGGAGGATCGATCTCATACACCTCGACGTTCCCGACCAGGACTACCAGGGTGTCGTCGATGGCTGGGAGACGTACTATTGGACTCCGTGGCGACAGTATCTGGCGAAGGCGTAAGGCACTTCAGGCGGCTGCGCCGGCGGCTCGCCTGCGGCCAATAACGGCTTGCCC
>PLEX01000076.1:146-64395 GCA_003136575.1 Bryobacterales bacterium | reverse complement strand
TGCTTCCCGTCACCCCAAATCTCGATCTCGCCGCCGTTCGGCGTCTCACAAACCTTGCGGCAAATCGCGGCGGGCGCCTTTTCCCTGCCGCCGTTCCAGGTTCCTTCCTGGCCGAAGATATTGTGAAACCGGGCGACGCGAACCTGGACTCCGCAATTCCGCGAGTACGCGGCGTAAAGCCGTTCGCTGAACAGTTTCTCCCATCCGTATTCACTGTCGGGAGCGGCGGGATAAGCCGACTCTTCCGAGCACTTCGGGTTATCCGGATCCATCTGGTTGTACTCCGGGTAAATGCACGCGGAGGACGAATAGAAGAACTTCTTCACTCCCGCCGCCGTTCCGAATTCCAGCATGTTCAGGTTCACAGTTGCCGAATTCCGCATGACTGCCGCATCGTGCTCGCCGGTGAAAATGTAGCCCGCGCCGCCCATATCGGCGGCAAGCTGATAGACCTCGCCAGTGCCGGCGACGGACGCGCGCGCCACCTCGGGAACGCAGAGGTCACCCACGATGAACTCGTCGGCGGCGCTCTCGCTGTACTCGTGGCGCTTGAGGTCGACACCCCGCACCCAGTAACCTTCGGCCTTCAGGCGCTTCACCAGATGGCCTCCGATGAAACCTCCCGCGCCGGCGACCAATACTCTCGGTTTGAAATTACTCACGTTTTATTCCCCTCCGGAATTCTCAATAAGCGCCTTCGCCCGTCGCCACAGTTTTGATCGTGCGGACAAGGATGTACAGATCGAGCCAGACAGACCAGTTGTGCACGTAATGTTCGTCAAAGGCAACTCGCTCTTCGTAAGTCGTGTTGTTGCGTCCCGAAACCTGCCACAGCCCGGTGAGGCCCGGGAGAACGCGCGTATACAGCCCGTAAACCCGGCCATACTTCGCTATTTCTTCCTCCACGATCGGCCGCGGACCCACCAGGCTCATCTGCCCAATCAGCACATTGATCAGTTGCGGCAGCTCGTCGAGCGAAGACCGGCGCAGCCATTTGCCGATTCGCGTAATCCGCGGATCGTTGCGCAGTTTTTGGTTGCGCTGCCATTCGGGAACGGCCTCCGTGTGCGAGACAAGATAATCGGCCAGCACCCGGTCGGCATCGGCCACCATGGTGCGGAACTTGAGCGCGCGGAAAACATTCCCGTTGCGGCCCTGGCGCAAGTGCCCGTAAAAGACCGGCCCTCGCGACGTGAGTTTGATCGCGACGGCGATCAGCGCGAAAAGAGGCAGCAACAGTCCGAGCAGAATCACGCTCGCGGCGCAGTCGATCGCTCGCTTGATTGCAGCGGAACTGCGGTGAAATAGACGCTGCGGAAGCTCGAAGCCCAGTTCGCCCTGAATATCGCACGCCGCCACACCCATGCTGCACACGCCCGGCATATCGGGTATCAGCAGAACGTGGCGGAAGCCCCGGCAATAGTCTTCGATCACGCGCCGCAGTTCCAGATTCGATTTCGGCGCAACCGCCACGATGGCATATTCCGCGACCCGTGCGCCAACGACATCGGGAGCCTGGTGCAGTCCCCCCAGAATCGGCGGCATGTCCTGCGTCCAGGAGAGAATCTGGTCTTCGCTGAACACGCCGGCGACTTTCACTCCCAACCTTCCGTCGCGGAATTTGCGGACGATTCTCCGCGCGGCGAGGCCCGAACCGAGCACGACGGCGGGAACGCCCCACCAGGACTTGTCGCCCAGCCAACGCCGCGTGAACGAGCGCGCGAGGAGAATCGCCGGAGAACTGCCTGCCCATGCGATCAGGAACGCGGAACGGGAATGATCGCCTTCAGTCCGCCAGAGGAAAGTCGACGTAGCGAAGATCAGGAAGACCGCGGAGAGCGAGCAGACGACGCGGCGCATTTCCTCGGCGGGATGCATCAGCAGGCCGGGGTAAAGCTTCTGAAATGCGAATGCGGGAAATACCATCGCGACATAAGGCAACAGGCCTGCCACCGCGCTCCACTCGAATCGGGAGTCGGGACGATAGCGAACGATCGCAAGACAGCCGGCGACAGCGCAGATGGCCGCAAGATCGGCGGCCATCAGACTCAACGTCATGCCCCAGGCCAAGAATCCGACGGCCGTGATCCTGGTCCGCGGCGGCGAAGACGCGGTCCGCGGCGGTGCGGCTAACGCGTGCTTAGTTGCAAACATGGCGAGCCTCGGGCGACCGGCGGCCCGTGTGGAGTAAACCTTCTGGGGCTTTAGCCTGCGCCGCTGTGTGCATGTGGAGTAGGCCTTCGGCCTGCGCCTCTACGGGATACGCTGTGAGCCAGTGCTTGCGAACCAGGCCTTTGGCCTGCGCCGTTTTTCGCGAAAACCCTGTGGGGCAGGCGGTTTCGCCTGCCGCCCGGCCGGACCTCCGTATCCCGCGAGCGCAATGAAGTCCCCTTGCCCCGGCGGTGCGTCTCCCACACGCCGCCTTTAACCCGCCATCAGTCGCCGGCACCTTGAGACCGGCGCCGATCGACGACGCCCTCCACCCGCGCTCTCGCCGGAACGCTCCCGAGCAGCACTTCCTCGAAACGGAAGGCGATGCGTGAAATATTGAACTCACGTTCGGCATACCGCCGCGCGCTGGCGCCGAGCGAAGACCGTAAGAACAGGTCCGTCGACAGATCCTGCGCAGCCGCACAGACGTCCTCGGGGCTGTCCGGATTCGCGACGATTCCGGCGCGGCTCCTCCGCACGACTGCAGCGGCGAGATTAATGGCCGGAGCCGCGAGCAGCAGCGGCCGGCCGGCGCACATATAGCTGAGAACCTTGGACGGCACGGCGAACTGCCCCGCATCGGATTCGAGCGTTGCCACCAGAACATCCGCGCTTGCCAACACCATCGGTAGCTGGTCATATGGCTGGAAATCAAGAAACTGTATAGTGTCGAGCGGGGGTAGTTTTCTCAGGTATTCCCGGCCGATTCCTTCCGTAACCACCACTAATTTACAGTTATTTTTAAGAGACTTTGCAAGATGGTACAAAAGGTCCGGTCTGTGTTTCATTCCGAGTGTGCCGGAGTAAAGAAACACCGTTTTTTCATTGAGCCCGTGCTCCATGCTCCATTCGTTGATTCGCGGCAGCGGACGCACTTCGTCGAGCGGAGCCCAGTTCTCTATGACCGAGATTCCTCTTCGCGGAACGCCCCATCCCGCGAGAATATCCGCGAAGGCGGGCGCGATGGCTACGGCCGCATCGGCACGGGTCGCGACCCACTGTTCCAGTTTGAGAAAAGGATAGCTGACCGGTGCCGCAAACGCGCCGACCTTACGTTCCAGAAAGAATCTGATCGCCTGGCTGTAGACATCCTGTACCCAGTGCACGAAGCCGATCTCTTTGGCTTTGCAGTACCAGAGCAACTCGGCCTGCACGTCGATCGGAGTGTTGCCGGAAATCATCACGTCGAAGTGCCGGCTGGAGATAAGGCGCTTCACATCTCTCGCATAGATTCTTTGCGCGGCGAGACGCCGCCACGCCGAATACTTTCGGAAGCTGCCGCTGAGGGGGATACCGAGAATGTCGAGCGTTGCGGAATCGTTCGGCGATGGTGTGAGCCGTCCCTTTGGACCGTCGAGTCCGAACGGATAGGCGTGTGTGACGTGATGACCCCGCCTGGCCAGTTCGCGGCTCAGTTGCACCTGAAATGGATGGCCGGCGAAATCGTGAATCAGGCAACGCATATTTCTCCAGGTTCCCGTTTGTCTACGTGCGAGCGGCGGAGTACGGAGCCATATCTGGCCGCGACGCTCCCGCAAGCCGCCTCGCCCGGACGAAGCGCGCGGGATTGCCCGCCCAGATCTCCCAAGCCGGGATATCTTTGTTAATCACGCTGCCGGCGGCGGCGATTGCGCCCGTTCCAAGCGTCACGCCCGGACAGACCGTTGCGCGAGCGCCCACCCAGCTGCCGTCGTTGAGTACGATCGGACGCCGGAACAGCTTCATATCCGGCAACGACCAGTCGTGGTTACCCGTACACAAATACGCGCCCTGGGAAATACAGACATTGGCACCGATGGTGACGGGTGCCAGGTTGTCGATCCAGACGTCTTCGCCCAGCCAGCAATGATCGCCGACCGCCAGATACCACGGGAACTTCACGCGCAGGCCCGGCTTTGCGTAAACTCCCCGGCCTATCTTCGCGCCGAACAGATGAAGGATGTTGCACTTGACACGAGAGACTGGGATCAGGTTCGATCGCACAATCGGCGAGCCTATGAAATGCCAAAGAGCGATCACGAAAAACGAACGGCCCTTGACGTATTCGGAGTTGTCCGGCCGAGACAAATCCACCCGGGGCTGAAGCCGCTGCAACTGAGCCGCGGTCATTTGACCACCACGCAGTCCGGCCGGTCTCCGCCGAGAAGCCACTCGTAAACCGAACCCATCGTCGCTCCGATGGCGTTCCAGTCGAAGTCGGTTCGCGCTAACCTCTGCGAGGCGCGGCTCATGTCCTGCCATGGGCGTGAACCCTGGTCGAGACAAGATACCAGCGTATCGGCCAAAGTGTCCGGTTCGTTCGAGGTGATCCGCCCCGCTCCGCAAGCTTCCACCCGCTGAAAATTGCATTCCGGAGTGATCACAGGCGGCAACCCGATCGACAAAGCTTCGAGCACGGCAACGCTCAACCCTTCGGAATACGAAGGCAGGCAAAAATATTTCGAAGCCGACAATGCCTCGGTTTTTATTGGTCCGCTGATCACGCCGGCCAGTGTGACGGCCTGCCGCAGTTGAAGATCCGAAATAAGTTCCCGGACTTTGTCGCCGGCGTCTTCATATGAAGGTCCGGCAATCACAAGGTGTGCGTCATGGCGGCGCGCGGCCACCGTCTTCCACGCGCGCACCAGGTTCAGTATGCCCTTCTTCTCGTGAATGCGGCCCAGAAACAGAACGATCTGCTTATGCTTCAACTCCGGAAACCATTCAAGAAAGCGCGATGGATTCACCCGTTCGAGCGGCTCAATCCCATTCGGCACCAGCGCGATCGCGGCCCGGCTGCCGTAGCGCCGATAGTCGCCCACTTCGCGCTCGCTCAGCGCGCGTAAGCAACCGGACCTTTCGAGCGATGGCCTTTCGAGGAGCCATGAGTAGAGAGCTTTCTTCAGCCACTTGTGGCGCAGTTCCCACTGTTCCAGGCCTCCGTGAACCGATGAGACGACAGGCTTTCCCAATTCCCGCGCCAGTCTCCGCGCAGCCAGGCAGTGCGGAACCCACATTCCGTGCACATGGCAAACGTCCGCCGCGCCGACTGCTTGCCTGAGAGCATTCGCAATTCGCAGATCCGCGATGCCGCGCGGCGCCGAACTGCGAATCTTCGATACGCGGGAATCGATGCCATCCGCCAGAGTCTTCTCCGACTCATGGCAGATCGCAACCTGCGCGATTCGCATGCCATAACGCCCGACTGCGGTGGAAAGCGCCGAAGCCGCGGGGCCGACGCCTCCGAAACGCGGTTCAATGTGGCTCCAGACGTCCAGCACCCCGATTGACGGCCTGGCTGCACTGATTGATGCCGTGCGCGATGGTGGCTGAAGCGTTTCAACCGGCATAGGCCGCTCCGCTCAATCCATTGGGGTCAGGCGATGCGCCAAGCGCTCCCCGCAACGATTGCGCGACCAGCGAAGCGCACTCATCCGCGGAATAAAGCGATGCCAACTCGTGGGCAGCGTCGCCCATGCCTCGCAACTGGGCGGGCGAAACGGAATCCAGTCTTTCGAGGATTTCCTGAAGTTCTTTCTCGTTCCACGGAGAGAAGGTCCAGCCGGTATTTGTTGTCACTACGTCGGCCGCGCATCCGCACTGCGTGGAGATAATCACCGGTATTCGGCAGAGCATGGCTTCGAGCGCGACCAGTCCCCATGGTTCCCTCGTGCTCGGCAGAATGAAAAAATCGGCCTGCCGGTACAGCGCGCCCAGGTCTTTCTGCGGAATGTAGCCTTTAAATTCGACCAGTTCGGCGATTCCCAGCGCAATCGCCTGGCGCTTCAGCGCCGCTTCGTCTGGCCCCGTTCCGGCAATAATCAAACGCATCCCGGTCCGCCATGGCTGAATTTGGCCCGGAGCGTTCTGAGCCGTCTCGCTCCGAGTTGCATCCCGCGACGATGCGGTGAGCGCACTCACCGCTCCCGCGAAGGCCCGCAACAGTACCGGCACGTTCTTCTCGGGCGCGAGCCTGCCCACATAGATGATGCGCGTTTGGTCGCCCGCCCGGTAACTCTTGTCTTCGCGGGGCGTGTCGAATTTTTCGATGTCGACAACAGCGCGTTTGATTGTTATGTTCTCCGCCGGCATCCCGAGTTTGGCAAGATAGGCCTTATTCGATCGCCCGTACACATGCGCGCCCCGGCATCCCTTCAGAAAGAGCCGTTTGAAGATCTCGCGGAACCAATAGCGTTTGTAATCGAATTCGTTGCTCTCGTACCACATCAGCCGGGGCACGCGATGCAGCGCTCCCCAGAACCATGCGCTCCAGCATTCGACGGCGTGGTAGCCGCTGATGAGCAGGAAGTCGGGCGAAAGCTGCTGCAGCGCTTGCCAGGTCCAGCGGGCGCGCAGCAGCACGGGCGCCGTCTCGTACGGCCCGTCATACGCGATGCGATAACGATAAAGATCCTGCGAGAGCGGCAGTTTTTCGTGCCGGATCGACGATTGGGATGCCTGAAACAGCACGACGAAGTCCATCTGCTGTTCCTTCATCGCCTGAAAGAGCAGGTGTTTGTAGTGAATCGGGTGGTTGTGAATCACCGCGGCCCGCAGATTCTTCATAATCTGAGCCGACCGCCTGCGCGGCGTCTGTGGCTTCGACAGGGGATCGGTAGCTATTGTGGAAGACATATCTTTGCGTTCTCCGTTCTTGCGATCAGTTGCCTTCTCCGGGCACGGCGCGAGTGATATTCAGCGCCATTTAACCCCCTGAAAGGGGACAATGTACCTCAGTCCGATGCAGTACAGAACTCCGGCGGCGAGCAGCACCTCCGAACTCACCACCGCCCACGCCGCGCCGTATTGCCCCCACGTTCCCGATAGAAACAACGCCAAAGCCAGGCTCGTGAAGCCCGCGACTGAAAGGCAGATCGTGTATTCGCGGTCAAGGCCATGCGAGATCATCCACTGCAATCCCAGAACATCCGATGTGGCCCGGGCAAGGGGGACGATCGCGAGAATCCTCAGCACAGCTACGGATGGCGCAAAGGCCGCACCCAGCAGCACCCGGACCAGGAATCCGCCGAAAAGAAGCATCGCCGCGGAAAGGCACCCGGCCGCGCAAAGCATGACCGAGAGGGATTTCAGCACCTCCGACCGGGCGCGATCCGGGTCTTTTGCCAGGAGATGGGCGATACGCGGGAACATCACCTGCGAGAACGGATACAATCCCGTCAGTCCCGCCCGGAAGATTCGCTCCGCGCCGGAGTAGTAACCGACGGCGACCGGCGACACGAACATCGAGAGGATCAACGCGTTACCGCTGTTCATCATGCTGCTGACGCATCGCGAAAGGAAAATCGCATAGCCGCGCCTGATGGTGGAAAGTACGCCGTTGAGCGAGGGAAACGAAAACGGGATCTCACGATATGCGACCGCGATCGCGAACGCCGCCGACAGGAGAATGACCCCGCCGGGTATGGCCAGCGCCCGCCACGAATCCTGAGGAGTCTTCACCCAGATGAAGATCGCCGCCACGCCCAGACATCTGCCGCCGAGGTCGCAGGAAGTCGCGAAGGCGATCCGGTCGAGAGCCTGATAAAGCCACACGGCGCTGGCGCTTTGACCGAATGTATACAGCAGCGCAGAAGCGAGGAGCAGGTGCTGGTTTCGCAGAGAGGGCAGCAGGAAACTCAGGATCAGCATCAGCGCACCGCAACCGGCGGCCAGCAGAAGTTTCGCCCCAATCACTGATGCGAGCAACTCCGAAAGCCGCTGCTTGTCATGCTTGTATCTCGCGGCCTCGCGCGTCGCCGAAAGGCTGAAACCGAATTCGTTCAGCGTCGTGAACCAGGTGGCCAGCGCCTGGAAGGTTGCGACAACTCCTACTCCCGCGACGCCCAGATGACGCGCAAGGTACGGGACTGTTATCAGGGGCAGAGCGAAACTCGCCATCTGGACGGCATAGAGTTGTCCGACGGTGCGGAAGAGGCCCGACGGCGGCGACATCGCGCGAGAACGCGCGCTCTCGTTGCCTGTAGCGTGATGAGCCGCCTGCGGACTCGCCATTTTTATTGCTTCCAGTTCCCGTCAGTGGATGCCTGCCAGACGTTCACCGACTTCACCGTCATTGGCTGCCCCGGACCCGAATCGAGCAGGATCGCCAGATGTTGACGGTCGATAATGCCAAACGTCCAGGGCGCTGGCCCGGGAGGCCCAGGCTGGCCGCGGAATCGGCTCCAGGTAATTCTGTCCGCAGTCGGCTTGCCGTCGAAGTAATATTCCGCGTAACCGTTGCTGATGTCCGTTGCGGGTATCCAGAGGAACCCGAAACGGTGAAACCGGCTGAAATCCGTTCCGGCCGAAGCGTGGATAACGAAGTTCGCGAAATCCGTGCCGCCTCCCCGGGAATTGCTCACCTGGCAATAGGACTCCCCGGGGCAAGTCGATTTATAAACCCCATACCATTCACGCAGCGCTCCACCGTAGGCTTCCGGCGCTGAAAACTTCCAGACGTCGTATTCAAAGAAATCGGCTTCGATGAAGTGGTTGTAGCCTTCCACCTGGCCTTCCCATTGCTCCGCGCCGAGTTCGGCGAGGTGTTCGATCGCCATCGACCAAAAGGCGGGCCACTGGCTGTTTCCGCCCGCATTTGCGACATCGCGCGGATCGACCTTCAGCACAGCTTCGAAGTAACCGCCACCGCCGAAAGCGCGACCGATCCACCGGGAAGGTCCACCTGCGGGAGCAGCCGTACAAATGCTGATCTTGCTCTCCGGACCACGGTTCGTACCCGCAATATCCGTGCCCGCACCCAGGGTCAGGCTGCCATCGGAGTGGAACGTCAATCCCGAGGGGTCGGGCAACGGCTGGTGAAAAAAATGAAACGGATACCAATCGAATCCCGAAGTTTCACCGCTGGCCACGTCGACTGTTGCGGTGCTGAACCGGCTGGAAAATGTGTTGACCTTGAACCCCGCCGCTATCGCGGCATCGGGCGGCCGCGCGGCAAAGACGGAATTCGCCGAAATCAGACCAACGAGAATGGCGATGCCCGCGGTTGCCGCTTTGCGCAACGGTTCCGGCAGCAGCGGTCCCGGAGCGCTGACCGGCGCTCTGAAGTCGCTTATTGGAATACGAACGGCGCGGCGCCTCAAAGGCACCCTCCCGCCGGCGCGCATCGCCCTGGCCGGCAACAAAAGAAACGCAAGCACCAGTAGAGACGCGGGGTTGCCGATGCTCAGAAGCTTTGGCTCAAACGCCGCCTCCGCCGCATACCCGAATATCAGCGCGGCTCCAACCCAGGCGCCCGGCCGGCGTCGCATCGCCATCCGCCAAAGCGCCCTCGCGCGAAGTAATGCCACGGAGAAAAACAACGTCCCGCCGATCACTCCGTATTGCGCCAGTGTCGAAAGATATCCGCTGTGCGAGTACTGAATATCGCCGGTTATGTAGTTGCCCTCCATGCGCGGACCCACACCGAACAGAAGGTTGGACTCGATCATTGCCAGTCCTCGCTGCCACAGCTCCACCCGCCCGCTGAAACCAGTCGCTGACCCCCGGTAGAGATCGTTAAGCCGGAATGCAACAGCAAAGTATTCGACCAGCTTTTCGCGCAGAAGAAACCCCAGCAGGGCGCAGACAACCGCGGCGGCAATTAACATGAGCGCCGCGTCTTCCTTCCTGACGCGTGTCGCACGAGCGGCAAAGAAACACATCACCGCAGCTGCAACCAAAGTGGAAAGCAGCGCCGATCGCGATTGCGCATCAAGGATGACCAGTATGTTCGCGACTTGCATCGGCACCCGAACGATGGCTCCGCGAATAAGCCCCGAGACGCAGAAATTCGTGAAGCACAACAAGCCCCAGAGATTCGGATGCAATACGGACTGGAATCGCTCACCGGAATGCCGCGTCGCAATCCAGACAGTTACAATGGCCGCGGTTGACAGCAAACCGTACAGCCGGAAGGCCGACCAGACGGATTCTTCGTCGAGTGCCCAGATTCCGCCCCAGACGATAAATGCGAGGATCGTTCCCGTGTTGAACGCCAGCGGGTACCCGTCGAAGTACTTCGCCGCGGCCAGGCACGCGCTGACTGTTGCCGATAATAGAAAAAGGAACGTCAGGAGAGCCGCTTCCGGCGAGCGCCGCCAGACCGGCGCGCCGGCAAAACGCCGCCCGGCGAGCGCGACACCCAGCGCCAGAGGAATCACGATTCCCGCCAACTGAAGCGCCATGCTCACGGTTGTGCCCTCGAACGCAGCCGAAGCGGCACTGCACAACAAAGACAAGGCGAGTCCGCCGACGACGAACGAGTCGCTTCCGTGCGCCTTGCGGATTCCCTGCCTCCGATAGGGTGTCATGCCGCTTCATCCCGCTTTGAGCGCATGACGGTAAGCTTTCAACCCGCCGTTGTAGCCGTAATATCCGCCGAGCGACTTGCCTGGATTCCAATCGTTCAGCACGGCCCCCAGCACGCGGATGCGGTCTTCTTGAAAACGGTCGCGTGTCGCAGTCAGGGCGTCGCGCGTCGTTCGGCCGGCCCGGCCAACCAGAACGACACCATCCGCCTGCCGCCCGGCCACGCGCGCGTCGGTGAGTTGCAGCACCGGAGGCGCGTCGATCAGTATCATGTCGTAACCGGTCCGCAACCGCTCCACCATGGCTTCGAAGTTGGGCGAATACAACAGGTGCGCGGCGGCGCGCGTGGGCGGTCCGGCCGGCAGAACATGCAGCCCCGGCACGCCGGTCTCATGAATGAAGCTCGCCAGATTCTCATCCGACATTTCCTCACGAAGCATGTCGCTCAAACCCCGGTCGTTCGGCACCTTGTAAATATCGTGCAAACGCGGGCGGCGCAGATCGGCGTCGATCAGAAGAACGTTGCGCCGTATCTCCGCCGCGGCGATGGCGATGTTGCTGACGACCGAGGTTTTTCCATCGCCCGGGCTCGGGCTCGTGAAGACCAGAACCTGCGGACACGTGCCGTTATCGCCCACGAAGAGGATCGAAGTGAGCGTCGAGCGAAACGCTTCAGCAGCGATGCCAGCCTGCTGGATAGAAGTTGTGAGCGCGAAATCGCTCACCGCGTTTCGGCGGCGCGACCAGCGGCTTTGGATTGTTCCGCCATCGTAAACCCTGGCGACGGACGCTGCCGGGATCGTTCCCAGTTCCGCCAAATCCGCCCATTGCTTGAGGTCGCCAGGCTGCCGGAGCGTGCGGTCCGACCGTTCGCGGACGGTGGCGAAAGCGATGCCGAACATAAGACCGACGAACATGCCGAGACCCCCGTTGATTCGGAAATCCGGAAACACCGGCAGATCGGACAGCAGGGCCGCGTCGACAACCCGCACATTGCTGGCGCGCATCGCGGTCGCAATGGATGCCTGCTTGGTTTGCTGCAGCATGGTGTCGTAGAGCAGCCTGCTGCTCTCGGCTTCCCGCTTCAGGATGTTGTACTGGATCAGCTTTTCGCCCTGCCCGGTCACTACGCCGGTCTGCGAGTCGTAAGCGGCGGCCAGCATCTTCTCGCGGCCGGCGGCTTCCTCGTAGTCGTCTTCCACGTGCTTCAGGATGTCGGCCCTCTCGTGCTGGAACGTCGTATCCAGCACGGCAAGTTCGGCCTGCGCCTGCTGGAGCTTGCTGTAGCCGGGATTGAATACCGCGCCAAGCGACGCGATTTGCCTGCGCAGTTCGCTGATTCTGGCCGCCGTTTCGCGGATGCCGTTGTCGTTCAGCACGTCTCCCAGCGAATCGGGAGGGCTGCTCTTCGCCAGTTCGTAGTGCGCCTCTTTGGCGATCCGGTCGGCAGATGCGGTGGAGAGCTGCAACTGCAGCTGCCGCAGCCTTTCCGTGGCGATAATCGTGTTCTCGTCGGCGAAGATAAGGCCGGATTGCCCCGCATAGTGCTGCAGATCGTCCTCAGCCTGCCGCAGTTTGGCCTTCGCGTCGCCGATTTCGCGCTGAAGCCATTCGCTGGTTCGCGCGGTGTTGTTGAGGCGGGCTTCCATGTTCTGTCCCACGAACTCTTCAACGAGCGTATTGACGAAATCGACGGTAAGCTTCGGGTCGGTTGAATCGGCAGTTACTTCGAGCACGCGCGTGTGGGCTGTGGGGCGAATGCGAAGGCTGGTTGACAGCTTGTCGAGCAGCTTTTCACGGTCTGTTTCTTCGACCGGCGCCTTCAGATGGAGCCAACTTCGCCAGCCGGAGGTCGCCATTCGCGATTTCGCCAGATCTTTTTCATAATTCGGATCGAGGTGGTTCATCACCCGCATCATCAGCGCCGAGCTTTCGAGCAGCTTCGCCTGCGTCTGTTCTTCGGAGACATCAAGCGAATTGTCGTTGGTGTTGACCGGGTTCGCCTGCTTCATGTTCATGAAATCCTGATTGAGATTGAGAATTTCAAGCGATGTGCGGGCGCGGAAGACGGGCTTCAGAGGAATGCCGACGGCGATACCAAGGGCGAGTCCTCCCACCACGGAAAGCACAATTGCCGCCCTGTGCCGGCGAAGAATTCGCCAGTATTCGAGCAGTCCACCGCTGGAACCGGCATCGTCTCCGTCGGATTCGGAACGCATTGGTGGATAGTGTGTGTAATAACCCTGCTCGACTGGCCGTAAGACCTCAACCGCTACAGGCGGAACCGTCACAGGAGCCGGCTTCGCCGCCGCACCGTAGCTGGCCGATACGCCGCGCGAGTCGGTTGGTGCGTGCCCCGTCGAAGGATAAGATCCCTCGGCAGGGCGGCGCGAACCTGATGCGCTAACGCTCTCGCCCGGTCCGCGCGCCCCCGACCCACCGCGCTCCTCGCCAGACCCGCGTAGCGGGTCCAGCGGTTTCGATGGATAACGTGATTGATTTGAATTGTCCACTTTGTATGCCCTAGTACCGGCTGTAGATCGCCGCGCCGGTCGCCGCGTTGACAATGGCTTCGAGCGTCCGATAGCCGGCGCTCTTTGCGTTGCTGTTGGGTACGAACAGAATGTCGTCCGGAAGCAACTGCGTATCGACCCCTTTGCCCGCCATCAGCAGACTCAGATTGATCGGGATTTCCGTACGCGTCGCGCCGCCGGAAGCGACCCGCAGAATCTTCGCGCGGTCCGTCGCGGCCGTTTTCACGACGCCTTCCGCCAGCGCGACCGCCTGCAGGGCGGAAAGCGATTCGTTTTCGCCGATGGGAAAGCCGCCCGGCCTCGTAATGGACCCGACCACGTAAACCATGTCGGCCTTCGGCACGAAAATGGTGTCGCCGGAACGCACGGTAATGTTCTCCGCCGACGCAATCATAACGTCTTTCAGGTGCACCACCGCAACGCTGTACCTGCCGTCCTGGCTGGGAGCGGCTACTGGCAGCGGAATTGATCCCAGCTTGAGATCGCGAGTGATCTTCACCACCGTGCCTGCGTCCGGACGGAGGCCGTTGGCGAGCGACAGTACGTCAAACAGGGTCGCCCTGCCCTGAAGCTGTTTGATTCCCGGAGAGTTAACCGCGCCGAGGATCGCCACGGGCCGGCTGGAGTATTCGGTAACGTTGACGACGATATCCGGCTTCTTCAGGATCGGAGCAAATAGCTGGGTGATCCGGTCCTGTAATTCCGTTGTCGTCAGTCCGCTGGCATGCACCGGGCCAATCAACGGCACAGTGACCTCGCCGTTCTGATCGATGCGGAACGTCTTGCGGTCGAATTCCTCTTCCATCTGATCGACGAAGAGGGATATCTGGTCGTTCGGGCCGAGCACGTAGCCGGACGGCGTAGAAGAAATCGCGGGAGCGGACGCAGGAGCGGGTGTTCCGCTTTGGGACCAAACGAACGACGAGCATGCGAGCAGCAATATCACGATGCTGAGGCGTTTCATTTCAGAAAGCCGGACACTGGTTTTCATGCGGGCGGGTTCCTCCTTGTGCGCTGCTAGTGTGTTGGTGCAGGAAGACGGGGTATTTCTCAAGAAAATGGAGAGTGACGCGCGATGAGTATCAATGCGAAACGCCGTGGTTTCGAAACGGAACTGCGGATGTCGACAAGTTGGGCGTCCGCAATGGAACCGAACAACACAGTCGATTAATGAGGGCAAGTGATCGGCGGAGAGCTCAGGAAGCGCATTGAAGGTATCATGACGGTCGCGGCAGTGACCGTCCCGTTTGCCTTCACTATCGTCAGTGCCCGTGCGCAACCCCCGCCGCAGCCGTTTTTCGACGTGGCCTCCGTGAAGATGAATCGCCGGCGAACCCGGTGGCGCCGGCGACGAATTTCCAGTGAATGGAACCTGGCGGTGGAAGCACATTGGAATTCCACACCTTGTTGCCTAGCCTGTGGCGTTTCCGGCAAATGCGTCGAGGGCGTTGAGAAAGACTTACGAGCGTCCGACATCGGCTTCGACATCGTAGCGAGTCAGTTCTCGAGCATGGATGTGCAAAGTGTTCGTCGATGACGGGCTGGAAGTAAGCCAGGGAGCGGATCGCCCGCAACGGCGGCAGGTCCGCCGACCGGATCAGCCGGCGCATCGAACCCAGCAGCAGGGTCGATTCGACGGTTCGCAGCGAGATGCCGCGGTCATGCGGCCGCCGGGCCTGCCGGTGATCCTGAAGGTTTGCCGACAATGGCGTCTCCGGCAGTTCGGCGTACGCCAAGACGACAGCGGCCACATCGGCATTCATTTCGGATTCCGGAGCGGGCGCAGTCATTTCTTTCTCCGCCGGGCCGCCGTTTCCAGTTCGCTTTCGCGGACCCGATACCTGTTACCCTCCATCACGGTTACGTCGGCATGATGCAGCAGCCGATCCAGCAGTGTGACGATGCAGGTCGCGTTGGGAAAGACCTCGTTCCACTCTTTGAAAGGTCTGTTGGTTGTGAGGATCCGGCTTGCGTTCGTAGCGACGGTTGCGAAGGAAATCAAACGGTACACGGACCGGCACCACCGCCTGAACCGCGCGAAAGACTCTGAAAGGAGCTACCGAACAAAGCAAAATCCGCCGAAACCGGCCGCTAAAACGCGGAGCGGCCTGGTTTTCGACGCAAAACGCCTCGAAGATCGACTCATGGCCGGTTCCTGCGCCACGATACCGCCAAAACGCCAACCGGAATTGTCCTATCTGCGTTCATCTGCGGCCATTTTCCCCCATCGGCCGCTGAAAGCTGTTATGCGCGAATATTACTTGACAATGAAACGCGCATATTTTATGATGTTAAGCAGATGAGATACTTCTCACCGACAATTCCAACGAAAGGAACTAAAACCATGAGCACAGCAGTCACACTTGATCCATTCCAGGGCTTCCGCTTCTTCGAGGATGCGGTCACCCGTCTGATGAACGAACCGCGAACCGGCCGTCCGTGGTCTCCAGCCGTTGACATACTGGAAACCGAAGATGCCGTCACCCTGAAGGCCGACCTTCCGGATGTTAAGACCGAAGACATCGACATCCGCGTGGAAAACGGCACCATGACCCTGAAGGGTCTCCGCAAATTCGAAAAGGATGAAAACGTCAAGGGCTATCACCGGATCGAGCGCAGCTACGGCGAATTCGTCCGCAGCTTCGCGGTGCCTCCGACGGTGGAAACCGATAAGGTCGGGGCCGAGTACAAGAACGGCGTCCTGACCATCACTCTGCCGAAGAAGGAAACGGCGAAACCCCGCCAGGTAAAGGTAGAGATTCACTGATAGCCACGTGGGGCAGGCGTTTTGGTCTGCCGGTATCGCAGTAAATTGAAAGAAGGCGGGGCAGGCGATTGATTCCCTGCCCCGTTTTGTATGGTTACCCGATTGCATCGCTTTAGATGGCGCGGCAATCTAAAGAAGCGAGAGCCGCCGGGCGCGGCGCGAAAAGAGCGGAGGAACCACCCGTTCAGTCGGGTCCGGCGGCGTAACAGGAGATCGATATGGCATTCCGGTTTGATAAATTAACCCAAAAAGCGCAGGAGGCCGTCCAGCAGGCGCAACAACTGGCTGCGGAAAACGGACACCAGGCGGTGCATCCGCTGCATCTGCTGCTTGCGCTGACTTCCGAGCGCGAAGGCATCGTGCGCCCGGTTCTGGAGAAATGCGGCGTTCAGCCCGACGGAATCGTGAACGAAACCCAGCGCGAGCTGAATGGACTCCCCAAAATCTCCGGCCAGCCGACGGGACAGTTCATCGCGCCATCCCTCCAGCAGGTCTTTGAAGCCGCCGCAAAATCGGCCGAAGGCTTCAAGGACGAGTTCATCTCGACCGAACATTTGTTGCTGGGGATCGCCGACCAGAAGTACGATCCCGCGGGCCGGTTGCTGAATAAGCAGGGGGCAACCAAGGACGCAATCCTGAAAGCCCTCGTCGCCGTGCGCGGCACCCAGCGCGTGACGGACCAGAATCCGGAATCCAAGTATCAGGCACTCGAACGCTACGCGGTCGACCTGACCGAACAGGCGAAACGTGGCAAACTCGACCCCGTCATCGGGCGAGACGAAGAGATCCGCCGCGTCATGCAGGTCCTCAGCCGCCGCACCAAAAACAATCCGGTCCTGATCGGCGAACCCGGTGTTGGCAAGACCGCTATCGTCGAAGGCCTGGCGCAACGCATCGTCAAAGGCGATGTGCCGGACCAGTTGCGCAATAAGAAACTGGTCGCGATCGACCTTGGCGCGATGGTGGCCGGCACGAAGTTTCGGGGCGAATTTGAGGACCGCCTCAAGGCCGTTCTGAAGGAAATCACCGAAGCCAACGGCGAAATCATCTGCTTTATCGACGAGTTGCATACCTTGGTAGGCGCGGGCGGTTCGGAAGGCGCGATCGATGCCGCCAACATGCTCAAACCGGCTCTGGCGCGCGGCGAACTGCGCTGCATCGGCGCAACCACGCTGACCGAATACCGCAAGTACGTCGAAAAAGATGCAGCTCTGGCGCGCCGGTTCCAGACCGTCATAGTGGATGAGCCGACAGTTGACGACACGATCGCCATTCTGCGCGGGCTCAAAGAGAAGTTCGAGATTCACCACAGCGTCCGGATCAAGGATTCGGCCATCGTCGCGGCGGCGGTTCTGTCGCATCGCTACATTACGAATCGCTTCCTGCCCGATAAAGCCATCGATCTGGTGGACGAAGCCGGCGCGGCGCTGAAGATCCAGATCGGCAGCATGCCGATCGAGATCGATAACATCGAACGGCGCATTTCGCACCTCGAAATCGAACGGCAGGCTCTGCATCGCGAAAGCGATGCGGCTTCGAAGGACCGGCTGCGCCATATTGAGAACGAACTCGAACGGTTGCGCGGCGAATCAGCCGTTCTGAAAGAACGCTGGACCCGCGAAAAAGGCGCTATCGACCGCGTCAAACAACTCAAGCAGGAACAGGAACAGGTTCGCGCCGACGAAGAAGCGGCCACGCGCGCCGGCGACTGGGAGAAGGCCTCGCAACTTCGCTACGGCAAGTTGTCGGAAATCGAGCAGGCTCTCAACGCGGCCAATCTCGACATTGAACAGAAGTCCGCAAACGCTCTTCTGAAAGAGGAAATCGACGAAGAAGATATCGCGAAAATCGTAGCCAAGTGGACCGGTATCCCGGTCGCCCGCATGCTTGAAGGCGAAGTCCAGAAGCTGATCCATATGGAGTCCCGCCTCGAAAACCGCGTGATCGGCCAGAACGAAGCGGTAGTGCTGGTTTCGAATGCCATTCGCCGGAATCGGGCGGGCTTGAGCGACCCGAACCGGCCGATCGGCAGCTTCATCTTCCTTGGACCCACGGGTGTCGGCAAGACGGAACTGGCGCGGGCGGTCGCGGAGTTCATGTTTGACGATGATAAAGCCATGGTTCGGGTCGATATGTCGGAGTACATGGAGAAGCACGCCGTTTCCCGCATGATCGGCGCGCCTCCGGGCTACGTCGGTTACGACGAAGGCGGGCAGCTGACCGAGCATGTCCGGCGCAAGCCTTATTCGGTGGTGTTGTTCGACGAAATCGAAAAAGCACACCCGGATATTTTCAACACGATGTTGCAGATTCTGGACGATGGCCGGTTGACCGATGGCCAGGGCCGTACGGTCGACTTCCGCAACACGATCATCATCATGACGTCCAACGTGGGCAGCCATGTGATTCAGGAGTCGAACGCCATTGGTTTCTCCGTCAACCACAAAGGCCGCAACGGCCAGGAGGACGTGCGGAAACGGCTGCTCGATTCTTTGCGGCAGACGTTCCGTCCGGAGTTCCTGAACCGTGTGGACGACATCATCGTCTTCAACACGCTCTCGAAGGAACACCTCTCGGTGATCATCGATCTGCAACTGGGCAGGGTAAGCAAGATGCTCGCCGAGCGGGGCGTGAAGCTCGAGGTCACGCCGGCGGCGAAGGATGCCATCATGACCGAGGGTTACGACGCGGCGTTTGGCGCGCGGCCGATGCGTCGCGCGATCCAGAGGCTGGTGCAGGATCCGCTCGCATTGCGGCTGCTGGCCGGAGATTTCCTGGCCGGCGAGACCGTAGTGGCCGATAAGGACGGCGACGGCGGCAAGCTGAAGTTTACGAAACAAACGGAGCCTGTTGCCGTCTGATTAAAATGGGCTGTGGGCAGGCGGTTCCGCCTGCCAGTCGCCTGACGGACGTTATGCATCATTCAAACAACGCACTGAAAACCGTGGCTCTGCTGGGCCTGCTGAGCGCGATCCTCGTCATCGGGGGTCGCGCCATAGCGGGCGACCAGGGCATTGAATACGGCCTGGGCATCGCCGTCGTGATGAACTTCGCCAGCTATTTCTTCTCGGATAAAATCGCGCTTGCGACAAGCGGCGCGCAGCCTGTTACCCAGGAGACTGCGCCGGAGATTTACGCGCGCGTGGCTCCGCTGGTAGGCGGGCTTGCGCAGCGCATGGGCATCCCGATGCCGAAGCTGTACATCACGCCTGAACCGTCGCCGAACGCCTTCGCGACCGGCCGCGATCCGAACCATGCTTCGGTCGCATTCACTCAGGGCATCCTGACACTGATGGATGATCGCGAACTCGAAGGCGTGGTGGCTCACGAACTGGGCCATGTTCTGAATCGCGACATCCTGATCAGTTCGATCGCCGGCACCATCGCCGCCGCGATCACGGCATTATCAAGGTTCGCGATGTGGTTTGGCGGCCGAAGGGATGACAGGGACCGGGGCAGCGGCCTTGAAGCGCTCGTGATGATGATCCTCGCGCCGATTGCCGCGATGCTGATCCAAATGGCGATTTCGCGTACGCGCGAGTTCAGCGCCGACGCGGCGTCGGCGAAATACATCGGCTCGCCTTATCCGTTGATCGGGGCATTGCGGAAGCTGGACACCTGGTCGCAGCGGATCCCGATGGAGGCGACGCCGACCACGCAGCACCTCTACATCATGAAGCCGCTGGCCGGCAGTTCCATGATGCGTTTGTTCTCCACGCACCCGAGCACCGAAGAGCGGATCCAGCGTCTCGAGCAGATGCGGTGAACGCCCCGCCGGATTGGCGCAGACTTTCCGTACGCCCGAAAAACCGGATGTCTCATGCTCCGTTGCGCCGCCCTGGAGTATGATTCTTGTTTATGAAACGCAGAGATTTCTTCCTCGGTTCAGCCGCTTTGGCCGCGCCTTTCGCGCTCCAGACCAAGGCCGCCGAACCCGCTTCCGGCGACATCCGTTTCGGCGTGGCGACCTACTCCTTCCGCCAGTTTTCGCGCGACAACTGCATCCGCATGATCAAACTCCTGAACGTGGAATACGCCGACGTCAAGGAGTTCCATCTGCCGCAAGCCGATCCGCCGAAAGCCCTCGCGGCGGGCCGCGCGGCATTCGATAAGGCCGGGCTGAAAGTCATCGGCGGCGGCAATATCACCATGAACGAGACCGACGAAGCCAGCCTTCGTCCGCACTTCGACTACGCCAAAGCCTGCGGTTTCCCGATGATGATTATCGCGCCCACGCACGACAATCTGCCGAAGATCGAGAAGCTGGTGAAGGAGTACAACATCAAGATCGGGATTCATAATCACGGTCCGGAAGATAAGAACTTCCCGACTCCGCAGAGCGTGCTGGACGCGGTGAAATCGATGGACCCCAGGGTTGGACTCTGTATCGACATCGGCCACACAACGCTGGCGGGCGTTGACGTAGTGAAGGCGATCGCAGCGGCGGGTCCGCGTCTGTTCGAGACGCATTTCAGGGATCTGAACGCGAACCACGTCGAGGTTGCGGTTGGCGACGGCGTGATTCCGATTCCGGCGATTTTCAAACAGCTGATGAAACAGGGTTACGCCGGGACCTGCTCGCTCGAACAGGAGATGGACGGCTTCGACCCGTTCCCCGGCATGCAGAAATCGTTCGCTTACATGCGCGGCGTGGTCGCGGGCCTGAAGGCGTAAAGGCGGGAATGATGGCCGAACTGCAAGTTGGCGCCGTGCGCGTGGAGAATCACGTGGTGGCGGAGGAAGACGTCATCACGTTTCTGGGACCAGGCGGCTCGCGGGTTCTTTCCACGCCGCGCATGATCCTGTTCATGGAGCGCACGTGCCGTAACATGATGGCGGAAGGCCTGCCGGAAGGCCGCGCGACCGTCGGGATGCACGTGAATATCTGGCATACCGCGGCGGCTAAGGAAGGGTCCACGGTTGCTTACAAGGCCGAATTACTGAAGCTGACGTCGCGGCGCTGCGAGTTCCGCGTCGAGGCGCGCGCGGGAGAAAAGCTGATTGGCGAAGGGACGCATCTGAGGGCCATCATCGATGTGGCCAGGTTCGCGAAGGCGCCAGGTGCCGGGTAGAGTCGCCCCGGGCGAGGCGCGTCTGGCGTGGACTGCGGACGGTCAGGTTATGTCGGCTGTGCTGACTATGCAGTCGGCTCTTTGGAAATTTCAACCGGGACATTAGCGCCGGGCGCAGTCCGTTTTTCAGCCTCCCCTGTTGCGGGTACGCGCGAACTAACGACCGAACGTTCTCTCCAAAAAAGCGAACGTAGGGGCCATTTGCGTGGCCATAAAAACCGGGTCTTCGTGACCGGCACCAGGCAGGATGGTGAGAGAGGAAGTGGCCCCGGCCCTGATCAGGCCCTGGTGGAGTCGACGCGCCTGGCGGGGGGAGATCACCGGGTCAGCATCGCCGTTGACAATCCGGAACGGCGGCAAGGTCCTGGCGATCGGCAGGTAGTTGTTGATATCCAGCCGGGGAAGAAGAAGACGATCTTCCGCGCCGTACCACACTACCACCGCCTGGACAGCGCTGGATACCTGGGTGCGGGCGTGCACCGGTTCGTCAAAGATGGTCGCCTGGTCTCCTGTCGCGCCCATCATCGCCCCGATATATCCTCCCGCGGAATTGCCCCAGACGGCGAACCGTTCGGGATCGAGCCCATACCTGGCGGCATTGGAGCGAAGGAAGCGCACCGCGGCTTTTCCGTCCCGGATGGCGGGCGCGGCAGCCGTAACCATCCAGGATCCCAGCCGGTAGTTGAGGCTCGCGACAGCATAGCCTCTGGCCGTCAGGGCCGCGACGTCAGGGACCTGAATCTGATAGGGGCCGCTCCGCCCCCGCGGCTTGGGCGGAGGACCAAAGTTTCTGCGCGGCATGGAACTCTTGTCGCCGACTCGAAGGGCTCCGCCGTGGATCCAGATGACCAGGGGCGCCGAGCCGCCTTCCAGCGTCGGCAGATACAGGTCTAACTTCTGCAAGGGAGATTCGTGCGCATAGCTAAGATCCGCGAATGTCGCTTCTAATGGAGGCCCTACCGGGCCGGCAGCGGCCGAAAGAGCGATGGAGTGGGCGGAAGCGCCGGAAGGTGGGTCCCCATAGTCAGCCGGTTCCGGGCCGACACGCCGTGAACACAAGCCGATAATAAGCCGGCAGGGGGTGAAACCACGGAAGCTCAGGTAGCTATAAGAAGACGCCAGCAGATATAGAGGAACCATACTATATAGTCCGTGCGCCCGCAACCGTACCAAGCCCTTTGCTAACAAAATGAGCAGCAGCAAGAAGATGAGGAAATCGAGCAAATGCGGCGTTAAGGTCAATATCCAACGATTCCAGAATTTGGCGGGGCTCAACGGGCGGAAGGGGAGGGCAACCGGCGTAGACTGGTTCTTGTTTAATGGGTCACTACGCGTTTGTGCAATCGCCCCATCTTCGTCACGATGGCGTCCATCAGGTCCGCGTTCTTTCACGGTGAATCCTTCTCCGTGAGGATAACACCGCGTTGCCACTCTCCCAGCTACGGTCGCCGCTATCGGGTTGGCACGAAATACCCGTGCAGACAGGCAACCGCGAAAAGGAGGGTCTTCCTGACGCCGAAGCGTCTACCTGATAATGTCGCTGACCCACTGATTCCTTCGACGAGGCGAATGGGAAAGGTAAGCGCGCGGCGATGCAGCCAGTTTTTCCGCCCGACAGGTCTTGCGCCCCTTACTTCTTTGCCGCTGTGCCGGTCATCGTGTAGGCACCGCCGGCGAAGGCGATTTCCAGCCCAACCTTATCGCCCGCGGGCGTCAGAGAAATCGCGGCGTCTATCGACATACCCTGATAGTCGAAATTGTAGCGAAGGACCAGAGTCTTGCCTATCAGGGAAATGTCGTTTATCGGCAGACTTCCCTGGTCTCCCATTGCCACCGTACCGATTAACTTGCCCGAATCGACCTTGACGGTCAGCCCAAATTGTGCCGGACCCTGTGGACCTTCGGCCGACAGGGTCCAGTCACCAATAAATGACGCCGCATTCTCCGGGGTTGCCGGAACCGGGGCCTGAGCGAACCCGCTCGCCGCCGTTGAAATCAACGCGAGGACGAACAATGAATGCAGCGTAACGGTTTTGAGCATATGGAAGGTATAGCGCCGAGCCGAGCTACGTGCGGCTTTTTGCAAAAACTACTTCGCCGCAGCGTACCGCTTGTCCACTTCCGCCCAGTTTACTACCTTCCAGAAGGCAGCGAGGTAGTCGGCGCGGCGGTTCTGATACTTCAGATAGTACGCGTGTTCCCACACATCCACGCCCAGCACGGCCGACTTACCTTCACTGATCGGCGAATCCTGGTTCGGCGTGGAAGAGATTTCCAGCTTGCCGTTCGAACTCGTCAGCCAGGCCCAGCCGGAGCCGAAGCGCGTCATGCCGGCGGCGGCGAACTTTTCCTTGAAGGCATCGAAGCTGCCGAAAGTTGCCGCGATGTCGGCCGCAAGCGTTTCCGATGGCGCGCCGCCGCCGGGTCCGAGGATCGTCCAAAAAAATGAGTGGTTCCAGTGTCCGCCGCCGTTGTTGCGGACGGCGGTACGGATGCCTTCGGGCACGGCGACCAGATTGCGGGCGAGCAACTCTTCGAGCGACTTGTCCGCCAGTTCCGGCGCGGATTCGAGCGCTTTGTTCAGATTCGTTATGTAAGCCTGATGGTGCTTGCCGTGATGGATCTCCATCGTCATTTTATCGATGTAAGGCTCCAGCGCGTCGGTTGCGTAGGGTAATGCGGGAAGCGTAAATGCCATAGATTTCTCTCCTTAACAACTTTTGGACCCTTTTCAGGAAGTTTCAAATGCATGTGCCAAACGGAACATTTTCTGTTCCTCAAAATGGTTGCAGAGGATCTGCAACCCCACAGGGAGTCCCGAATCCGTGCCGCAAGGCACGCTCATGCACGGGATTCCCGCCAGACTGCCGGTAATGGTGTAGATGTCGGACAAATACATCGACACAGGATCGTTCACTTTCTCGCCGAGCCGGAATGCCGGGAACGGCGAAACGGGCGCGACCAGCGCGTCCACCGACTGGAACGCGTTGGTGAAATCGCGCGCGATCAAAGCGCGGATCTTTTGAGCCTTCAGGTAGTATGCGTCATAGTAGCCATGGCTAAGCACGTAGGTGCCCAACATTATACGGCGTTTCACTTCCGCGCCGAAACTTTCGCCGCGTGTGTTTCGATACATCGCGAAGAGTTTGTTGGAATCGGCATCGCCGGGGTCGGCGGAGCGGTAGCCATAGCGAACGCCGTCGTAGCGAGCCAGGTTTGAACTGGCTTCGGCGGTGCAGATGACGTAATACGTCGCAATGGCGTAATCCGTGTTCGGCAGACTGACATCGCGCACGTCACAGCCCATGGCGCGTAGCTTGTCGATTGCTTCGTAGATTCGGTCGGCCGTCTCGCCGGTGGCATGTTTCATGTATTCGACCGGCAGGCCGATTTTCATGCCGCGCACGTCGTTTTGATCCAGGTGCGCGGCGTAGTCGGGTACCGAGGCTGCGGCTGAGGTCGAGTCCATCGGATCGTGACCGGCCATCACGCCCAGCAGCGTCGCGGAGTCCTTCACATTGCGGGCGAAGGGGCCGATGTGGTCGAGCGAACTGGCAAATGCGACCAACCCGTAGCGCGAAACGCGACCATATGTGGGCGTCACGCCAACCACGCCGCAAAACGAAGCCGGCTGCCGAATGGAGCCGCCGGTGTCGGAACCGAGCGATACGACGGCCGTCCCTTGGGCGACCACCGCCGCGGAACCGCCGCTGGACCCGCCCGGTACGCGGTCCAGCGCAGCCGGATTCCGCACGGGGCCGAAGTAGCTGTTCTCGTTCGACGACCCCATGGCGAACTCGTCGCAGTTGGTCTTGCCGATGATAACGCCGCCCGCCGCTTCGATGCGTTCGACCGCCGTCGCGTCGTAAGGCGGGATGTAGTTTTCGAGCATCTTCGACGCGCAGGTAGTGCGAACGCCCTTCGTCAGGATCACGTCTTTGACGGCGATTGGCACGCCCGCCAGAGCTCCTGCTTCTTCGCCCGCAGCGAGCCTGCGATCAACTTCGGCGGCGGCGGCCAGCGCACGTTCGGGACAGAGCATCAGGTACGCGTTCGTCTTCGGGTTTTCGCGTTCGGCAAAATCGAGCGCCTCGCGCGTCACTTCGACCGCGCTGAATCGCTTCGCGCGAAGGGCTTCGCGGATGGAGGTAATGGTGTGCGTCACCGTTCGATGACCCTCGGGACCTTGAAGTAGCCGCCGCCGGAAACGGGGGCATTCTGAACGGCGAGTTCGTTATTGAGTGGCGCGCGCTCGACATCGGCGCGGAGCGTGGCGGTGCCATCGGCATCGCCTTCGGAGGAAAACAGCACTTGCGCCATGGGTTCGACGCCTTGAGTATCGATGCCGGCGAGCGCGTCCATCTGGGCGAGAATGCCGTCGAGATCCTGCAGCATGTGGCCGATTTCGGCGTCGGTGAGGTTCAGATTAGCGAGCGCGGCGACGTAACGAACGTCTTTTTCGGTCAGTCTCATGCGGTCAGTGGTCGGTTAGGCCAGCCGGCGCCGGGAATTCCGGTAGACGCGGCGCAGCCCGGGATCGGTTATCAAATCGGCTTCGTCCTCGCTTACCAGCGCGGCGGGCGTTGCGGAGATTTCACGTTGCGGTTCGCGGCGCGGCGGGGCGACGACGAAAGTGATGTCGGCGACCATCTCCGTTCCGATTTCACGCTCGATGTTGCGCAGGATCTGAAAGCGCAGTTTCCAGAGGCTTTCGCGCCAGACTTCGTCTTCGACTTCAACGACGAGACGGTCGCGTACCAGTTTTATCGGTCTGGTGCGCAGAGCCAGACGCTTTCCCACCGCGCGCTTCCACGCACCACAGACGATGCGTTCAGGAGTGGTGACTGCGGCAGCGCCCTTCATTCCGGCAATGATCCGGCCAGCCTGATCCATGGAGTGAAATTGATGATACCAGAAGCCGAAACGTGAGAGGAACGGCGCGCCGGCCCACTATAGTGGCGGATAGCATCGCCTCTGGCTCACTTGTCCGTTTCAGGACGAAACACCCCCGGTTGTAACGCTATTGTAATTTTTGTAATCTTCCTGTAATGTAATCCCATGACGTTTTGTAGCCGATCTGTAACGAAGATGGTGGATTCGATCCGCAATCTTCGGTACGCCGGCTACAGCGGGCATTTGCTGCTCTGTACGGTGCTCGTGCCAGCGAGCCTGTTTGCCGCTGAAGCGCAATCCGGCTCGATAAAAATGCAGGTTCGGGACGGCCGGCCGGTGGTGGATGGCGTCTACGTGAACGGTCATGGTCCATACCGGTTCCTGGTGGACACCGGCACAAGCGTGAACCTTATACTGTCCAGCGTCGCCGTCAAAATTGGCATGACTCCGACATTTCGGATCAACCTTACCTCGTCCGCAGGCAACGCAGTGATGCCCGGAAGCGACGATAATGAGCTGAGACTCGGACCCGCGCAGGCGGACGGGCAGCGTTTCCTGCTGACGGATCTCGCTGCCGTGCGAAGGCTTTGGCCCGATATTCATGGTGTCCTCGGGCAAAGGTTCCTGTCGCAATTCGACTATCTGATCGATCTGCGCCGCAGCCGTCTCGAGTTCGGTAAACAGGATCCGGAGGGAAACCGGACGCGCTTCACTCTGATGGACGGGCGGACGACCGTTTCCACGAGCCTGGGCGATCTGGTTCTGGACTCCGGCGCGGCGGGACTAATCCTGTTCGGCATCGAACCGGAGAGCGCCGACGGCAGCTATTTGCAGACCGTCGCGGGATCGCAGACGATCGGGAAGGTCTGGAGGAGCCTGGCGATTGAGGGCAGGAACCTGTGGCGAGGGCTTGCCGTGGCGCTTCCAAATCGCGAGGGCCGCGCGGAGATCGAACCCGGCATCGCGGGCCTGATGCCGCTGAATCTGTTCGATGCGGTCTATATCTGCAACTCGGAAGGCTATCTGGTTTTCAGGTAGTCCGCCAGCTTTTCGAGCGCATCGCCGGTCACGCGGTATTTCGTCCACTCGTCCATCGGCACCGCGCCGAGACTCTTGTAGAAACCGATCGAGGGTTCGTTCCAGTCGAGAACTTCCCACTCCAACCGTCCGCAGCCGCGCTCGAGCGCGATCCGCGCCACTCGGCCGAGCAGAGCGCCGCCAATTCCCTTCCTCCGCCACTCCGGCTTCACGTACAGGTCTTCGAGAAAAATCCCCGGCATTGCGAGGAACGTTGAGTAGTTGGGGAAGAAGAGCGCAAAGCCCACGCAATCGTGGTTCTGATAAGCGAGCAGGACGTCCGCACCGGGGCGCGGACCAAACAGAGTGTCGCGAAGCTTTTCTTCGGTCGCCGTCACCTGATGGCTGAGCTTTTCATATTCGGCCAGGCCCCGGATCATCCCGAGGACCAACGGCACGTCTTCGACGGCGGCCTCGCGAATCCGTATTTCGGCGCTCAAATGGCGTTCTCCATGACCCATCGCAACTCGTTCGCGGTTAATTCCACAGGATTGGCCTTCATACTGCTGGCCCGGGCGGCTTTCGCGACGATGTCTTCCACGTGTTGCGAGCCAATGCCGTAAATCGACAGGCGTGGAATGTTCAGTTTGCCAGTCAGATTCCGGACCCAGTTCAATCCGTCTTCCGGGATGGCTTCGGGATCTCCCGTCAGCACCCGCGCGATCTCGCGGTATCGCGCAAGTCCGCCGCCACCGGGGTCGCGTTTTCGCAATGCCCGAATGTTGGCTTCAATCCCGTGAGGAAGAATCGCCGCGCAGACGGCTCCGTGGGGCGCGTCGAACATGCCGCCGATCGGGGCGGCAAAACCGTGCACGACGCCGAGCCCGGCATTCGCGAGCGCCAGACCGCCGAGCAGACTGGCGTACGACATTCCGGCTCTCGCGGCGGCGTCTGCCCCGTTTTCGTAAGCCTTCAACAGGCATTGCCTTATGGCCCGCAAACCGTCAAGGCAGAATGCGTCAGTCAAAGGATTCGCGCGCGTCGATACGTACGGTTCGATCAGTTGCGTCAAAGCGTCGAGGCCCGTGCTCGCCGTAACGGCCGGTGGCAATCCGGCGGTTAGTTGCGGATCCACAATCGCCACGCGCGGAAGCATCATCGGACTGCGCAGGCTGGCTTTGACTCCTTGCTCCGCCGATCCCAGCACCGCGTTGCGCGTCACTTCCGTCCCGGTACCGGCGGTGGTCGGCACGGCGATCATGGGGAACGGCGTGTTCGTCAGCGGACGACCTTTGCCAATCACTTCGAGATACTCAAGAGCGTCTTCGGGATTAGCCGCGAGCGCGGCGATGGCCTTCCCCGCATCGATGGCGCTGCCGCCTCCGATGGCAATCAGTAATTCACAGCCCGAAGCGCGAAACAAACCGGCGCCTTCGCGAACCAGGCTCACGGCTGGCTCGCCGGTAACGCCGAACAAAGCGCAGTTCAGGCCCGCGCCTTCGAGGTCGTTAATGGCACCGGCGTGCCGGATTTTATCGCGGCCCGTGACGACGAACGCGCGTCGGCCGATGCCTCTCGCCAGCGGGCCAAGTTCGGAGATCGTTCCCGGCCCGAAAACGATGCGTCCGGCGGTGGCGAATTCAAACCGCAACTACCAGCCTCCGTCGTCCGGGAAAATGTTCTGATATTTCACGGCGGTGCGCGGCCCGGCCATCATGTCGGCGACGGTGTCGCGCCATGTTGTGTAGTGCGCCGTATCCCTGTGGCGTGCGTGCGCTTCGACTTCGCGATAAACCTCCAGCAGCACGAAGCGCGTAGGATCGGAGGCGTCGCGCAGGAGATCGAAACGGGCGATGCCGGGTTCCTGGACGCTGTTCCTCGCATTGGCGAGCGACGCTTCGATGAACGCCTCCTCACACCCGGGTTTGACCTGAACGTGAACGTGAATAATGTGCATATCGATCCTATGATCCACCATGAGTGTGGCGCGACGACCGCAGGTGGGGCCGAACTCAGCTACGTTTGCGCTTCGCTGCGCCGGCATGACCTCAGCGCTGTCGCCCTCNNAGATGGACGCCCGGAGCGCCGCCCCGCAGCAGATCGGCGCATTGTTCGGTGGCATGTCGAACGCCAAGCTGCATAAGCGCCCGCGCATCGTCCCGACACTCTTCAAGTTCGCGCGCAAGCGCCGGCGGAACGCTCGCGCCGAAGCGCCCAGGCTGTGCGGCATTCGTGATGGGCATGATTCCGGGGATGATAGGAACGTCAATGCCTTCGGCTCGCGCCCGGTCGCGAAATTCCCAATAGCAGCGGTTATCGTAAAACAACTGCGTAATCAGAAAATCGACTCCCGCGTCCACTTTCCGCTTCAGGTTGCGCAAATCGGTAGCGTGATCGGCGCATTCGACATGCTTTTCCGGATAGGCCGCGCCGCCCACGGACAGAGCCCTGCCGTAGCGGCTCCGGATGTAGTCCGCGAGTTCGTTGGCGTACGCGAATCCGCCTTCGACGGTGGTAAAGCGAGTTTCACCCTTTGGCGGATCGCCGCGCAGGGCCAGTATATTCGCGACGCCGGCGGCAACCAGCCGATCGATTATCGATCCGATTTCCTGCGCCGTGGCGCCAACGCACGTCAGGTGAGCCATCGCCTCAATGCCCGCGTGCGTGCGAATTCGGGAAACGATTTCGAGCGTCTTTTCCCGCGTGGAGCCGCCCGCGCCGTAGGTGACGGACACGAAGTCGGGCTTGAGTACACTCAGTTCCGCGATGGTTCGTTCCAGCTGGGCGGCCGCCTCGTCCGACCTTGGCGGAGAGAACTCAAACGATATCGACGGTTTTCCTGTGGCAAGCCGGTCCCGGATCAGCATACGCGAGACCGCACGCCCCTGTTCGCTTTCGTTTTATTCATTGACAATCCGATCCGCGGGGATGGTTCGGCGGCCGCTGTGCGGGGACCATGGTCGGGAGCCGACGAGTGCCGACACGGGATTAAACCGCATCCGGCCAGCGCGGTCCGTAAACTTGCAGTATACACTTGCTCCGGAAATCGTCCCCGGCAACGATGGCATCGTCTTCGCCCTGTGGGGCAGCCGCGACTGGTTTATGCGTTGATCCAACTGCGCGGTGGCATTCCGCCACTCATCTGTTCCGTTCATGTACGCCAGAGTGATACCACCGCAGAAGCCGAAAAGGAGGTATTGACATCCGTCTCCGATAGGAGCAAACTCAAGTCATAAGCAGCAAGTGATCATGAGTGGCCGCCACTGTGGCGGCATAAAACTCCGGATCGGGAGGTGTACATAGAACCACCTACGCAGCCCCGGGGCGGGCTGCCTGAATCGAGTTTGTAGTAGTGCGCCGGTAATCGGAGCCACCTGAACAAGCGGGGCATGAAGTCGGTGCGCCGCGCTATAATCAGACGCCAACAGACGGCGGCTCGCAGATACCGGGCAGATTCGATGATGGCACTCCCGCCCTTGGCTTTTTCTCAAGCCTACCCTCAGTCGATTCCTTTTGGTCAGTCCGTCCCACCCTTCTCGTTCTTCCCAACTTCCCTTCTGATAAAACAATAGAATCATGACCGGCGTCAGAATGGATAAGTGGCTCTGGGCCGCAAGATTCTTCAAGACGCGGTCTTTGGCTGCACATGCCTGCGACCTCAGCCGCATCGAATCCAACGGCCAGCCCGCCAAGCCCGCGCGTGAAGTCCGCGTGGGCGACCATTTGCGGATCAGGAACGAGAGCGGAGAATTTCTCGTGGAAGTGTTCGCGCTCAGCGAGATGCGCGGTCCGGCGGCTGTTGCTCTGACTTTGTACAAAGAAACCGAAGCCAGCCGCGGACTGCGGCTCAGGCTCGCGGAAGAGCGTAAAGCAATGATTCAAAACGAAGGCTGGCTGGACGGCAAGCCGTCGAAGCGCGACCGGCGCGAAATCGACCGCTTCCGCCGCAGATCGTGACGCCGCGAAAAAGCGTTTGGCGGTACGCACCGACCCGGGGCTAGCCTCCAGCCAGGGGTTTGCCGGCGGGCCGGGAATATACCCCGCCCCCCGTTGCGAATATCCAAAGGTCTTGCGCGGCTGACTTCACATGATAGAGCCACGCTTCCCGGCCCACAGGGCCATCGCTCACCAACAGCGGCCTCGAAATCTCAGCGTCCGGGTATTGCACTGCGAGGCCTTTCGTCAACCGGAAAGCCTCGCTTGCACATAAGCCTGTAACCGCCTGCGCGCAATCCGTGGCCGCTGCTCTTAAGCCGCCGACAGTGGCGACGCGCCCACCCTCCAGGATACGGGCAATCCCCTGAATCCGACCGCCCACAAGGCCGGGAACAAGCCAGTACGCAGGATGTCCTTCAGGCGAATAAACCCGTTCCGGGTGACCTGCGGCGAATTTGATATCCGATCCCGGCAAAGCCGCGAAGGCCGCCGCCGCGCTTTGCCGGATCCGATCCGGTTCCGGGGCGTTCTCGTCCATTGGCGACTGCGGCATTCTATGCGTGATGCACGATCCCGAACCACATGACGGGCGACGTCGCCCACGACTCCCAATAGATCGCTCCTCCCTGGCACAGGTCGGGGTTCCAGGGCCAGGGGTCGTAGATGTAGAGCATTTGATTTAATCCCAGCGTAAGCCACAGCAACTGTATCGTGTCCTCAAAAAAACCTACACACACACGGTAGTGGTGCGGCACCTGAGTGAACAGGGGGCGATTTGCGGAGACTTCATTTATCGCATCCTGGAACTGCTGGGCGCGGGTGGCTCCGTCGTCGAACGTCAATGGCAGCGAGTTATGCGTCAGGCTGGCAAAGCCCGTGGTCAAACCGGCTCCGGTCGTACCCCCGTTTGCGACCGAGGTTCCCATAGCGACGGCGATCTGATTTTGCGTATAGTTCCAGCCGTAGTGCTCCATGAGCATTTGCGCGCTGGCGTCCACGCAAAAATAGTCGAGTATCTGCGCATAATGCGTAAGCCCGATCGGACTATCGGGGCAGTAGGGCGAGAGCAGCACAGTTCCGCTCTTCGTTCCCAGGAAATTGAGTTGCGGGAGGGTTATCGCCAACTGCGTTTTCGACAGAGTCCCCTCAAACAAAGCCGGGTGGCTCGACTTCAGTTCCCGGATTTTCTTCTCCGCGTCCTCATAGCGATCGCGCCGCGCTCTGATATCGCCCGTCTCCAGAGAGTCGAGGAAGGAGTAATGGCTGAACTGGTGATCGGGGTCGTTCGAGTTGGAGACAGGGTTGCCGCTGGAGGCATCGAAGATTTGCGTTCGCGTCGCATTCTCGCCGGAAATGCCATAATTGAGGCGAATTCCAACCTTGGGGTGAGCATAGACAACCAACTGCGACGATTCGATCACGCCGTTCGGTTCGATGGCGTGCAGCGATTCCCTCGCGAGGCGCAGCGCAGCGGCCGGATTCCAGCGGGGCGGCGTATGTTGGATTGAGATCACCGGCGAGCCGAGCTTGCGATTGGCCGCGGTACGGATGGTTCCCACCGTCGCGCCTGCGCTCACCAGCGCGTAATCGTGAAACAGGGGTTCGCCGTTCACGTCGTACAGAACGATCGGTTGATCGGAGAAAGCGGCCTCGGCCAACCGGGCTGCGCCGCGCGCTCCAAGCGATGAGAGCAACTGACTGGTCAGCAGCGCAATGGATCGCGAAAGACCGATATCGACGACGTCGCGGGATTCGTGAGAGTTTGCCATGGGATTCCTTGATTAATTAAGATGAACCGCAGGATCTGAATCCCGGATTCTAAACTTCATCCGATAGTGAAAGCGGAGGCCCAAACGTTTCAATGCTGCCCCGTGTAAATCCGGCCGCCATTGGAAAGCGATTCACAGGACGTCGATGCGAAGCGCACGCCGGAACACAAACGTGCGATATTTTATACGGTAGCGGAACGTAGTCAAGTTGTTCAGTGCGCGGGTATGTGCAGCCGGGCAGTGTGTGGCCAGTCCGTGCACCGTTTCCGTAAAGGAGCGAAAATGAACGAATTGAAACTGACACGACGCTCGATGGCGGCCGCGCTCTCCGCGCCGTTCCTGCCGCTCGCCGCNNCGGCCCAACGTTCTCTTTCTCCACTGCCACGATCTCGGCCAGCATCTGCATTGCTACGGCGTCGATGGCGTGCAATCGCCGAATCTTGACCGGCTGGCGTCGGAAGGCGTGCTGTTCGAGAACCATTTCTGCAGCGCGCCCCAATGCAGCCCTTCGCGCGCATCGATCTTCACCGGCCGCTACCCGCACTCGAACGGCGTTATGGGTCTGACTCATGCCGACTTCGCCTGGGATCTCAATCCCGACGAACGCCACCTCGGCCAGATTCTGAGCGATGCCGGGTACGCCAGCGCGGGCGTCGGCGTGATTCACGAAACGCGTTCCGGCGGCAAACGCTGCGGCTTCATCGACTACGCCGCCCCATCGACCGCGAAGGAAGTCGCCGATCTGACAATCTCCCGCCTGAAGGATTTTTCGAAGCTTACCGACAAACCGTTTTATCTGCAGGCGGGCTGCATCGAGCCGCATCGCCTGCCGCAACCCGACGGCAACTCCGATCAGGGATTTCTCGGCGGCCGCCTGCAGCCCGATTCGTCGCATGGCATCACGATACCGCCGTACCTTCGCGATACGGAGGGTACGCGAACCGAACTCGCGGAATTGCAGGGCGCGGTTCGCCATATGGACGAGCATATGGGGCGCATTCTTTCAACCGTGCGCGAGTCGGGGCTGGACAGGAATACGCTCGTGATCTTCGCGACCGACCATGGAATTCCCATGCCGCGCGCCAAGTGTTCCCTGTACGAACCGGGGCTCCGCACGTCGTTCATTCTGCGCTATCCGCAACGCGATGGCTGGCATGGCGGAATCCGCCACAAACAGATGGTTTCGAACATCGATTGCCTGCCGACGATTCTCGATCTCGCCGGCATCGCGATTCCGGCGAATGTCCAGGGGCGTTCGTTCGCGCCGCTGCTCGATGGCCGCGCGTATACCGAGCGCGACCGGATTTTCGGCGAGATCACGTACCACGATTATTACGACCCACGCCGCAGCGTCCGAACGGCATCGCGCAAACTGATCGTCAATTTTTCCAGCGCTCCGGCGTTCATGGACCCGTCGCAATCGTGGCGGCCACGCGCGGATACCGTAGTGCCGGCCAACCATGCGCTCGCGTACCATCCGGCGTATGAGTTCTACGATTTATCGCGGGATCCGTGGGAGCAGAAAGATCTGTCGAAAGATCCCACGTACGCGTCGGTAATCGAGCAACTGCGAAAGCAACTGGCCGAGCATCTGACGGCGACGCGCGATCCAATCCTGAATGGCGCGGTGACGCCGCCGCTGCATCAGCGGGCGCAGGCGTGGTTGCTGAGTTAGCGGGCAGGCCGAGTGAGCCTGGGATTTCAGAGACCGCCAAGCGCGCCGTACGAAGGAGGCCGGCCGGAAGGCCGGCAGCAGGGCGGAAACCCTGGCCCCACAGCATCGGGCGCGGGCGTGGTTGCCGGGTTAATCAGTGTCGACTCGGCCTAAAACGCCCACTTCCACAGACTCGCGCCGGCCGTGTACCCCGCTCCCACGGCCGCGAACATCACGAGCGAGCCTTTGTGCAACCGGCCCTGATCGAACGCATCGCACGTCGCAAGCGGAATCGTTCCCGCCGTCGTGTTCCCGTAGCGGTCGATATTAACCATCACCTTTTCCGGCGGAAGACCGAGCCGCTCCATGGTGGCGTCGATGATCCGGCGATTCGCCTGATGCGGAATCAGAATGTCGATGTCGGCCGTGGTCAGCTTGTTCCTTTCCATCAGCAGCGTCGCCATTTCGAACATCTTGCGCACGGCGTACTTGAAGACCTGGCCGCCTTCCTGGTGTACGTAATGCTGCCGTCCGGCGACCGATTCCGCACTGGCCGGAATGCGGCTGCCACCGGCCGGCATATAAAGATAGCCGCCCCCGGAACCGTCGATCTCACCATAAAAGTCGACAAACCCGGCGTCTTCTCCGTCTTCGGCCGGTTCCAGCAGCATAGCTCCTGCGCCGTCGCCGAACAACACGCATGTCGCGCGATCCTGGTAATCGATGATGCGGCTCATCGTATCCGCTCCAATCACCAGAACCTTCTTATGCGTACCGGCGGCTATCAGGCTGGACGCCGTGGTGAGGCCGTAAACGAAGCCGCTGCACGCCGCGACCAGATCGAACCCCCACGCGTGGTGCGCGCCCAGATGATGCTGCACAATGCAGGCTGTCGAAGGGAACATCATGTCGGGCGTCACCGTGCAAACGATAATCGCATCCAACTCGGTGGCGTCGATTCCGCGGCGCTCCAGCGCGTCTTTCGCGGCCAGAGTGGCAAGATCGGAAGTAGCGACGTCGGGCGCGGCGATGTGCCGCTCGGATATCCCAACCCTGCTCTGTATCCATTCGTCGTTGGTGTCGACCAGTTTTTCCAGGTCGGCGTTGGTCAGGATCCGGGGCGGGATGTGGCGCCCGATCGATGTAATCTTTGCTCTTATGGCAGGCATCGGCTGTTTACGCGTAATCTCTTATTATGGTCGATGACATTAATTCGCCCGGCGGCGATTTGTGGACTGCCGAGTCGCGCGACGCGGAAACCGCCGCAAACTTCCTCCGGCCTGTGAATGTCGCGAGCTCGCTGTTCTTCGAATCGGCGGCCGAAATCTTCACCCGGGTCCACCACGAAAT
Source organism: Bryobacterales bacterium (assembly GCA_003136575.1). GTDB lineage: Bacteria > Acidobacteriota > Terriglobia > Bryobacterales > Bryobacteraceae > BOG-234. The sequence goes on along the minus strand of PLEX01000076.1, from coordinate 28,906 downwards.
CCGGCCGCGCACGCCGATTCCCCCGATCGACGTCGCGTACAAGAAGTTCGTCGATCCCAACAGCCGCATCCGGCTCGAATCGGGCCGTCTGACGGTCACCATCACCGATCTGCTGGAAGGCGCTCCCGCGCCGGTTACCGAGGCGCTGGCCCACATCCTGCTCAACAAGCTCTACCGCAAACCAATCGCGCGGCAGCATCAGCATCGATACAGGCTGTATCTCAACCGCAGGGACATGCGGCGGAGGATCGACCTGATGCGGCAGTCGCGCGGACGAAAAGCCCACAAGGGTCCGGAAGGCAGCACGCACGATCTGGTGACGATTTTCGAAGAGCTCAACATCCGGCATTTCGGCGGCATGATGGCGCGGCCCGAGCTGGGCTGGAGCCACATCCGCTCGCGCACCCGATTAGGCCACTTCGATCCATCCCACAACACGATCATGATCAGCCGGATTTTCGACGACCCGCGCGCGCCGCGGCTGGCGCTCGAATACGTGATGTTCCACGAGATGCTGCATCTGCGTTATCCGGTGGACCATTCAGGCACGCGGCGATGCGTGCACACGCCGGAATTCAAGGCTCACGAGAAGCAATTTCCGGAATTCAAAGAAGCCAGGGCCTTACTCAGAAAACTCTGGTAGGTCGATCTATGCGACGAGTTCGGGTTCGGGCGACGTTATTTGGCTAACCTCGGCGTCCGACGCCGTCACAATCGCCTCGTTCAGCGCCTCAAGTTCCCCTGCTACCGAGCTTTCGGGTTGTGTCCGAATCAACAACGCGCTTACCTCCGCGGCCGGGATCGGCCTGCTGAAGTAATAACCCTGAAAAACATCACACCCGAGCGCGAGCAGACGTTCTCTCTGCTCGTTGGTTTCGATGCCCTCCGCCACCACCTGCATGCCAAGGCGATGCGCCAGCTGAACCACGGATTCGATGATCGCCGTCGAGCGGAGAAGCTCGCGATTCAGGAATGTGCGGTCCAGTTTGATCCGGTCGGCGGGCAATTCCGCCAGGTAACTCAGCGAGGAATATCCCACGCCGAAATCGTCGAGTGCGACGCGAATTCCCGCGTCGCGGATCCGTGCGAGTTGCGCACGGGTGCGGGGTATGTCGCGCGCCAGAATTCCTTCGGTCAGTTCAAGAATCAGCAGTGACGGGCTCAGACCCGTATCGTCGAGGATGCGGAGGATCTTCTCCGCATAGCCGGACTGATCGAATTGTTCCGCCGACACATTCACCGAGACGGCGACGGCGGGGTATCCGGGCCGCTGCCACGACGCGCATGCCAGGCAAGCCTGAGTCAGAACCCAGTCGCCGAGGCTGACCACCATCCCCGATTCCTCCGCCAGCGGAATGAACTCGGAGGGCGGGATGTTTCCGTGGACGGGATGATGCCAGCGCAGCAGGGCTTCGCAATCGTTGAGCTGGCCATCGAGGCCGCGCACCAGCGGCTGGTAGACAAGGTGAAATTCGCGACGCGACATGGCCAGCGAGAGATCGCGCGCGATTTCCTGAACGGTGCCGTGCCGCTGCAGCATGATGGGCGAAAACATCTCGCAGTGGTTCCGGCCCCTCGATTTCGCCGCGAACATGGCGCGATCCGCGTTGTCCTGAAGCGTCCGCAGCGTCGTTCCGTGTTCGGGGTAAAGGCCGATCCCCACGCTGGCGCTCAGCAGCACCTCGTGTCCGTCGATATTGAACGGCGGGGCCAGCGAATCGAGGACCTTCTGCCCCATCGCTTTGGCGTCGTCGGGCGAACCGATCTCCGTCCGGAAGAAGACGAACTCGTCTCCGCCGACTCTCGCCAGAGTGACTCCGGGTCCCGCGAAGGCCCTGAATCGACTGGCGACCAGGGCAAGCAATCTGTCGCCCACCGCATGTCCAAGTACGTCGTTGGCTTGCTTGAACCGGTCCAGGTCCACATACAAAATGGCGCTCGCCGCGCCCGGACGCGAATCCACCCAGGCGTCAAAACGTTCCTGCAACAGCCGCCGGTTCGCGAGACCCGTGAGAACGTCGTGGCTTGCTCCCCAGTAAAGGCGCGCGTTGCCGAGGGCCGCGGCCTTCAGGTCGCGCATACTTTGCCGCGCCGCCAGCAACAGGAAAAAGTCCTCGAACGTAACCCACCATACGTGCTCCGCCGAACGCCACGGACTGGCTGTCAGAACGCCGTAAACGGATTGCGGCCAGAGAAGTCCCCGCGTCAGGTGGTCGATTCCCGTCACCGCCGTCGCCGTGGCCAAAACGCGCCAGTCCATATAAAACGCGAGGATGGCAATCGAGCCGAAGATGTGGAAATGCGTTTCGATCCGCCCTCCCGTGACGTCGATTAAGAGGATCGACACCACCATTTGCGCGACGGCGAGCACATGCCTGGTTGCTTGCCGCGCCGGGTTAAGCAGCGCAATCGCAATCGCGGGCAGGATAAACAAGGGACCAGCGAGGATAGCGGCCCACACATGGGGGTGCACTCCGCTTTGATCGCCATTCCAGACTCTCGGAGAGACGATAAACGCGGTCACCATCATCCCGAGCCATTCCGCGGCCAGCAGCCAAATCATCATCCGGTCAACAACCGCCGCCCGCTTCCGGATGGTTGCCCGCGCGTATTGGTCCGCCAGCGCTTTAACGTGACGGCCGGCTTTCCCGGGTTGTCTCATACGTGCCACACCGGCGCGCGGGCCGGGACGAGCCACACCGACTGATTGGGGAAGTCCCCTCCAGCCGCGGGGCGCGGCCAAACCGTGCGTGCGAGCCTCAAAATACGCGCTTTCAGCAGTTCAAGAAACGGCATCATCGTCAGAGAAACGGGATTCGAGACCTTGCCGCGCGGAGACGCCAGCGAGCAACCGAATACAGGTCCGCCGTGCACAGCCGCGCCTTGCGGCGCTCTCGCCCGCAGCACCTGAAGAAGACGCGTGAGCCCATAGTTATCGCCTTCATGGCCGCGGGACGCGGTGACGCCGCCTTCAAACAGCAGCGCTCCGCGCGCGCTGTAAAGCAACACGTCTCCTGAAGTTTTCGCACCGAAGCGTCTGGCTTCGATGGCGCCGTCGTCCCAGATCACCCGCGCGCCGGGAATGCCCGACACTCTCGCGGTCAAAGAGTCGATTCGCCACGCTGAATTCGACCCGGGCCGGAAGGCGGCGATCATCACATCCGGAGCGGCGACGCTGCTCGAAAGCAGGCCGATCTGAGCCAGTTCCGCAAATGTGGCTGAAGTACACACACATTGGGGATGAACGAAGACCAACAGCGCCGGCCGGTTTTCCGGATGCTTAAGCACGCTCCGGCCCGGCCAGCGAGCCGGCGGACCGGCCACCTCACCGGGAGTGCTGTCAAATGCGAGCAGCAGAAACAACCCCGCAAGGGTCAGCAAAGCGGAGGTTACGCCCAGCGCCAACGTGACGATGGCTCGCTTCCGGTTATTCAAGCTTGGAAATACCGAATAAGTCTCACCCATCCAATGACTTATCGGCTGCCGGGACATGTCCTTGAAGGCCCCGGTTAAAATAGGTATTTTGCCGACAGCGGCTAGTTGGTCGAGGATTACAACCAGGATTCGATCTGCGTCGCCAGCGTCTCCGGATTGATCGGCTTTGCCAGATAGCCATCGAAACCGGCCCGCAGCACGAGTTCCCGGTCGCCAACCATGGCAAGCGCGGTAACCGCGATCACCGGAATGGCGCGCAGCGCGGGGTCGGCCTTCAGGCGGCTGACTACCGCGTACCCGTCCAGTACGGGTAAGTGGACGTCACAGACGATAAGATCCGGCTTCTCGGCCGCGGCTCTTGACAGCCCCTCGTCGCCGTCGCCGGCCGCGTAAGCGGTGTGCCCGAAGGCGCCGAGAAGGTAAAGCATCAGATCGAGATTCTCGCGATTGTCTTCAATTACCAGAATGCGGGCCAAGTTACTCCCGTCTCAGAGCAAGTTGAAACGTGCTGCCTGTCCCGGGTTCGCTCTCCACGGTAAGGCTTCCATCCAGCAGTTCGGCCAGCTTCCGGCTCAGGTGCAGCCCGAGACCGGTGCCAATCTGGCGGCGGCCGGGTGAACCATCCAGTTGGGAGAATGCCTGGAACAACCTGGCCTGATCCTCCGCGCGGATGCCAACTCCCGTATCGGTTACTCCGATCCGGACCGTCCCACCGCCGTCCGGTCCCGTGGTCTCCCGCAACTCAAGCCGCACGGACCCATGGTCGGTGAACTTGATGGCGTTGTTTGTCAGGTTCAGCAGAATCTGACGGACTGCGCGGGCGTCGGTCCGGACGATCACCTGGTGGTCGGGCAAGTCCGTCAGCAACCCGATCCCTTTGCTTGCCGCAAACTGGCCTTCCGCCGTCACCACTTCGCCGATAAGGTCGCCGCAATTGACGGGTTCCGGATGCAGCACCACCTTCCCCGATTCGATCTTCGCGAGGTCGAGCAAATCGTCTATCAGCGACAGCAGATGCCGTCCGCTGCGCTGAACCGTCCCGAGCTGCCGCTCCTGTTCCGCGGTGAGCGGGCCAGGAAGCCGCATCAGAAGCGTGCCGGTAAAGCCGATAATTGCGTTGAGCGGCGTTCTCAGTTCGTGGCTCATCGTGGCCAGAAAAGTGTCCTTCGCGCGGCTGGCGCGCTCCAATTCGAGATTTTTCTCGCGCAGGTTCCGTTCCAGACGCCGGCGCTCCGTAATGTCCCGGATGGAACTGGCGACCAGCGGCTCGTCGTCCTGACCGTCGAAATCCGTTGTGTCCAGCGGACTCAGACTGATCTCGACGGGAAACTCGCTGCCGTCTTTGCGTAATCCATACAGTTCGAGTCCGGCGCCCATCGGGCGAATGCGGGGTTCGGAGAAATAACTGGTCCTGTGGGCCGGGTGCCTGCCCCTGAGACGCTCCGGGACCAGCATTTCAACGCTGCTGCCCAGTAATTCCTGCCGGGCGTAGCCGAACAGCCTTTCCGTTTGCGAGTTCACGATCACGATGGTGCCCGAACCGTTGACGATCACCATAGCGTCCGGCGCAGATTCCACCAGCCTGCGGAATCTGTCTTCGTCCCTGCGGCGCGCCGAGATGTCCCTGATGGCGGTCGAAACGAGAACGCCATCTTCCGTTTCGAGCGGACTCAGGCTGATCTCCACCGGGAACTCGCTGCCGTCTTTCCGGCGCCCGAACAATTCCATCCCGCTGCCCATTTCCCGAACCTTTGGCGTGGCAAAGAACGCTTCTCTGTGATGCGGGTGGCGCTCGCGATAGCGTTCGGGAACCAGCACCTCAATCGGCTTCCCGAGCAGTTCATGCCGGCGGTAACCGAAGACCTTCTCCACCTGGGCATTGACCAGCACGATTTTGCCTTCGCGATCCGACACGACGGTGGCATCCGGGGCCGATTCCAGCAGTCCCTGAAACTTCCGTTCGTCGGAAATATCGCGTGAAATCAGCAGGTAACCGGAGTAATTATCGATGTTGTCCCGGCGAACCGTCAGGGCGACCGACGCCATGAACCGCGAGCCATCCTTCCGGACCTGCTCCACCTGGCCGAGCCATTGCCTGCGCTCCAGCGCATTTTCCCGAATCTCGCGGACCTTGCCGATCGCGACGTCCCCGGGCGTGTGAAGCATCTCGATATTCGCCTTGCCGATTACCTCGTCCGTCTCGTAACCGTAAATCAGCCGGGCGCCTTCGTTCCACAACTCGATGATGCCGTCCGGCGCGACGCCTATGATCGAATACTGTGTCGAGGATCGCAGGATGCTCTCCAGAAACTCCGCGCTCACCAGTCCCGTGTTTCCCGGAGCCTGACGGTTATCTATTGCATCGTAGTGCTTGCTCATTTTATTCCTGGCGCGGGTAGTCGCCGTCAGGCGGCGGCCCCTGACGCGAGCGGAACCTCAAGCCGGACCAGAGTCCCCGAATCGGGACTCCCGCTGACGGAAACGACACCGCCGATCAGCGCCGCCCTCTCGCGCATCCCCAGTATGCCGGTCGCGTGCCGGCTATTGGCTTCTTCCGGAGTGATTCCCCGGCCGTTGTCCTGCACGGACAACCCGAGCCGGGCCGGCTCGTGCTCCAGCTTCACGCGAAGGCTGGATGCGCCGGAATGGCGCGCGACATTCGTGAGCGCCTCCTGGAAGATTCTGTACACTTCCGTCGCCCGCGCGGTGTCGAGCTCTGCCTCGTCGTCGGATAGTTCCACGTGGCAGGCAATTCCGCTGCGAGACTGAAACTCGGTGGCGGACCACTCGATGGCCGCTCCGATCCCCTCGTCCAGTATTCCGGGCCGCAACTCCGCCGCGGTCTTTTGCACAAAGGAAATCATCTCGTCGATTGCCACTATGGAGGAGTTCAGCATACGCCGGATGTCGGATGACGGCTCCTTCGGCAACATTTCGGGAATCTGCTTCAGTATCCAGTCGCAGGTCAACCGAAGCGCGGACAGATTCTGCCCCATCACGTCGTGCATATCGCGCGAAATGCGGGTCCTTTCCTCCTCCTGAACCGATCGCAAACGCTCTCCAAGAAGCCGCAATTGCTCCCTCGACTCGAGCATGGACCGTTTTGCCTCATTTTTCTGTGTCACGTCGTCGATGAGTTGCAGCAGAGCGCCCTGGCGCCCGAAATGAATTCGCTGCGTGATGCTTTCGATCTCGATCACGCCGCCGGACTTCACTCGGTGGCGCTCGGCGACACGCGTCCAGGAATCGGCCACGGGGCTGGTACTCTCGTCGCCGACGATCAGATCCTTCGCCGACAGTCCGAGGAACTCCTCAAGACTATAGCCATAAAGACACACGGCAGCCTCGTTCACGGTCTGAAATCGTCCAGTCTGCTCGTCGACTATCCAGATGGCAAGAGGATTGCCTTCGAAGAGCGACCGGTACTGCGATTCCGACTCACGCAAACGCTCGGTAGTCGTCTCCAGTTCCCTTATCTGATCGAAAATCTTTTGGTTGAGTACGGTCTCATGTTCCCGCTCAAAGTCCTCTTTTGACGGACCCTGCACCTTCCGCGGGGGCCGGCTGAGAACCGCATTCACCGCTGCGAGAATTGCCTCGGGTTCAGACGGTTTAGGCAGGATGAAGTCGACGCCGCAGTAATCGGCCAAAACGCGTGCGCTCTCGGGGCTGTATGCCGCGGTCCAGAAAATGATCGGAATCGACGACTTAGACGGGTCCAGGCGCAGTTCCCGCGCGAGCCCGTATCCGTCGAGGTCCGGCATCAGGATGTCGGCAAAAATCAGGTCCGGGGACTCGGTGCGAAGCTTGAATAATGCCGACGAGCCGCTGTTCGCCTCCGCGACATCATGTCCGACATGCCGCAGAAGTGTCGCCAGATAATCCCGGCTGTCAGCCCGATCATCGACGACGAATATTCTCGCCACAGTTAAATATTACACCCCATTCTTGAGTTTGTTGTACGGAAAAACTCGTTTTAAGGTAACTTTCAGTCTCCCAAACAGTGCGAATTGATGCTAATGGAGAACTGCTATAACCAGCATAAGTCTTTTTCTTACAGAACGGCGGCTGCAAATTTTCTGGCAGGCCAAAAAACGGATCAAGCAAACGCCGCTAATCCACCAGTTTGTTACGAATCGCGTATTGCGCGATGTCCGCATTATTCCTCACACCTGTCTTCGCCAATATCCGAGCCCTGTAAGTGGCGACGGTCTTTCCGCTCAGACGCAGGGCCTGCGCTATCTCACCGACGGTGTTTCCACGGCCAATACGCAGGAAAATATCGAACTCGCGGTTCGACAGTTGCTCATGAATTGGCCGGGCCCGATCGACCGACAGATCCGCCGCCAGCAGTTCAGCTCCTTCCGCGGTGATGAATCGGGCTCCCTCTGTCACGCGCAAAACGGCCTTGCGAAATAACTCCATCGACGCCGACTTCGAAAGATACCCTGAGGCGCCCGCCCGGAACGACCTCACCAGATACTGCTCTTCGGGATGCACGGTCACGACTAAAACGGGAAGTTGCGGCCTTTGAGTCCTGATCTCTTTCAGCAGTTCCAGCCCATCTCTCCCGGGAATCGAAATATCGATGATTACCAGATCCCAGGCCTGGTCGCTTAGTGCGTTCATGGCCTCGGAGGCATTCGATGCCGACACGGTCACGCAAGCTTCGAAGACTTCTTTAACAACTCTTTCAATCCCCTCGCAAATCAAGGGGTGGTCGTCGACGATGAGTATTCTTTTCACGAAGGCTTCTTTGCCCCTTGTCCCCTGCAACATGGGACAACACTTACAGAAGTATATTGTAGACTACTCTCCGAGTCAACTACAGCCTGCCTCTGCATCGAACTGACTGGTACTGACTGGTACCGGTCCCGGGCAAGAGTCATAGTTACCGGCACAGGCTACCCATCACCTAGCAGGCTGCTGAAAAACTAAGTCTGCAGCCAGGGTTCGGGCAGAGCCTTGAAAAACATCGCGTTCAGAAACCCGCCAGCCGTTCGTTGGGTGACGTCTGAGGATAAGTGACCCCCTCAAATTGACGCCGTGACGCCGAAGGGGTAGTTTTTCAGCCGCCTGCTGGAGTCGCCTGCCGGGACTCATACAGCGTGGAGATCAGATTGGAGCCGCATGAATACTCGGCCGGATCGAGTTACAGCTTGATCGCCCGCCTGCGTCAGGAGGCGCACCCGTGTGAATCGGTCGCAGAGCCGCCGAACGGAGCATGCCGGCTTTGCAGCCCGGCACTCAGCCCGGAACTTGATTATGATCGGCTGACGCCCGATTACGCGATGGTCCGCGAGACCCTGCACGGGCGACTTCAAAAGGGGCTACGCCCGCTCCGAAAGCCGCACGCGATCCGTCACCTTAACGGCTATTTGGCCCGGCGCTTGTTGTTTACAAGGATGAATTTCTGAATGAGCACGGACACGGCATGGCTGAAAGCATACGCCGGTACCGGCTGGCCGGCCGAGGGCCGGTGGGCTCAGACATGGCGCTAGATACCAGGAAAAATCTGAGAATTGTCTCGCATTCCGGCACTTCTTCGCTACGGATGCCAAATTGGATCAGCTGGTAGCACTGCTACTGACGCCTCTCGCGTTCTGGATGCTGTTGAGTGGTCTGGACGACTGTGTCGTCGACGCGGCGGCCGCGTTCGCATGGCTGCGACTGGCGCTCCTGAATAACACGCGCAAGTTGCGCCGTAGCGCGCAGCTGAATGAGTGGTTCCTCCAATGCCTGGCGCTGCGTCCGGCGGCGCTTGCGCTCCTGAGGGTCTGTCGCCGGCCCGCGGCGCGGCAGTTTCAACCAGGCACCGAACCTCCCCAGATACCCTCCGACGAAGAGCTTGCGGCAACCGCTCCCGTCCATATAGCCGTCTTCATCCCGGTGTGGAAAGAACACCGGGTGATCCGGAACATGCTCGATAACAATCTGGCAGGGCTTCGCTATCCGCGTTTCGAGGTATTCGTCGGAGCTTATCCGAACGACGCGCCCACTCTCGCCGCGATTAAGGAAGCAATGAAACGCCATCCCGCGGTGCATCTCGCCCTGTGCCCGCACGATGGCCCCACTTCCAAACCCGACTGCCTGAACTGGATTTATCAGCGCATGCTCCTCTATGAAGAGGAGCATGGCGTCCGCTTCGACATGGTGGTGACGCACGATGCGGAAGATATCATCGATCCCGATGCCCTCGCCTGGATCAACTATTATGCCCAGTGGTACGACATGGTGCAGATCCCCGTGCTGGCGCTTCCCACTCCGCTGCGCGAAGTAACTCACGGCGTCTACTGCGACGAATTCTGCGAATACCAGCACAAAGACATGATGGCCCGCTCCCTGATGGGAGGATTCATTCCATCCAGCGGGGTGGGTGCGGGATTTTCCCGCGGCGCGCTGGAACGGCTGGCCGCCGCCCATTCCAACCGCATTTTTGAGCCCTCCTGCCTGACCGAAGACTACGAAAACGGCTTTCGCGTCGCGAGCCTTGGTCTTCGCCAGAAGTTCATTCCGATCCAGATCCGCCATGGCCGCGCCATCGCGACGCGCGAATATTTTCCCCGGCGCTTCGCATCCGCCGTGAAACAGCGCCAGCGGTGGATGACAGGCATTGGCCTTCAATCGTGGGAGTTCCATCCTTTCCACGAAACTGCGCGGAACCTCTACTGGTTCTGGCGCGACCGCAAGGGCCTGGTGGGCAACATTGTGGGACCGATCTCCAACCTGCTGTTTCTCTATGGCGCCGTCACGCTTGTGTGGGCTATCGCCAACAACGGGGCCTGGGGGCTGGGACACGAAGCAAAATGGCTTGCGCCCGCATCCGCCGCCGGACTGGCGCTTCAGTTATTCCACACAATAATCCGCATGTTCTGCAGCGCACGAATTTACGGTTGGCGATTCGCCTCCGCCGTTCCGATCCGCGTGGTCGCCGCTAACTGGATCAATTGCTTTGCCACCTGCCGCGCCATTTGCAATTACACGATCTCGAAGTGGCGTGGCAGACCGCTTGTGTGGGCCAAGACCGACCACGCGTACCCCAACCGCGCCGCGCTGATGGTGGATCGCAGGATGCTCGGAGAAATCCTCGCCGGCGGCCAGTGGCTGTCGCGCGAACAGCTGGACGCCGCCATCGCTTCAAAGCCGGCCACGCGGCGTCTGGGAGAGCATCTTCTCCTGCTCGGTTTGCTGACGGAAGAGGATCTCTATACCGCGCTTGCGCTGCAGCACAATCTGCCGATGGGGAAACCGGAACCGTCGTCGGTGTCGTTACCCGTAACCCGCGCTCTGCCCGCCGAACTGGCGAAGAAATGGAGTGTCCTGCCTTTTCGGATCTCGGCCGGGGAGTTGTACATTGCGGGCTCCGAGATACCGGACGACGAAATGCAAAACGATATCCGGAAATTCAGCTCCATGGAACTACGTTTTCAGCTGGTAACGCCGACCGAGTACCGGGAGTTGGCCGCCGCCTATCTGGAGCCGTAACAGCCCAGTGACTGTTTGATCGCCCAGATGGTTGCGCATCAGGCCATGCAGACTTCGAAGCCTTTGCGCATGTCCACCGGTTCGAGCGCGATGTAAACCTTCGTTGCCGGCCGAGGCCGAACATTATGCGACACCGGCGATGCGAATGATTCGAGAGAGCTGGTTGTCGTCGAAACTCCGGTCGCTCTCGATGCGCCGCCTGTTGCCGAGCATGGGTTTTGGCTGTAAGTTACTGAAAATAATATGGCGGTGAGGGTGAGATTCGAACTCACGGAACCCGTAAAGGTTCAACGGTTTTCGAGACCGCCGCATTCGACCACTCTGCCACCTCACCGCAAATTTGCACCGCAGTGTTGCATCCGATCATCCTCAGACCGGACTTCCTCCTCAATATAACATTCGGCGCGGGTTCCACATATATACCCCCATTTTCGGAAAGAGGTATTGGCACGCGCCTCGAATTCTGCCACAATGACAACTCGTGCAGTCCGATTCCGGCTTGCGGAGCGCAGTCGAGCGCTTCATAGCCGCGGCGGCGCAGCCCGCTGTCCTCGACCCCGGCGAAGAACCTCTTCCCCTGATCGGGCAAAACTGGGAAATCACGGAATGGAACGGCCGTCTCGTTCTCCAAGCCTGGAACGACACCCGCAACCTTGTCCGAAAAATCGTCGAAATCAAAGACCAACGCCGGGACCGCATCTCGCTCGTCACCGAACGCTTCCCAAAGACGGCGGGCGAACTCCAGATTGCCGATCTCGCCGCAGCCGCTGGAGTGGAACTGCGCCGAAAGTCGACCCGCCTCGCCTTTCGCGACCGCTTCCGCCTCATGCTCGCGCGCGAATTTCCCGAATGGCGTACCGAAGACGTGAGCACAGACGCCAACCTGGAGCAAAGCCTCTCGCCTTCTTACGTGCGCGCGTACCTTCGCCGCAGCTCCGGCGCAAGTTCCATCGGCATGGCTGCGCTCGCTGCGCCGCCCGACGCGGCGGACTGCTCAGCAGTTGTCCCGTTTGGCCTGATCTGGCTCGATTACCTGCGCCGTCGCGAAAAGGGCATGACGGTCAACCACCTCCTTCTCTACGTTCCGATGCGTCGCGAGCGAGGTGCCGCGTTTCGCGCAGCTCTGATCGACCCCGCCAGGATTCACTGCCAGCTATATGCCTACGACGCACGGGATTGCGCCGGCGCGATCGATTTTGCCGACGCGGGCAACGTTGAATCCACGCTGCCGCCCTGTCGCCAGCCCGTTCAACCGAATCTCGAGCAGCCGGAGATCCCGGGGCTTCCCGCCGCAGCCGAACGCGTCGAACAAAGCGACGGCTCGGTCAGTCTTCGCGCCCAGGGGCTGGAGTTTGGCCGCGCGTCCGGTGGGCGGTTGTTTTGCGGAATCGGGCGAAAGCGGCCCTGCTCGGCTGCAACTCTGGCCGCAATGGCTGAGGAAATTCTGCGCCTGCGCAATGACGCCGCCGAGGACCGGCAGCATCCGTTGTACACACAGCATCCCGAAGGATGGCTCGAAGCTCAGGTCCGCGCCAATCCGAGGATTCTCGACGCCTCGCTGCGCCCGACCCCTATTTATGGCCAGGTACCGATTTTCAGCGGACCGGAGCGCGGTGTGATCGATCTGCTGGGGGTCGACGATACGGGTCGCCTCACCGTGATCGAACTCAAGACGACTGCCGATTTACAGCTACCTTTCCAGGCCCTCGACTACTGGCTGCGGGTGAGAAAACATCTCGCCGCCGGCGATTTCGAGCGGCACGGATATTTCCCCGGAATCGCGATCCGCCGCGATGCGCCGAGAATCCTGCTGGCCGCGCCGTCGCTGGAGTTTCATTCGACCACGGAAACGATGATCGACGGGCTTGTGCCGCACATCGACTTTACCCGCATCGGTCTGGCCGCGAACTGGCGCAGTGAATTGCGGGTTATGTTTCGGCTGCGAGGCTCAGAGCGACCGTGACCGGAGTGCAGGCAGGCGAAACCGCCTGCCCCACAAAGGCCCACCAGGGAAACAAAGGCCGCACGGCCAGCCCCATTACCTACTTGCCAACGGCCAGGATCGTAAACGAATCCGGGATCATCGGACCACGGCCGGGACCGCGTCCGCGTCCACCGCCGCCGGGGCCGCGTCCCGATCCCCCCGGTGCTCCGCCAGGAGGCGGTGGGGGTGGCGGCGCCGGAGCCGCTGTCGGAGCGGGCGGCGGCGCGTATTCCGCCGTCATCGTCAGGATCAGGTTGTTCTTCGTGTCGATCGTCATGGTCTTCGCGCCCGGCATGGTTTGCACCACCTGCTCGGCCACAAAACTTGTCGGGCTGTTTTCCTTGACGATCGAAACCGTGCCGTCACCGGCCGAGCTGAATGCCTCCATCGTGGCGGGGCTGAAGCCCGCGCCATCGGTGCCAGCCTGAATCGGGATCACAGTGATAACTTTGCCGTCGAGCGCGTTCAGAATGACCATATTCGCCGGATTGCGGCAAGCGACGAATAGAACGTTGTTCTTCGCGTCCATGGCGAGACCGGCGCAGGTGCCGCCCTTGCCCGCCACGTCGTAGTGGCCGATCACGGCCATCGTCTTCGTATCGATCACGGCGACGTTGTCCTTATCTTCCACGTCGACGTAGATGCGGCCTTTGCCGTCCGTTGCCGCTTGTTCGGGAGCGCCGCCGATATTGATCGTGCCCGCCACAGACCCGTCCGACGCGTTGATTACCGTGATGTTCGGCTCGCTGTGGCTGAGGATGTAGATGCGCCCGCTGAAGGCATCGCCGAGGATGCCGTCCGGGCCGCCCTGCACGTCGATTGTCTTAATCACGGCGAGCGTCTTCGTGTCGAACATGACCACCGGCTTGCTGCTGACGAAGCCATGTCCGGACTTCGTATCGGTCGCCGCGCCGCGTGCGCTGGCGTTGGGGATTTCGCCGATCGGAGCTAAGGTGTCGAGGTTGAAGACCGAAATACGGGGTGTGCCGGGCTGCGTGCGCGGGATGTAGAGCTTGCGCCCGTCGTTATCGGCGTAGATGTAATCGAAGCCGCCGTCGCCGCCGACCTTTGCGGTTTTCACGACCTTATAGGGTCCGGCGGATGGCGTCTGGGCCAGTGCGATGAACGCCAGCAAAGCGCCGCCGGCCAGAGTTGCGATGGAAGTGTTTTTCATATCTACTTTGTACCTGTCATTTTGTACCGACGGCGAGAATGGTAAACGAGTCCGGTACTACCGGACCACGGCCGGGACCGCGCCCACGTCCGCCGCCTCGACCCGAGCCGCCCGGTGCTCCCGGTGCGCCAGGAGCCGGCGCTGGCGGAGCCGCCGAGGGAGGCGGCGGGGGACCGTATTCGAGTGACATCGTCAGCACCCGGTTGTTCTTCGTATCGACCGTCATCGTCCGCGCGCCGGCCATCGTCTGCACGATCTGTTCGACGGCGAAGCTGGTCGGGCTGTTCTCTTTAATGATGGAGACCGTGCCGTTGCCGGCCGAACTGAACGCTTCCATGGTGTTCGGGTTGAACCCTGCGCCGTCCGTGCCCGCTTCGATGGGCAGGGTCGAGAGGATCTTGCCGTCGGTGGCGCTCAGAATGACCATGGTGGCCGGATTGTGGCACGAAGCGAACAGAATGTTGTTCTTCGCGTCGATCGCCAGTCCGCCCGGTCCGCCGCCCTTGCCGGCGATGTCGTAGTGGCCGGTGACGGCCATCGTCTTCGCGTCGACGACCGCGATGTTGTCCTTGTCTTCGATATCGACATAGACGTGGCCTCTGCCGTCGGTGACCCCCTGCTCCGGCGCGCCGCCCAGATCGATGGTTCCGACGATGCTGCCGTCTACGGCATTGATCACGGTGGCGTTGGGCGCGCTGTGGCTGAAGATATAGATGCGCTGGTTAAACGGGTCGCCGAGGATGCCGTCGGGGTTGCCCTGCACGTCGATTTTCTTGATGACTTCGAGCGTTTTCGTGTCAAACATCACGACTGGCTTGCTGCTGACGAAACCGTGGCCGGATTTCGTGTCCGTGGCCGCGCCGTGGGCGTTGACACCGGGGATTTCGCCGATCGGGGCGAGCGTATCCAGATTGAAAACCGTGATGCGCGCGGTCTGTTGTCCGGAGCGGGGAATGTACAGCTTTCGGGCGTCGACATCGGCGTAAATGTAGTCGAAACCGCCGTCGCCGCCGGTTTTGGCGGTCTGGACGACCTTGTTCGGCCCGGTGGCGGGCGCCTGGGCCAGGGCCAGGCAGGCCAGCAGGGCGCCGGCGGCCGTGAGTATTACGGAAATTCTCTTCATGGAAGCTCTCCTCAACCGGACACACTCCGGTCACGCGAGCATGTTGGCTCAGGGTAATTATGATGGGCGATTCTGAAGAAGCGCTGAAGGCGTCCTGGCGGGCATGATGACGCAGATACACACAGACGTACAGCAGCCATCACATCTATTCGCGAAGCCTGGCGTAAATGTTCGCCTCTCTATGCCGACTCTTTCAGGTTTGACCTCCAGCCGTTTTCAGACGGCATCGTGAAGTTTGACGGTCACCTGTTTGCCTGAAGCGGCCAGTGCCGCTGAGTTCCGGCTGGCTTTAAAGCACGTTCAGGATCGAGCATACACGAATCGCGCGTTCGTGAACCCCAAGACGACCTGCCAGTTCGGAATTGGTCAACCGTTGGTCGCGAATAGTAGGGCAGCGCGCCAGTTTTGGCGCGAGACAAAGCGGCACCGGTACGAGGCGATGGCCCTGCTTCGCCGGGGAGGGCGCCGGGATTTATACCCGACGCGACAATCGGATTGAAAGGTTCGCCCCCCAGAGCTTAATAGCTTCGTCCGTGGCCTCGCGAACATCCCGACCGTCGGTGGCACGCATGGCAGATCGACGAACTCGAACGAAGACGCGACCGTCGCCACGGGGGTCGGACTGGCGTTGGTCGATACCGGGAGACGCGGCGGGCTCCTGATTTCCACGCTTATGTCGCACATCCCTTCCGCTCTTGCCCAATCGGCCTGACGGAAACTTCGCAGTCTGGGCCGTAGCCCGCTTCCGTGAAGCGGTTCAGATGCCGAACGGTATACTTGGCTTACCCGATGCCGGATCCGGCATCCCCGCTTAAATCGTGCGTTTCCAGTGCCAATCCGGTTGCACGAAGTGCTGCGAGCAGCAGGGATTCGTCTATCTGACCGAAGACGACATTCCGCGGCTCGCTTCCTACTTGGGCATGGATCCCGACGACTTCGAACGCCGCTACGTCTACCGCACGAAGAATCTGCGGCGCCTCCGCGTTCCCCGCCACGCACAATGTGTCTTTCTCAAGGAAGATGGCTGCTCCGTTCATCCGGCAAAGCCGCTCCAGTGCAGCACTTTTCCCTTTTGGCCGGAACTGGTGGATAGCAAACGCGAATGGCTGAAGACGGCGCGATGGTGTCCGGGCATCGGCCAGGGCCCGCTGGTGAATATCGAAACGGCGCGAGGCATTGCGCAAACCATGCGGGATGCGAATCCGCTGAACTATCAATGACCGGAACGCCACCGACCGCCGCGGCGGGATCCATCCGCGGCTTTCGTCTCGCCGTTATCGTTGGCTGGGTGTTGCTGAGCGCTGCCGCCGGCGTCTATGCGCACTGGAAGGCCGTTCCCGCCGGCATCGCGGCGCCGCTCGCGCTGGCGTTTCTCCTGGAATATCCTTTCTATCTGCTGCCGGGGTTTGCCGGCGCGCGTGATCGTTTCATGGCTCTCGGCAGGGTTCGCGCGGCTTCGCTGCTTGCCGCCAGCGCGGTGGCGCCCTGGCTGATTTACGCGCTTTTCACCGGACACTTCAGCTTTGGTGCGTTCGCGACCCTTGGCGGCATCGCGCTGGTGACGTGTTTTTGGTACATGGTGTTTCCAGCCCATCCCGTGGCCGATCTGGCTTACCTCTGCCTGGTCGCCGCTCTGATCATTTTTAAGGCGTTTGGCGGAATTTATCCGCGTCCTATCCCCAGGCTCGACGTGTCCGTGCTTGGGCATCTGATGCTGATCCGCGTCATGGCGCTTTCGATAACGGCGATTCGCGGCCATGCACCGGCGGATTACCGTTTTCTGCCCAATGCAAGCGAATGGCTCGCCGGATTGCGGTGGTTCGCCATTCTGCTGCCCGTAACGGGAGCGGCTTATTGGGCTCTCGGGCTGGTGTCGCTGCAACCCCACCCGATGAACGCAATCCTGATCGTCGGCACGTTTTTAGGAATTCTCTGGGTGACAGCGCTTTCCGAGGAGTTCATCTTTCGCGGGCTGTTGCAGCCGTGGATCGAAAAATGGACATCCAGCCCGATTGTCGCGCTGGTGGCGACATCGCTGTTGTTTGGAAGCATTCATCTCGGCTTTCGCGGTCCGTTTCCGAACTGGCGATTCTCGATTGCGGCCGCGATTCTCGGCCTGTTCTGTGGATTGGCGCGGCGTCAGACCGGCGGCATTCAGGCGGGAATGGTGGCACACGCGCTGACGGTGGCGATGTGGAAGGCCTTCCTGCAGTGAGCGGGCGCCGGGTTTATCCCGGATGCCGCAGCGAAGCCGAAGAAGCACTGATTGGCGGTGGCGCTCAGTTCGAAATCCAAAGGGAAATTGGTTGGCGGAGAGAAGAACGGCGTGATGTATTAGCGCCATACACGACGTCAGTTCTCGGATGGCTTCTGCGCGCTTTCGATTACGAGGACCTCAACGGGCGCACTCTGCGGCTCAAGGCGGAGTCCGAGTTGTTCCTGGAGTGCGGTGAACATAGAAGGAATGTCCGAGTTGGCGCTGGTTACACTGTCCGGGAGGGTGAATTTGAGGTCATAGGCGAACTCGCCGGCGAGTCCTGTCTTATCCAGAACGGGGCGACCCGCGGTGTTGGAAAGCTGATCAGCCAATCGCTGCATGACGCCATGCGCCGTATAGGTGTGAACCGTGCCGGCGCTGACAATCGTGCCGCCTTGCCTGCTGTTCATATCCGGCGGACTCAGCTTATGGCCGTTTTTGCCCACGACCAGCGCATAAACGGGGATCTCCTTCAGCTCGCGATGAGCTTTGAGTTGGAACCGATCGGTTAATAACGCTCGGAGCATCGCGCGGTAGTGTTCGGGGTCGGGAGGCGTATCGCCTTCTGCTTTCGCGACGATATCGAAGCGCGCTGATTCGGCCCAATTCGGCGTTCCGGAGATCTGGTAGTACTTCAAGTCGTAGGCGTCAACGAGCAGATCCATCAGCGTGCCTGCGATCCATCGCGTCGTCATTCCGGACGTGGAACTTGAGGAAACGTAGATGGGCTCGGGGTGCGGTTTGATCGAGACGACTTCGAATGCGGTGACGCTGGCAGGCTGCGCGGCGGCGAGGAATGCGGTCAGGAGTCCGGTGATCAGGGTGGATGCGTTCATAGGTTCACCTCGCTGGCTCAAAATGCAGCTCTATGACCGGCTCCGTTACTTTGTCCCCCGAGCCGAACGCCGCGAGGGTAAATTGCATTCCCTGATTACGCGGACGCCACTCGGTTTCGTGAAGCACGTATAGGTTGTAGGGTCCCGGACTCGGCGCGACAGGGCTCTTGCACTCCACGCGGAATTCCATCGCTCCGTCGCGGAACGTCAGTATATTGCCTGTCGCCGTGCCGTTCTTTTGAAATCCGAGCTTCGCGTTCGGGAGCAGGGAAAGGGAGAACCTTCCGCGCGCTGTCACGTAAATCCAGATCACTGGTCCCGAGGCTGCATCCGGCGGTCCTTCAGCGAGCGGCTTTCCATTTACGAGGAGACGAGGCCGATCCAGAGACAGCTCGACATCGGCAAGCGAGAAATCGTGCACGGGCTGCGCTTGCTCGCGAACGAGCGTGAGATAGTCGACAATCTTCTGGCCTGTGGACGGGTTCACCATGAGATCGATCGCCACAGTGTCCCCGACGCGGAGGCCGGTGATTACAGGGTATTTCGGGAGCTTAGCGGGAAGTCCAAACTGAGTCCAGCCGTTTTCGACGGCGTGTTGAGCGTCGTGCAGGGGTTGGATCCGAATCTCCGCCGTGAGGGCGTTGTTGGACGGAATCAGCTCCACGTCGTATCCAAAGGTTCGTTTGTGAGCCGGGTCGTCGATGAAACGCTGCCCGACATCGCCGTGGACGCCTTTGTCGATTACGGTGCCTCCCAAGTCGCGGGAAGCGCCACCGGGATCGGGTTCCAGCTTGGGTTCGAATCTGATGGAAAGGCCTTTCCACGAAGGTCCTCCATCCAGCCTGATGCTGTTCCCCTCACCCCGCAGAGCGGTCGCAGCCAGGGCAAGCAGCAATACCTGAATTCCGTTATTTCGAGTCATTGTAACCTCGGATCACCCGAACGTTGAGATCCTGCACTGGGCGGAAATCGGCCAGATTGACTTGGGTGGGAGCCGGTGCGGGCGCGGCGGGGCGCGGGCGAATCAGCGCCACGGTTAGGGCGACCAGGATCAGCGCCATGGCGGTCATGACAGGCACGGGGACGCGAACCGACCCGGTGAGCAGGAAGCTCCACCATTTCGGTCTTGAACCGAACACTCGCGCGTCGAGAGATGGCGGCGCGTTCGGCACCTGCCATTCCCGTAGTAGCCGGCTCAATTGGGGGTCATCGATGGGGTCCATATGCAGTTCCTTTCGTTTCGAGAAGAGGCGTCAACATGCGCCTCAGGCTCTCCCGCGCCCGATGGAGGCGCGATTTCACTGCCGCGAGTTCCGCGCCGACGATCCGCGCGATCTCTTCCAGCGGGAGTTCTTCGTATTCCGCCAGAATCAGGGCTTCGCGCTGCAACGGAGGAAGCGCGGCAACAGCCAACGCAACGATCACCGCGCGCTCGCGGCCGTCGGGGTCGATCGGCTCGCACGCCGCGCAACTCTCTTCCAGTTCGTCGAACGGACGTTCCGCGCGGAACCGTTTCAGCGCGAGGTTCCGCGTCACTCCGATCAGGAAGCAGCGCAGCGTTCCGCGCTGACTGTCGTACGCCGCCGGGTTGCGCAGGAGGGCGAGAAAGCAATCATGCACCAGGTCTTCAGCGGCAGCCGGCGAGTTGGTCATCCGCCAGGCGAAGCGATAGAGCACGTCCTTGTGCTGGCCGTACGCTTCGCGAAACTCCCGATCTGTCATGTCTGATGCCAGTTTCCATCATGGGGCGAAAAGGATTCGGGTGTGCGTGAAGATTTTTCAGCGGAGTCCACGATTGACGGCCCTGAGATACTGAGTTCATATGGCCGGACTCACGTGGGATCAGATCGACAACATCGCACTGGAACTATACGAAGCGCACCCGGATACCGATCCGCTGACGGTACGGTTCACGGATCTGCATAAATGGATCACGGAATTGCCGGCGTTCTCCGACGACCCGCTGAAATCGACGGAGGGCAAACTGGAGGCGATTCAGATGGCATGGCTCGAAGAGTACAAGGATAACCAGTGAGTGGTCTGGCGCGGCGCGATTTTCTACGCGCGGCGGCAGCCGTACCATTGGCGGGCGGCACCGTGTGGGGTGGGCCGACGCCACGCGCCAGGAATTGCATTGTGCTCGTGCTGACCGGCGGCCCGTCGCAACTCGACACGTGGGACATGAAGCCGGATGCGCCGAGCGACGTGCGGGGACCGTTCTGTCCGATCCGCACGAACGTGCCGGGAATCGAAATCTGCGAAATCTTTCCACGCATGGCGAGGCACGCGGATCAATATGCGCTGATCCGTTCGGTTTACAGCGATGGCTCGCCGGTGCATCAAGAGGGTCTGCGACCGATCCATGCGGCGACGGAGAGATACGTCCGGGTGGCGAGTTCGGCGCAGTGGTCGTTTGAACGAAGATGCCGGCGGGCGCGACAACTCGTGGAATCGGGCGTGCGTCAGGTGCGCGTCGACATGTTCGACACGGTTTTCCATCAGTCGACATGGGACAGCCACGGTTCGCGGCCATTCAGCACAATGCGCGACTACAGGGACAGCGTGGGTCCGGCGTTCGATGCGGGATTCAGCACTCTGCTTGAAGAACTGAACGAAGGCGGATTGCTGGAATCGACGCTGGTGGTCGCGATGGGAGAGTTCGGTCGGACGCCGCGAATGAATCCCGCAGGCGGACGCGATCACTGGACGAAGTGCCGGACCGTCGTGATGGCCGGCGGGGGAGTTCGGGGCGGTCAGGCTTATGGCAGTTCCGACGCGATTGGGGCGGAGCCGAAGGATAAGCCGGTGAGCGTCGGCAGGGTGCTGGCGACGATGCGGTATGCGTTGGGCGAAACTGCGGGCGCAGAGCCGGTGCGGGAATTATTCGCGTGATTTTGTGGGGCAGGCGGTTTCGCCTGCCTGCCGGCCTTCAGGCCGGGACTTGCCGCCGAGACCTCAGGCCTTCAGCAATTCCTTCACGTAGGCTGGCCGCAATGGCAGCTTCCGCGCGGGCTTGCCCGTCGCATCGAGGAACGCACCTGCAATGGCTGGCGCGGCGAGCGCGTTCGCAGCCTCCGACCCCTGGCCCCAAGCTCCCACTTCCGGCCGGTGCAGCAGCACAACCTTCACTTCCGGAATGTCCGCCATCTTCAGGATCGGGTAAGTCAGCCAGTCCTTCGTCGTAACCGCGCCTTCGTCGAAAGCCAGTTCTTCATAGAGCGCCTGGCTGACCCCCATGAGCGAACCGCCCTCCACCTGACGCTTCAGCTGCAGCGGGTTCACCACGATTCCGGGATCCACAACCATGGTGATCTTCTCCACCGCGATCGCGCCGGTCGCCGGCGTCACGGCAATCTGGCAGGCACAGGCCCAGTAGCTGCCGCTACGGAGCATAACCGACACACCCTGCCCGCGCACAGGTGCCGCACCCGTCGCGGAAGCCTTCTGATGCGGCGCGGGCCGCGATTCCCAGCCGGACTCCGCGCGCAGCCGCTCCAGAACGTTTTTCACGCGTTCGTCCTTCGCATGATCGATGCGGAACTGAATCGGATCGGCTCCGGCCAGCGCCGCCGCTTCACTGATCGCGACCTCGCGCGGAAAATTCTGCTGGAATTGCCCCGGCGTTCTCATGCTGTGGTCGCGCAGACCCACTGCAATCGGAGACTCGCGCTGCCCGACCTGCCATGTGCCGTGTGCCCGCTCCTCCAGATTCAGCACGCCGTCGTAAACCCATGCGTCGGAGACGCCGTTCACCGTGGTGTTCAGGCGCGCGCCGTCGTTGTTTGGCGCGGCCATGGTCGGAAGGCCGGCCAGTACCGCGCCGATCGGCCGATCGTCCTGCATGGCGGGCATGTAGTGGTCGACTTCATACGCTGCGATCCGGCCCTTTGCATCGAGACCAATCTTGATATCCGAATAACCCGCCGAGGACTGCGTCGACCATTGAAAATCTTCCGGTCGCATCCACTGCACGCGCACCGGACGCCCGAGTTCCTTCGAGAGAATCACGGCTTCGTCTTCCGCGCCCGCGTTTCCGCCGTTGGAGCGGCCGTAGTGTCCAGCGCCCGAGTATTGCCTGA
The DNA here is from genome assembly GCA_003136575.1 of Bryobacterales bacterium. Lineage (GTDB taxonomy): Bacteria > Acidobacteriota > Terriglobia > Bryobacterales > Bryobacteraceae > BOG-234. Next base: position 6,533 of record PLEX01000076.1, on the reverse strand, counting down.
CGACGACTTTATCCGCCGAAATACCCAGCATCAAAGCGATCTGGCCGCGCAGCGCCTGCGGATTCTGATTGTGGGTATGGACTGTGACCGTTCCATCGGAGCGGAAATCGGCCAGCGCCATCGTGGGTCCGATGGGCGCGTGCTTCATGTACGGCATCTCATACGTGGCGGAGTGCAACTTCGGCGCGACGGCCAGCGCCGAAGGCACATCTCCCGCGCTCTTCTGGCTCCGGTTCACCGTCGCCGACTTCCAATCGGCATCCTGGCGGAGAAACCGGAACAGATTCGCGTTGCCGGGCAAGCCCTTCCAGTCCGACCACTTTGTCGCCGCCGCCACCTGCCGCGAGGCCTGTATGGCTTCCCACTGGGTCGGCGCCACAACGCCGACCAGATTGCCTTTCACGACGACCTGAGCGTTCGGATATTTCTTCTTGTCGACTTCACCCGCGGAGACGAGGCGCGACCCGAGCGTTGCCGGATGCACCATGCGGGCGTGCAGCATGCCGGGCAGTTTGAGGTCGGTGACCCACGTCTCCTTCGCCGTCACTTTGGCGGGAATGATGCTGTTCTTAAACGATTTGCCGATGACGGTGTACGCGCTCACGGGCTTCATCGGCGGATTGCCGCTCACCACGAGGCCGAACATGCTGGTCAGATCTCCGGTCACCGGGATCGTGAGCTTCAGGTTCTGGTCCTTCAGCAGTTCGCCGTATTTGAGGCTCTTGCCGCCGCCCGAAATCACGCCGGCCTGCGTTCTGATCTGGTCCTTCGCGACACCGAACCGCTGCGACGCCACTTCGATCATCGCCTCACGCGTATACGCCGCGACTTTGCGCAGATTCGCCACACCGCGGCCCAGAAGATCGAAAGTGCCGCTGCCATCGGGCGTGCGGTCGGTGTCGCCGATGACGACGGTCGTGATCGCCTCAAACGGCACGTCGAGTTCGTCGGCGATAATCTGCCGATACGCGGTGTAGACCGAACTCTGGCCAAAATCGCACTTTCCCGTGCGGATGAGGACGGTGTTGTCCGCGTGAATTTCGATCCACGATCCCGGCAGGGTGGCGTCAAGCGTGTTATTCGAAGTCGCGCCGACGGCCGCATCGGCCTTCAGCAGGCCGAAGCCGACGACCAGCGCTCCGCCCGTTTTTAGAAAGCCGCGGCGGCTCAATTCCGCGCCGTAAACCGTAGTGCTTTCGATGGTGGAATTCTTCATTGCGCGCCTCCCTTCACCATCAGGCGCGATGCGAACTGAACGGCCTCGACGATGGCGGAATAACTNNTCAATCCATGCCTGCTGCACCGGGTGGAGCGTCTTTTCGGCTTCCGCGGGCGGGAGGCCTTTCTGCTTCGCCCATCGGTCGGGCAACCCTTCGATCGTGGTGACTTCCTTGCCGGCGGCGGCCGAAACCGCGGTGATGCACGAGCGGATCTCCTTGCCATCGAGCAGCACGGAGCAGATACCGCATTGCGCCAGGCCACAGCCGAACTGCGGACTTGTTACATCGAGTTCGTCGCGCAGAACGTACAGAAGAGGGGTGTCGACGGGAGACTGAACCTCCCGCCTTTTTCCATTTACAGTGATCGTCAGCATAGATCTCCAGGAGGACTTACGAGTTCAATTGTATCGCCTTTGCGGGAACCGTCGCGGCGCAACGTCCGTTTGAATGTAAGAAAATCCAAACTGTGCCGACTACCTCAGATGTGAGGAATGGATGGATGTGAGAGATCAGGATGGCCTTTATACGCAGGCTGCCGCCGAATATGGCGCGGCGCTGGCGCGTCTGGCGCGGGGGTATGAGGCCGACGCGGACAAGCGCCGCGATCTGCTCCAGGAGATTCATCTGGCGCTGTGGCGCAGCTTTGGCGGGTCCAAGGCGGGCGGGTTCAAGGCGCAATGCTCTTTGCGGACGTGGGTGTATCGGGTCGCGCATAACGCGGCGACCTCATGGGTGATCCGCCAGCGCCGTGCACGGCCGGAGATGCTGGTGAGCCTGGACGAAGTCGAACCGCTGCCGGTGTCGCCGGATTCGGACCGCCGGATCGCGCTCGAGCGGCTCATGGCATTGATTCAGCGACTGAGGCCGGTTGACCGCCAGGTGATCCTTTCTTATCTGGATGGGATGGACGCGGCCGAAATCTCGGAACTTACCGGATTAGCGCCGGGAAATGTGGCGACGAAGATACATCGGATCAAGAATGTTCTGGCGCGGGATTATCGGGGGACGGGACAAATTGACGGGGTGCAACATGGACGAGTTTAAGGAAGTCTGGCAAGGCCAGGAGGTAGAAGAGATGAAGATATCGATAGAAGAATTGCGAATGAAGGCGGCGAAGTTTCAGCGAAGCGTGCGGTTTCGGAATTTACGGGAGCAGGTGGCGTGTGGTGTTGTCGTCATCTGGTTTGGCTGGATGTGTTTCACTATCCCGGTGACGGTCCCGAGAATCTCGTTTGGGTTAATCGTCGCCGGGGCCCTTTACGTTGCCTGGCATCTGTATGCCTTCGGCTCCGCGCAGGTGTCGCCATCGGACATGGGTGACATGAGCTGTATCGAATTCCACAGGCGGGAACTCGAAAAGCAACGCGATCTTTTGCGCGGCGTGTGGAAGTGGTATCTGGGGCCGCTCGCGCCGGGGCTGGCGTTGCTTGCGATCTGGGGGATTGTCGTCGCCCGGCCGGAACTCCGATGGTATCCGGAGGCGTTTGCCGCTGTCTCGGCGTTGTTGTTTATGGGCGTGTCGTGGCTCAATCGGCGGGCGGCGCGCCGGTTGGACGGGGAGATTATGCGGCTGGGGCGGTAGGCGACGGGGTGGAGTGCGGATGCCGTTGAGGGCAGCGCTCCACTCTCCGGTTCCCAACCGGACGTCACTTCACCCGGCAGCGGTTTGTCCGGGCGGTCGCATGCAGTCAGCCTTCGTCGGGCGTCAAGACATTAAAACAGCCAACAATTGACTTCGGCTGCGTCTCCAGATCCGCTTTCGGGAAGTAGTCTCACGGAAGAGGACTGCCTGCCACCACGCCAGTATCGGAGCAGTTTCCGACCGGCGCGTGATTCAGCCGGAGGGCCGCCCGGCGCTTCCCAACTGGAATTCTGGACAATCAGACCCAAATCAGCGGGACGCGTATTGTGTGTCCAAGTGCGCTTTGGACGCCCCTTCAGTGGCAGATAGCAACGCTTGGAACGCGCCATCAGGTAGTCATCATCTCAAGGGTTGGAACAATATCCGGATAGTCGTCCACCCAGATCAGACGTACGCCGAGGTGGGCGACGACCGACTCAGTCCACCGTTCTGCTGCGGCGTCTCCTGGGGTCTTGGCGATCCAGTAGTGAACGGTCGATGTCGGCGCAGGATTGCCAACTTCTGTTAGTTCCGCCGCGCGTGTACTATGCACCCATGAAAGCCATCTGCGCATATTGGGATCTGTGAGCGAGACGCCGATAAAAACAATGTTGTTTCCGGAGGCTGCCCGCAGAAAGGATGCAGATTGCCACGAATAAGACGTGTTAGCGAGTTGAAGATAGGTGGACTCTTGGAAAACCAACTTATCCACCGAACTGATATGTTGGTGCTTCACGCCGGGGACCGGTAACAATCCGTGGCAAAACAGATACGGAATTCGTCCAGCTTTTCGATCCGACGTCGCATGGACTACATAGTCGAGCTTGTCACCACCTTTTACCCCTCGCTTGGTAGCGATGTGGGCGTTTATTACGGCTGCAAAGAGAGATTCGGCATTAAACGAAAGAATGGAGGTCGGGCTGGCCGGTCCTTGAAGAAGTTGGCCCACCGCTCGTCCCAGTGGAAGCGCAGTCATGTTGGGGAAACTTAGTGTCAGGACATCAATAAACCTCTGCCAGTCCGTTCGAGTCAAATCTCCGATATGCCGGGCGGTCAGGGCATCGGTTACCAGCTTCACTGCGTGCCGTGGCTTAAGGGTTGCCACTAGATCTGAATATAATTCGGTCGCAAGAAGCTCAGCGAATTGTTCGTCATTCATCGCCAATCGATCCATTGCGGCCTGAAGAAGTGCATCCGAAGAGTAAGTATTCTGGAGGTGGCTCAGCGCTTTTGCGCTCGGCGGATCGCTATCGCGTGCGGCAAGCCGTTGCACCAGACCCTTCCAATCGGGAAATGCCGGTCGCGAGATTCCGGCGCCCACGCAGAGGGTCCAACCTGGACCTGCAGCTGAATTTCGCAGCAAGCTCCTGATTTGGAGGCGTGACATTCCCGGCTTTGCCATTTTGTCGTTCCTTAGGCCAGCTTAAAGAATACGATGGGCGGATTTCTCTTTCTCGCAAACTCACTCGTAGGGCCAAGGCGGGATGGCACGTGGGCCGGGGACGACGTCATCGGGCTTGTCTTAACGACTAAATGGCAGTCCGCCTGTCACGCCGCTTTATCGCCGGCAGTGACAACGAGCGCCTTGAGTCCCGAGACTGCCGACTCTGCACTCAGGCCATCGGCGACTATAGTCAAAAATCCCGCCTGAGAGCTACGGCAATTCCCGAATTCCGATGTTGCGCCATCGCCAGAATCCACCCGGTTGCCAGCGGACCGGTCCACCGTGGATTTGAAGCGCAATCGGGCCTTCAATGATCCCGCCAACCGCGCTGTTCTGAGTATCCGTCGCATCGCTGACCTGCTGACCGTTGATCCAGACGGTAACGTGGGGGAAGTCGCCCTCGACTCGAATGCGAACCGTGTTCCAGTCCTCGTGCTTCCAGATCGACATACCGGGGTCGGGTCCCCGACCGCCACCCCCGCCGGAAGCGCCCGATGCGCCCGCAGGCCCGCCGCGAGCTGCCCCGGGCGTTGCTGCACCGGCGAGCTTCAGGGTGAGACCTCCTTCCTGTATCAGGCGTCCCATGGTGCCTCCAGGCAGAAAATCCATCGTGACCTGGTAGGCCGCGCCGTTTTCGGTGGTGCGCAGAAAAACTCCGCTGTCGTTGCCCCAGTCGGGTTTGGCCTCCATATAGAATTCATAGTTCCTGAATTTCCTGTCGGTGATAAGCAGGCCGCCTCCGCCCAGGGGGTTCTGCGTGCCGAGGATCATGCCGTGGGCCGCGTGAAAATCGGGCGTGTGGCCATGACGGGCGGTGTGGCTGATGTGCCATCCGGTCAGGTCCACGCCGTTAAAAAGAGATGTGAAGCCGTCCGGGATTTTTTGCGGCGGCGGCGGGACGGTTAATCCACCGTAATCCGGCACCGGATTGGCACCCGGCGCAAGGACGATGGTGGGCCCGGTCGCGGCGGCGGCCCCGGCGCGTCCAACCGAAGGCGGCGTTTGTGGAACTAAAGGCAGCGTGACGGCAGACGCCAGCAATAAGAGGGAACCAATCGGAGAGATCTTGCGAATGCGTGTGGATGCCGGCATGAGCGTGGGGCGATCTTATCAACTGGACTGACGGGTGTCAATGTCGAAGCATGGAATGGAAGGTAATCTCTTCGAGTGATCTGATGGAGGATAGGTGCCCGGTACGCGGGCCACAAGCGCGCGTGGAGCACCTTTGTTATCTCGCGGTGGACGGAAATCCGGCGGCTGCCGTGACCTTGAGACCGGAGTCCGGGGCGTCGGCGCAGCGGTTTCTGCGGTGATTCGCAATAGGGGACGCTGACAGTGCTGCAGAACTGGACTGCGGAGCTGAAAAAATAGCGCCGGAGCCCACTTTCTCAACGGTCTTTTTCGTCGAATGGCGAGGACTCATCTGCTCGTTGAGTCGCCCGTGCCGTCCCGCAGACGCAATATCCTCCTGGACTCGGGCATAGGAACCCGCGTCTGATGCTCACCATTCAGCGTATCCCGCAATTGCCTGGGCAACTGAACGAGGGATACGGGTTTCGGCCTGCATCCCGATGGCAAGCGGTTCTGGCGTCCATCTCGGTGCCGCGGTAAATGTACTTTCCGGCCTTCGCCTCAAAACTCCACGCCGGAAAGGTCCAGGCTGAACCGTTCGGTGGAGAAAATCCCGTTTCCGACATCCATCGCACCGGTTCGGCAATATACCTGGCCGGAGAGAGATTCCGGATCGATTACCCAGACCCACTCGACGCCGAAATTCAGATATTCCAGCGCTTTCTCCAAAGCTTCGGCCATGGAGTCCTCCGGCGAAAGGATCTCGACGCACAAATAAGGCGGCAGCGTTACGATGCCGCGTGCCAGATCGGTCGGTCGCTCGCCGACGACACAGACGTCGGGTACCCGGAAACGGTCCGGGCGCGTTTGCACCCGCTGCTCCGGCATCGCAAACAGACCGGGACGGCGGCAAAGAGTCCACAGTTCACGGATCAAAAAACCTTGTACGGCGGAGTGTCTCCAGGTTGGCTCGGGGCGTTCGGCAATCCTTCCTTCGACAAACTCGACATCGTGCTCGAAACTTGTGTGAG
>PLEX01000076.1:0-128 GCA_003136575.1 Bryobacterales bacterium | reverse complement strand
GTTTTCGTCCGGAGCCCTGCCGGGTGTTTCAAGACGCCGCCCGGCGAGGCGGGTTGTCAGAAAAACAAATACTTGCGCCACTGTTCCTCGCCCTTACCCAGCAATCGCATCAGATGCCGGCTGGTATG
>PLEX01000189.1 GCA_003136575.1 Bryobacterales bacterium | reverse complement strand
TCGGTCGGCGAAGTGATGGCGATCGGGCGCACTTTCAAAGAAGCGCTGGGCAAAGGCATTCGCAGCCTCGAAACCGGCAGGAAGTTCGGGACGGACAGCTTCGATCCGGAGTTGATTCCGCAGAAGCTCATTACGCCCTCGCCGGATCGGCTCAGTTATCTGCGTTTTGCGTTCGCACAGGGTTTTAGCGTGGAAGAGATCCACGAGATGACTGCCATCGATCCGTGGTTCCTCGAACAACTGCGCCAGGTTGTGGCGTTCGAGCAGGGGTTGATCGGCGGGTCGCTCGAAACGGCCGACCACAAGCAGTTGCTGCAGGCAAAGCGACTTGGCATCTCGGACGCGCAGATCGCGAGTTCGTGGAAATCGACGGAAATCTCGGTTCGCGAAAAGCGGAAAGAGCTCGGCGTGCGCGCGGTTTTCAATCGCGTGGATACATGTTCGGCCGAGTTCGAGAGTTTCACGCCGTATCTCTACTCAACCTACGAATCGTCGTGCGAAGCGAACCCGACGAACCGCAAGAAGGTGATGATTCTCGGCAGCGGGCCGAACCGGATCGGACAAGGAATCGAATTCGACTACTGCTGCTGCCATGCGTCGTTCGCGCTGCAGAGCGAAGGCGTGGAATCGATCATGGTCAACTGCAATCCGGAGACGGTTTCGACCGACTACGATACCAGCGACCGGCTTTACTTCGAGCCGCTGACGCTCGAAAACGTGCTCAACATCGTCGACACCGAAAGGCCGGATGGCGTAATCGTGCAATTCGGCGGACAAACGCCACTCACGCTGGCGCTGCCGTTGAAGAGGCTGGGCGTGCCGATTATCGGGACCGACCCGGAGAGCATCGATCTCGCCGAAGACAGGAAGCTGTTCGGAAAGCTGCTCGACGATCTGAATATCCCCGCGCCGGAGAACAGCACGGCGACGAGCGTGGATGAAGCGGTCGCGATCGCCAGGCGGATCGGTTTTCCCGTCCTGCTGCGGCCCAGCTATGTGCTGGGCGGACGCGCGATGGTGATCGTTTACGACGAAGACAGCGTGCGGCGCTACATGCGCGAGGCGGTGAGTTTCTCGCAGGATCGGCCCGTGCTGGTGGACCGGTTCCTCGAAGACGCGGTCGAAGTGGATGTGGATGCTTTGTGCGACGGCGACGACGTTCTGATCGCCGGCATCATGGAGCACATCGAGGAAGCGGGGATTCACTCGGGCGACAGCTCGTGCGTACTGCCGCCGGTTTCGCTCGGCGAGGCCGAGATCCGGACGATCGAGGAGTACACCATCAAGCTGGCACGCGGTCTGAACGTGATCGGGCTGATGAACGTGCAGTATGCGATCAAGAGCGGCAAGGTTTACGTGCTGGAAGTGAATCCGAGGGCGTCGCGCACCGTGCCTTATGTGAGCAAGGCGACTGGCGTTCCCCTGCCGAAGCTCGCGGTGCAGCTAATGCTGGGGAAGAAGCTGCATGAAGTCACGGAGCATCGGGGGCGGTTGCCGGTGCCGCTGAACTTCGTGAAGTCGCCGGTGTTCCCGTTCAATAAGTTTCCGGGCGTGGACCCGGCGTTGGGGCCGGAGATGCGGTCGACCGGCGAGGTGATGGGTGTGGGCCAGAATTTCGGCGAGGCATTCGCGAAAGCGCAATTGAGCGCGGGGACGCCGCTACCGGATAGAGGCACCGTCTTCATCAGTGTGAACAGCCGTTATAAGGATGAGGTTGTGCCGGTTGCGAGCCGGTTCGCGGCGCTGGGTTTCGATCTTGTGGCGACGCGTGGCACGGCGGCGTTGCTTCGCACTGCGGGGCTGACGTGCAAAACGGTCTTCAAGGTGAACGAAGGGCGGCCGAATGCGGTGGATTTACTGAAGGCCGGTTCGATCCAGCTGATCGTCTACACGACGGCGGGCGCACTCTCGTTTGAAGACGAAAAGCTGATCCGGCGCGCCGCGGTGCAGTACCGCGTGCCCTGCATCACGACGATGAGCGGCGCGCGGGCGACGGTGGAAGCGATTACATCCAAACAGCGCGATCCAATTCGGGTGTGGAGTCTGCAGGAAATTCACGCGAAGCTCACAGTGTGAAGGCCGATTTCGACTAGCCTGCCCCCACGGGGCTTGGTCCTTCCTTTCGAGGGCACCTGTCGTCGCGGGCCGTGGATGCCGCGCCGGAGGGGACGTCGACCGCGGCCCTGTTCCAGTCATCGATCGGCGAACGGCAGCGCTGTAACGCTCTGTGCCAGCGGCAGCCGAATGTGTCCCGTGTGTACGACAAACCCCGGTCCGGCTTTTTCACCGAGGTCCTGCTGGAAGGCCCGAATGCCGTCCGCCATGGCTGGTCGCGGGGTCGACGCCATTTTGACTCCGATCGGGATCAGCCTGCCACCGGTCTCGACAATCAGATCGACCTCCATGCCCGCCGAGGTTCGCCAAAAGTAGATCTGCGGCTCCTCGCCCCGATTGACAAATGCCTTTTACGATTTCAAGGAGGACGGCCGTCTCGAAAATCGCTCCGCCCATAGGGCCTGCCGCATGATGCGCATTCTTCAGGCCAGCCAGATGGCAAAGCGTGCCGGTGTCGAAGTAAACTTTGGGCGTCTTAACCAGCCGCTTGCCGACGTTAACTCGATAAGTGCGCAGCACGATGACCCGAAATGCGGCCTCCAGCACTGAAAGCCATGCTTTGGCCGTGTTCACGGCGACGCCGAGGTCGCGAGCCACGTCGTTAATCTTCAGCAATTGACCACTCCGGGCGGCGATGGTGCGCAGGAAACCCCGAAATGTCAGCAGATCGCCCACCTGGCGAAGCGAAGGCACATCGCGTTCGAGGTAGGTCTGAATATAGCTCGAATGCCACAGTGGGAAGTCGCGAAGCGGTTCGGCGATGAGTTCCGGATACCCGCCGCGCAGGAAGGTGTTCCAGAGCGTGTGGCCGGTTAGACCCGGCGACGTAGTCTTGCTCGAGCCGCGCAGCTTTTTCGATTCCCAGGGAACCGGGTCGGAGGAACTGCTGGAATCCTCGCGCCGGGAGACTGTCAAAACTCGCAGCATCGCGGCTCTGCCGGACAGCGATTCCGTGACTTGTTCGACCACCACCAGGTTCTGCAATCGTGTCAGGAAATAGCATAATTGCAACGCGGTCTATATCGCCGACCATTGCAAAGCGCGGACACGCGCCACGGTCGGTCGGGCCGATTCATTCGACAGCTTTCTGCAGGCGGATCGCCTGCCGGGGCACGTCGCTTTCAGGATTATTCGGTGACAGAGCCGATTGCGTGCCAGCCGATGTCGGCACCATGTCGCGCCGGACGATTCTTCCGCCAGGCGATCTGATATCCTTCGGAAATGGCTGACGAAGACGTACAAGCGGAACTGGCGCGGTTGCGCGCCGAAAATGAAACACTGAAGCAGAAGAGGAATTCGACTGTTTCAATGAAAGTAAGCGAGAAGGGCGGGCTATCCGTCTACGGGTTGGGGCGTTTCCCGGTGACCTTGTATCAGGAACAATGGACCAAACTGCTGGCGATGTCGGACGACATCAAGGCGTTCATCGAAGAGAACAAGTCGAAGCTTAAGGTCAAGGAATAACTTGCGCCGTCGAACAGCGCACGCAGGATAATCTTACTCATTCCGACGGCGCGGTCTGTCTGACCAGCTTGACCTTTTCGTTTGGCCCGGGCCGGATTGTCACCGCGACGCCCTTGCCGTACCTCTGCATCCAGTCCGCATTTGCATACTCCACGTTCACGTTGTTGTCCCAGGCGTAGACTTTGTAGTCGCCGGGCGGAATCGTGTCCATCCGGAAGTGGCCGCTGGAATCGGTGCGGACGTTACGCGGTTGTGCGCCATCCTTTTGCACCAGCACCCACGCGGCAACAGGTCCGTCTTCGCCCTCCGCCGTAACATCGCCTTCAAGCACGCCGCCGTCGTCGCTCACTACCACTTCAATGCTTCCCGCCCCTGGGCCGATGGGCAGTTCCTGGCCCAGGATGTCGCGCCCGCCCATGGTCGCGCTTCTTACATAAAACGGCGCCGGCGCGGAAAAATCCAGCCGATAGTTTCCCGGTAGCACGTCGGGCATGGCGAACGACGTTCTGCTCTCATCCCAGACGATCTGGCTGCCGCCTGAATCGGTGGATCTCAGCATTGCCGTGAATTGCGGCCTGTCGAGCTTCCTCCCCGCGATCGAGACAACTTTGACCGTTCCCGCCACCGTCACGCCAGGTTCGAGGTGAACGTGGATGCCGTCCACATCGCCGCCGCCGACGTCGACAGGCGTGCGCGCCATCAATCGCCGGTTCTGCTGCAAAGCGTTCGCGATCAACATGTACGCGCCCGGCGGCACGTTCCTGACGATGAAGGTGCCATCCTTGCGCACCGCCGCGGCAAGATTCGCGCCCATGCGCCCGGTCATATTTGGCAACGCACGCGACACAAGGCTGACGGTGCCGTTGACGCCATCGGGCACGCCGGAGACGACGCCGCGTACCTCCGCAGTCTGAACCGGCATGAGCGTGAAATCAACGCGCCCTTCGAACCCTGGAGCGACGTCCATCGTGACGGCCGGCGTGGAATCCAGCGGACCCGGATAGCATCTTTCGCCCACCGGAGGCCTCGGGATGTTGCCGCCGGGCATACCCAACTGGCCCGAAGCCGCGCAAACGAGGTATTTGCCCGCTTCCAGACCGGCGAAACGGTATTCACCCAGATCGTTGGTCGCGCTGGACATGGTGGCTGCGAGCGTCCGCGCGCCATTCAACACGCGGGAAGTCATCAGACTGACAAGCGCGCCCTGGATTGGATCGCCCTGATCGTCGAGCACCCGCCCGGCGATTACCGCCTGCGGCGAGAGTTCCAGTTTGATGTCGTGCAGGGGCGTCGCGTCGGCTAAAGTGACCGAAGGATTGAGAGCGGGCGCTTTCTGGCTCTTCAGGAAACCGACGCGCGTAGCCGAGATCGTTGCCCGTCCGCAGGCGATGTGTTCGACACTCCATCGGCCCGCCGCGTCCGACTGCAGAACAGTGTTGTCCTCGGAATTCGTAACGCTGACGTACACTCGCGGAATCGGAGCTCCCGTCGCAGAATTGACTACAGTACCATCAACCGAGCACGATCTCGTGTCAGGGGACTGGGCGGATGAAAGGGTACCGACAAACAGGAGCGCGGCCAGTGTGCGCATGATTCCTCAGCCTCCAGAGTAGCGCTGTTTAGTCCGGCTGTGCGATCTGCCGCGTCAGCTTTATGCGCGTGGTCTCGGAAGGCTGAATGGTGAATGCGACGCCTTTCGCGTTGAGTTGCATCCATGCCGGATTGGCGTATTCGACGGTCGCATTGTCATTCCACGCGTAGGCGACGTAGTCGCCGGGCGGAACACACTCGACTTTGAAGTGTCCTTCGGCATTGGCGCGTCCGCTCCAGTACGTTTCTCCGTTCCTATGCAGTAATAGCCACGCTTCGGCGGGCGCGTCGCCGTCGAAGACATCGCCCTCGACAACTCCGCCGTCGTCGCTCAGTTCGACTTCAATGTGCGGCGCGCCGGGTTCGATCGTTACTTCATGCCCGGAAGTCTCACGACCGCCGACGATAACTCGCTTTACATAAAACGGAGCCGGCGCGGCAAAAGCGAAGCGGTGCGAACCGGGTAAAACGTTCGGCAGCACGAACGTGGTCTTCTTCTCATCCCATACGCCTTGTATGTCTCGCAGTTCGGGCAACGTCATAAGATCGCCCCATGCGGACGACAAGGTGGCCACATATTGCGGATTCCCGATCGCGGTTCCGATCGTTGAAACCACCCGAACCGTTCCCGTTACGTTCACGAGTGGTTCGAGATGAACGCGAAGCCCTTCAATATCCTGGTCGCTCAGTTGCACGGGCACTACTGCGCTCGATCTCTGAAGCGGGCCATTTTCGAAAAACGCCACGGCACTGAGCGTGTAGGAACCGGGCGGAATGTTGGAAACGTCGAATGTCCCATCGTCGTTCACGTTCGTCCCATACCCCACCTGACGCGATTGCAGATTCAGTTCCAGGTTCGCGCCCTGGGGCACACCGGAAACAACCCCGCGCACGCTCCGCAGGGTAATCGGCGCCAACTGGAAATCGACCACGCCGTTATAACCCGTTCGAATCGCCATTGCGCTGGCTGGCCCATCCTCGGGCGAACCCAGCGAACACTGCTCAGCGTAGGGAGGCGCATCTTCCCGCTTGTCCGCCTTCGCGCAGACTACGTACCTGCCGGCTGCCAGCCCCGGGATGCGGTACTCGCCTGCATCGTTGGTATCCATGCCGTCACGGTATTCAAACTTGCGCAATCCATTCACAACGCGCGATTCCAGCACCGCGACGCGCGCGTGCGGGATCGGGTCGCGAAGTTCGTCCACTACTCGCCCGGTGATCACAGCTTGCGGGTCCAGCCGAACCTTCACATCGCGGACTGGCTTGTCTTTCGCAAGCGCGATTGACATCGGCGCCTTGTCCTTTGGAAGCGCGAGGTATCCGGGGCGCGTGGCCGTGATCGTAACCGGGCCGCACGCGATATAACCAAGGCTCCAATTGCCCTGTACGTCGGTCAGCAGGACGTGGCTATCGCCCGCCGAACTCTTCAACGAGACGCGGGCGCGAACGATGGGCGCGTCAGTGACCGAATTGACAACAGACCCAGCGAGGGAACAGTCAGCGGATTCCGCGGACTGGGCCAAGGCCGCCGCTCCGATCCGAAGTGTTGTCAAAAGAAGGAGCGCCGCCAGAGTGCGCATGATTTCTCAGCCTTCAGCGTAACGCTTTGGCAACAGTAACGTGACGGCATCCGGCACTATGGAAATCGTAGCGGGCAGAGCGCCGATCGCTTCGCCATCCACCTGAGCATGCACTGGGATTCCGTTAACCGGCGCCATAACAGCGCGGCTGGCGCGGATAACGCTGATGCCGTTCGTGGACTTGAGACGGTTCAGCACAACGGCCATCAGGAACCGAACAACGTCGAAACTGCGATCCCGCTCCTGGATCACAATCTCGAAATCGTTGTCCGTCAGGCGGACATCCTTCGCGATCTCGAAATCGCCGCCGTAGTTCCGCACACGGGAAACGAGGGCGAAGCTCGCGACGTGCACGTGGCCGTTGACGCTGATGCGAAACCGGGGCATGTCCCTGCCCAGCTGCCGCAACCCGCCATGCCAGTAGGCCAGCTTTCCGACCTTCTTTTTCAGTTCCAGATCCAGTTCGCTGACAATGCGGGCATCAAGGCCGATTCCGGCCATCAGAAGAAAGTATCGGCGCGGGTGGCCGGCCTGATCGACGGCCCCGACCGCGACTCGCACCGGCACGGCGTCGAGCAGTTCCGCAGCGGCGCGGTCCGGGCGGCCGCTCAGTCCGACCTCGTTGGCAAGCACGTTTGCGGTGCCGGAAGGCAGCGCACCGAAAACGACCTTCGATCCGACAATCCCGTTCAGGACTTCGTTGATGGTGCCGTCGCCGCCGGCGGCCAGAATCAGATCGAAGCCACGTTCGATGGCAGCGCGCCCTAGATCTCCCGCCATGTTCGGGCCGGTGGTCGGGCGCAGTTCCACCTCGCGTCCGGCGCCGCGAAGGTAGTCGACGGCCGCGTCCAGACGGGCACGGTTCGACCCCAGAAGTCCGCCAGCGTTGGGATTGAAGATGATGGCTATGCGCTGCAGTGGATGCGAGATAATCTTAAAACCAATCGAATTTAACGATTATAGCGATATGCACATCAGCGACCGCGCCGACAAGCTTCGGGAGTCCATCCGGCACCACGAACACCAGTACTATGTCCTTGACTCTCCGGAGATTACGGACGCCGAGTACGACGCGCTTGTGCGCGAACTACAGCAGCTGGAAACCGGACATCCGGAACTGATCACGCCGGATTCGCCGACGCTTCGGGTCGGGGGCAAACCGAGGGAGGGTTTCCAGAAGATTGCCCACAGCTCGCCGATGCTGAGCCTGGATAACGCGCTCTCGACGGAGGAGCTTCGGGCCTTCGATAACCGGGTCCGCGAACTGCTGGGCAATGCCGAATACCGGTACGTCGCCGAGCTCAAAATGGACGGACTTTCGATGGCGGCGCGGTATCGGGACGGAGTTTTCGATCTCGCCATTACACGCGGCGACGGGTCGGTCGGAGAAGACGTGACTGAGAATGCCCGTACGATCCGATCCTTGCCATTGCGCGTTCACCGAAGGACGCCGTTTGAAGTGCGTGGCGAAGTGGTGTTCAACCGGCGTGCATTCGAGCGTCTCAACGCGGAGCGCGAGAAGGATAATCTGCCGCGCTTCGCGAATCCGCGCAACGCGGCGGCGGGTTCGCTCCGCGTTTTGGAGCCGGGCATAACCGCTTCGCGGCGTCTCGATTACTACACCTACTTCGCGCTCGATGAGGAGGGTAAGTTCCTGTTTGACAGCCATTGGGAGTCGCTCGACTGGCTGGCGGCGCAGGGATTCAAGGTAAATCCCAAACGACGCGTCTGCGCCAACGTCGAAGAGGCTGTGGCACTGTGCGCGGAGTGGGAAGCGGAACGCGAGAGTCTGCCGTATGAGATTGACGGCGTGGTGCTCAAGATCGATAGTATTCCGCAACAGCGGCAACTCGGCTTTACCGCGCGTGCGCCGCGCTGGGCGATTGCATTCAAATATGCCGCACAACAGAGGGAAACCACGGTCGTCGATATTTCGGTGGGGGTGGGGCGAACGGGTGCGCTGACGCCCGTGGCGCATTTGGAGCCGGTTGTAGTAGGCGGCGTCACGGTGTCCCGCGCGACACTTCACAACGAGGACGAAATCGGACGGCTCGGCCTTGAGATCGGCGATACTGTGCTGATCGAACGGAGCGGGGACGTGATCCCGAAGGTCGTGCGCGTCACCAAACAGGGCGAGACCCGCACCCCGTTCCACATGCCGCATGAGTGCCCGGTCTGCGGCGGTCACATCGTTCGCGAAGAAGGCGAGGCGGCGAGCCGCTGCATCAACGCGAATTGCCCCGCGCGCCTGAAGGAATCGATCGGCCATTTCGCTTCGCGCGGGGTGCTGAATATCGATGGCCTGGGCGACGTGCTGATCGAGCAGCTTGTGGACAAGGGTCTTGTGAAGAGCGTGGCCGATCTTTACTATCTGAAGGAAGCGCAACTGGCGGATCTGGACCGCATGGGGCCGAAATCGGCCGCGAACGTGATTCGCAATATCGACCGGTCGCGCACGCTTCCCATGCCACGTGTGCTGGGGGCGCTGGGGATTCGGTTTGTGGGTGAGCGAACGGCGGAACTACTGGCCGATCATTTTGAGGATCTGGATCGGATTGCGAGCGCCACGGTCGACGAACTGCAGCAGGCGCAGGAGGTGGGGCCGAAGGTAGCGGAAAGCATTCACGCGTTCTTCGAAGAGGATCACAACCGGCAACTTCTGGCGCGCCTGAGAGCGGCCGGCCTGCAGTTCAAACACAATGCGCCGAAGCGCGAGGGAGGAACGCTCCAGGGCATGACTTTCGTTGTCACCGGCACATTACCGAATCTGACGCGCGAAGACGCCAAAGCGAAGATTGAGGCGGCCGGAGGCAAGGTAGCGGCGGCCGTGAGCCGGAAGACAAACTACCTGTTAGCGGGCGAAGATGCGGGGTCGAAACTGAAAAAAGCGCAGGAGCTTGGTGTCGCGGTTATCGACGAGGCCGGGCTGCTTGAAATGATCGAAAAAGGAACGAGATGAGACGATTCGCTATTGTGTTGCTGATGGCTGCCGGCATTGTGAATGCGCAAACCTGGGATGCATTAGTCGACAATTATTTCGACGAAGCGGTCTTTCCGTTCAGCCCAACCACCGCCGTGCAGGACGGTTTCCACGCATACGATTCGCAACTGGAAGACTTCTCCCAGGCGACGATCGCAAAGGAAGTCGCGGCGCTGCGGCGGTTCGAGACCCAATTTGCGGCGTTCCAGTCAGACAATCTGAATGCCGATCAGCAGGCGGATCGCGAGATGGTGCTGAGCAGCATCCGCGCGAACTTGCTGGAAATCGAATCGATCCGGATGTGGGAAAAAGACCCGGACCAGTATGCATCGGCTGCCAGCGGCGCGGCATTCACCATCATGAGCCGGACTTTCGCGCCGGCCGATGCGCGGCTGCGTTCCCTGATTGCGCGGGAGAAGCTGATGCCGAATTTGTTTGTGGAGGGCAAGGCGAATCTGAAGAATCCGCCGAAGATTTATACGGAAGTTGCCATCGAGCAGGTTCCAGGGATCGTCAGTTTTTTTCAGAAAGACGTTCCACTGGCTTTCAAAGACGTCAAGGACCCAGAGCTCCTGAGCGAATTCCGGCAAACGAATGCAGTCGTCATTAAAGAACTGCGGACCTGGTTGGTCTGGCTGAAAACGGATCTTCTGCCACGGTCGAAAGGCGACTACAAACTCGGCGCGGATAATTACCGGAAGAAACTTCTCTACGACGAGATGGTTGATATCCCACTCGACAAGCTGCTGGACATGGGCTACGCCAATCTGCGGGAGAATCAACAGCGTTTCCGGGATACGGCGAAGAAGATCGATCCGACGAAGACGCCGCAGCAGATTCTCGATGACGCGGAGAAAGATCACCCGGCGGCGGATAAGCTGCTACAGGCGTTCCGTGATACGCTGAGCGGCCTGCGGGAGTTCATCGTGCAGCACCGGCTGATGACCATCCCGTCGCCGGTGATGCCGATCGTGGAGGAAACGCCGCCGTTCATGCGGGCGCTGACGTCGGCTTCCATGGATACGCCGGGACCGTACGAAAGGGTGGCCAAGGAGGCATACTTCAACGTCACGCTGCCGGAGAAGACATGGAGCGCGAGCGAGACCGAGGACTGGCTGCGATCGTTCAACCGCGGTACGATCGCGAGCACGGCGATCCACGAAGCGTTTCCCGGGCACTACGTGCAGTTTCTTTGGATGCCCAATGCGCCGTCGAAGGTGCGGAAGCTCATTTCCGCCAATACGTACGTGGAAGGCTGGGCGCATTACTGCGAGCAGATGATGATCGACGAAGGTTTCGGCGGTAACGATCCAAAACTGCGGCTTGGCCAGTTACAGGATGCGCTGCTGCGCAATGCGCGTTTTATCGTCGGAATTAAATTGCACACCGGGCAGATGACTTTTGAGCAAGGCGTGGATTTCTTCGTGAAAGAAGGCTACCAGACGAAGATCACCGGTGAGCGCGAGACGAAGCGGGGCACGTCGGATCCGACCTACCTGTATTACACGCTGGGTAAGCTGGAGATATTGAAGCTACGCGAAGACTACAAGAAAATGCGCGGCTCGGCGTTCACCATGGAGGACTTTCACAATAAGTTCCTGAGCCAGGGTATGCCGCCAATAAAGATCGTGCGAAAGAAGATGCTGGGGAACGATTCGCCCGTGTTGTGATGCCGGCTGCCGAAAATTCAATCAGGCGCCGCGAGGCTGCGCCGGAATCAATCCGGCCAGTTCATTCACAAGAAGGCCCATTTTCGGGTGGCTCGGTTCAAAGTCCACGTTGAGCCCGTATTCTTCCACGGTTTCCGTGGTTGTCGGACCTATGGACGCAATTCGCGCCGAACGAAGGCCATCGAGGACTTCCGCTTCTATCCCGGCTTCCTCCGCGATTTTCATCAGATTGACAAGTTGCATGGAAGTCGTCAGCATCACGATGTCAAATTCGCGGCGGGCGAGCTTCGCCGCAGCTTCACGCAACGGCGCGGCGTCTTCCGGCAGGCCCCACGCGTAAACGCGAACCGTGGTTACCTCGCGCCCCTGCGCGCGCAGACCGTCGTTCAGAGCTATATTAGATTTGCCGTATTCCTGAACCGCGACCCGAGTCTCCGTGCGCGGCCGCATGGTTTCGAGAAGTTCCCGCCAGGTATTCGGCTCCGCCACCTGAACCTGTGCGGCGAGGCCGATCTCGCGAATCGCCGCCGAGGGCTTCGGTCCCCGGACAACGATCGTGGTTCGCTTGAGCGCAGCTTTCAGATCGGCTTGATCGAACCGAGTCAGTAGCGTCCTCCAAAGCAACCGCGTCCCGACGCCTGTCAGGAGGATGGTAGCGTCGAACTCATCGGCGAGCAGGCGACGGCCAAAATCGAGGGCTTCGTCGTGCCGACCGAGTTCGACTTCCCTCATGGAAGGCGCGACAAATGGCTCGCCGCCCTGCTTGCGGATGAGCGTGGCCATTTCCGCGGCACGGCGGCTCTCGAGCGAAAGAATGCGGGCGCCTTCGAAGGCCATGGTCAATTATAAGGCGACCTCCGGAGTCATTCACCGCTGACCTCTTGCCTCCGCCAGTCCGTCCTTTCCCATACAGTAACCTGAAAGTCTGGCGCGTGCGGCCCCGCATCCGCGCCTTCAAACTCTATGGCCGAATCGCCCATCACTCCCCGACAGAAAGACTTTGCCGCCTGGTATCAGGACGTCGTGCTTCGGGGGGACATGGCGGAGCCGGCGGAAATCGTCAAAGGCTGCATGGTCATCCGTCCCAACGGTTACGCCGTGTGGGAAGTCCTGCAGCGCGAACTCGACGCGCGATTCAAGGCGACCGGTCATGAAAACGTCTATTTCCCGCTGCTGATTCCTCAAAGCTTCCTGCAAAAGGAAGCCGAGCATGTGGAAGGCTTTGCGCCGGAACTGGCTGTGGTCACGATCGCGGGCGGCAAGAAGCTCGACGAGCCGTACGTTATCCGGCCGACCTCGGAAACTATCATTGGGCATTTCTTCGCGCGCTGGGTGCAGAGCTATCGGGATCTGCCGCTGCTCTATAACCAATGGGCCAACGTGATCCGCTGGGAACTGCGCACGCGCATGTTCCTGCGCACCACGGAATTCCTCTGGCAGGAAGGCCACACCGCGCATTCTACGCACGCCGAGGCGCAGGAAGAAGTGCTGCGCATGCTCGACGTATACGCCGACGTGGCGGAGAACGTGATGGCGATGCCGGTGATTCGCGGCGTGAAGACGCAGACCGAAAAATTCGCCGGCGCGCTACGCAGTTTCTCGATCGAAGCCATGATGCAGAACGGACTGGCGCTTCAGGCGGGCACCAGCCACGACCTCGGCCAGAACTTCGGCAAAGCGTTCGACGTGAAGTTCCAGAGCAAAGAAGGCCAGCTCGAGTACGTCTGGCAAACCAGTTGGGGCGTATCGACGCGGCTGATCGGCGGCCTGATTATGAGCCATTCCGACGACAAAGGCCTGGTGCTGCCGCCGAAGTTGGCGCCGAAGAAAACGGTTCTGGTGCCGATCTTCAAGAAGGACGATGAGCGCGCCGCGGTGCTCGAAGCCGCGCACAGGATTGCAGCGGATATCGGGGCCAAGGTGGATGATCGGGAAGGCCACAACCCGGGGGCAAAGTTCTTTCATTGGGAACGGCGCGGCGTGCCGGTCGTGCTGGAGCTCGGGCCGCGCGATCTGGCGTCGGGCAATATCGTGCTGAAACGCCGCGATACGGGGACGAAGGAAATCCTGCCGCAGGATGGCATTGGCGCGCGCGTTGGCACCACGCTCGAGACGATGCAACACGACATGCTCTCAGCGGCAAGTGCGCGCCTGGCGGCGAACACCGTGCTCGCGAATTCGCTGGATGAAGTGGAATCCATTCTGCGCGACGTCACTGCCGAAAAGGGCGGCGGCAAATTTGTGATGGCGCACGTAAAAGACGACGCTGCCTGCGATGCCCGGCTGAAGGAATTCAAGGCCACTGTGCGCAACATTCCGCTGAAAGACGAATACGATGGCGCCGGAAAGTGCATCATTACGGGCGAAGAAGTGGATCGCCGCGTCGTGATCGCGAAGTCGTATTAGGAGCAGCCGCACGATGGCCCCGACCGTTAATCCGACCGACACCGCGGAACGACTGGCCTTTTATGAACGAATCGGCCGAAACAATCTGGCGCCTCTCTGGACGTCGCTCGCGAAGCTGGTGACGCCGGAGCCGCAGAGCGCGTGCGAACCCGCGTCATGGCGTTTCAGTGACATCCGCGCGGCCATGTTGGAAGCCGGCGGGCTGATTACGGCGAAGGAGGCCGAGCGCCGGGTCCTGATTCTGGAAAATCCCGGACTGCGCGGCGAGTCCAGAATCACGACCGACCTTTATGCCGGAGTGCAGCTCGTACTGCCCGGCGAGGTCGCCCCGGCTCACAGGCACACGCAAAGCGCGCTGCGTTTTGTGCTGGAAGGCGCGGGTGCACACACGTCGGTGGCAGGCGAGCGCACAACGATGAACGAAGGCGATTTTATCATTACGCCACCGATGGCCTGGCACGATCATGGCAACGCCAGTAACCAACCGGTTTTCTGGCTGGATGGGCTGGATATTCCGCTGGTGCAGTTCCTCGACGCTTCGTTCGCGGAACATCTGGATGTGGACGAGCAGCCAATCAGCCGTCCCGAGGGGGACAGCGAGGCGCGATATGGCACGAATTTGCTGCCGGTGGATTACAAGGGCGGCACAGGCAACTCGCCTGTCTTCAACTATCCATACCTGCGTACGCGGGAGGCGCTGGAGCGCATGCGGCGCGCCGAACCGTGGGACGCGTGCCATGGGCTGAAAATGCGCTACACGAATCCGGCCAGCGGCGGTCACGCCATGACGACAATCGGGACCTTCGTGCAATTGTTGCCGCAGGGGTTTTCGAGCGTCACCTATCGTTCGACCGACGCGACGGTCTTCGTTCCGATGGAAGGGCGGGGACGCACGCGCGTCGGCGATGATTTTGTGGTGGAGTGGCAGAAGCGCGATATTTTCGTGGTTCCGAGCTGGAAATCCGTCCGGCATGAGGCGGACGAGGAAAGCGTTCTGTTCTCCTTTTCCGACCGCCCCGTGCAGGAAGCGCTGCACCTGTTCCGGGAAAAACGGGGAGACCGGGAATGAGCCGCTCCGCGGAGGCAGTCCGAAGAATTCAGTCTTCGTGCGATGCCATTCTTGCCGAAGCCGACCGGCTTCCGGCGGAATTGCTGCATTGGCATCCCTTACCGGATGTATGGTCTGTCATGGATATCCTTTGCCACATCGAAGAGTTCATTCCCTACTGGACCGCCCAGACTCTCGGCGCGGTGAAGCATCCCGAGCGCGAGTGGGGCAGAAATCATGCCGACGAGGCTCGCCGCGCTGCCGTGGCGAACACAGCGGCAAGATCGCTGGCCGAAGTTACGAAGAACATTCGCGCTTTCGCAGGTCAATCCGCCGCCGCGATCGCGGCACTGACCGACGCCGATCTCGACGTGGAAGCGCGCAGCAGGAATCCCCGGTGGGGAATGAAACCGGCCGGCTTTATCGTCGAAGAACTGCTGGTGGTACATCTCGAAAAGCATCTCGGCCAAATCCGGCGCAGTGAAACGCAGTATCTGAAGGATCACATCACTACATGAAGCTCGTCTCTTTTCTCAATAACGGCGTCGCAAGCTACGGCATTCTCGAAGGCACTCAGATACGCGATATCAGCCACGCGCTGAGCGCACAATGGCCCGACCTGAAAGCGATGCTGGGTCAGGACTACCGCGCCGTTAGCGCAGAAGTCCGCGACGACGCGCCCGTTCTCAACCTCGCCGATGTCGAGTTACTGCCGCCGATTCCGAATCCGGCGAAGGTATTCTGCATCGGCCACAACTACGAAGAGCACCGGGTGGAAACCGGGCGTCCGAAGACCACTTTTCCAGCGGTTTTCCTGCGCTTTGCCGACACGCTGGTGCCTCACGGCCAGTCCGGCTGGGTGCCGGCGAGTTCGGTGGAAGTGGACTATGAGGGCGAGTTGGCTGTCGTCATCGGGCGCAGCGGGCGTCACATCCCGCGGGTGGAGGCGCTGGAGCATGTCGCGGGCTATTCCTGCTTCAATGATATTTCGATTCGCGACTGGCAGCGTCACACGAGTCAGTTCACACCGGGCAAGAATTTCCCGCACACAGGCGGCTTCGGCCCGTGGATCGTTACGGCCGATGAAATCGAGGATCCGCAGGAACTCGAACTGACCACGCGGCTGAATGGCGAGACGGTGCAACATGCCACCACGGCGCAAATGATTTTTCCGGTCAATGAGATTATCGAGTACATCTCGTCCTTCACGCAGCTTTACCCGGGCGACGTGATTGCTTCGGGAACTCCGGGCGGTGTCGGCGTCAGGCGCACTCCACAGCTTTTTATGAAGGCCGGGGATGCGGTTGAGGTCGAGATCGGGTCGATCGGAACGCTTCGCATCGCGATGGTTGCCGAGGCAGTTGCTGGTGACGCTTCGCGTCACCACGCGACGAGGTGATGGTATGATGGCCCGCCGGCGCGCCAGCCTGGCGATCTATTCGCCGCTGGCCTGTTCGCGCAGTGGTCGGGAAAATGCAGTATGCTTGGTTAACCCGCGCCGATGCGGAGCCACCATGAAAATTCGGCTGGTTGCTGTCTTTGCCCTCGCCGCAGCCGTTCAGGTTTCCAGCCTGTCCAACGATTACGGACAGACGCCTCCACCGGCCTTTCTAGCGGATGTCACGTCGTCGGTCATGAAAGCTTCTGCCGGAGGCCGTGCGTACCAGATCTCGGTGGCGTTGCCCAAAGATTACAGTCCGCGGCATGCACCTTACCCGGTTCTCTACGCCGCGGATGCCAATGTCGAGTTTGGCACGGTGGTGGAAACGGCGCGGGTATTCGCCGAGATCCCGGAGCTTGTGATCGTCGGGATCGGATACCCCGATTTCGGCCAGGGTTTTGCCTGGGTTCCACGCGCACTCGACCTGACTACGACGCCCGATCCGAAGGCGCCCGGGACAGCCGGCGGCGCAGCGGGCTTTCTGCAATTCATCCGCAACGATCTTGTGCCATACATCGAGCGCACGTACAACGTTGGCCGGGATCGCGCGTGGTTTGGCCATTCGTTTGGAGGATTGTTCGGAATCTACGCGCTCCTCCACAACGACGGACTGTTCGGAAGGTTTGTCATCGGCAGTCCTTCGCTATGGCAGGGACGCGAGACGATTCAGGCGGACGAGAAAGCGTTTGCGGCAACGGGAAAGCCACTTGCCGCGAAGGTGTTCTTTTCAGTCGGGCTACTGGAGCCCGGCGTAATGGCGGGCGATCTGCGGGCGTTCATCGCCGGGCTCGACCAGCGGCACTACAAGGACCTGGAGTATCAGGTCCGCTACTTTGAGGGGGAGACTCATCTTTCCGTCATCCCGATAACCGTCAGCAGGGGACTCCGCTATATATACGCGCCACCGGTGCCGAAAGGTGTGTCGAAGTAATTCGGCGCGGGCGGACATAGGCGGAAGCTCGCGTTTGCGGCTCGATGGCGCGCAAACGGTTTGGCTGGAACGTTGCCTCGATCCGGTTCTCCTGCCGTTTATTGAACTTGCCTGCCGATGATGAACCTCACGGAAGGTCACGCCTGCCAGGGACGGCGGGGGCAGAGGCGTCGAAAAAGCACGTGCGCATCGGCTTTTCCTTGCCTTAGTGCCTTAGTGCGTTAACATGTACCGGAAGGCCGCTATGCGAAAACTCGCGCTCTCATTCTCGTTTTTGCCGGTATTAACGATATTGTCCTGTTCCAGCGCCGACTCCTCCAAGCGGATCCGGGCAGCCGCCGCCGCAATCGCTGCCGACACCCTGCTCGCCGAAATCAAGACCCTCTCTTCCGACGAGTTCGAAGGGCGCAAACCGGGCAGCGCCGGCGAAGTGAAGAGTGTCTCTTACATGGAGGATCAGTTTCGCAAACTCGGCTTGAAGCCGGGTAACCCGGATGGCACATTCCTCCAAACCGTGCCGTTGGCCGGGATTACGTCGAAACCGGAGGCCGAGTTCAGCGTGGGCCGGAAGCGCGTGCAGGCGGAATTCAAAAAAGACTACATCGCCTCTACCAACCACTACGAACCGGAAGTCGATGTGAAGGACTCCGACATCGTATTCGTCGGCTACGGCGTGGTGGCTCCCGAGTACGGCTGGGACGATTACAAGGGTGTCGACGTAAAAGGCAAGACGATTCTGATGCTGGTCAACGACCCGCAGATTCCCGACCCGAAAGACCCGTCGAAACTTGACGACTCGATGTTCAAGGGCCGAGCCATGACATATTACGGCCGCTGGACGTACAAGTACGAAATCGGGATGGAGAAGGGCGCGGCTGCGGTGATGATCGTTCATGAAACTCCGCTGGCGGGCTACCCGTTTTCCGTAGTCGCCGATAGCTGGAGCGGTGAGCGATTCACGATCCAGCGCCCCGACAACAACGCTTCACAACTGCCTGTGCAGGGCTGGTTCACTTACGATAAGGCGGCGGAACTCTGCAAGGCCGCAGGCCTCGATCTGGCCTCTTTAAAGCAATCCGCGCTAAGCCGCGATTTTAAACCGGTAACGCTTACCGGCGCCAAAGCCAGCTTCCGGCTGACGAACACGCTGCGTAAGATCGAGTCGCACAATGTCGTGGCGAAACTGGAAGGGAGCGATCCCGGCCACGCGAATGAGTTCGTAATCTACACTGCCCATTGGGATCATCTTGGCAGCGACACCAGCCTGCCCGGAGATCAGATTTTCAACGGCGCTGTGGACAACGCTTCCGGCTCGGCCGGGCTGATCGAGATCGCCCGCGCCTTTACGAAACTGAATCCGGGCCCGAAGCGCTCCATCCTTTTTCTCTCGGTCACGGCGGAGGAACAGGGGCTGCTGGGTTCCGAATATTATGCCGAAAATCCGCTGTATCCCCTGAATCGGACGCTGGCCGACATCAATATGGACGGCCTGAATATGTGGGGCCGGACGAGCGACATGGTCGTGATCGGACTCGGCAATTCCACCCTCGACGGCATTATTGCGGACGTTCTGAAGTCGCACGGACGCACCGTTAAGGGCGACGCGGAGCCGGAGAAGGGCTACTTCTATCGATCGGATCACTTCGAGTTCGCCAAACAGGGCGTGCCTGCGCTCGATCCGGACGAAGGCGTCGACTATATCGGCAAGCCCGCCGATTACGGCAAGCAGAAGCGCGATTACTATACCGAGCACGACTACCACAAACCGTCCGACGAGGTGAAACCCGATTGGGACCTTTCAGGGGCCGTCGAAGACCTGGGCGTTTTCTTTGAAACCGGCGAACGGATCGCCGACGGGCAGTACTATCCTCTATGGAATCCGGGTACGGAGTTCAAAGCGAAGCGCGATGCGATGATGAAGTGAATCGGTTGTGTTATGGCTATTCACGCCCACATCCTCCACAACGGTGAAATTTGTCAGGCCACGGCGCCTCTGCTGATGGCGGGACAGGTGGGCCTGCTCTCCGGTTGGGGCGTTTTCAGCACGCTGAGAGTTAAAGATGGCGCGCTTTTCGGGTTTGAAAGGCACTGGGCCAGAATGCTTCGGGATGCGCGCCTCCTGAATGTGGCGATGCCGCCCGACGAGGTGGCCGTCGAACAGGTTTTGATGGAGCTTGTGCGGGCGAATCGCGCTCCGAATTGCACCCTGCGTCTGGTAGTCGTGCGGAACAGCGGGGGAATGTGGACCGGCCCCCAAACCGATGGAAGCGCCAGCGATCTGATTGCTCTTACCGCGGATTCAAAGGACTGGGGTGATAGCGTGCGCCTTACGGTACAACCCAACGGTCGTTTTGCCGCCGGAGAATTCACGGGTGCCAAGATCCTTTCATGGGCGGCAAATCTTGTCTGGGCGGAGCGCGCACAACAGCAGGGGTTTGACGAAGTCATCCTCCTCAACGAACACGGCCGGGTCGCGGAGTGCACTTCCGCCAATATCTTCGCTGTGTCAGGCGAGAGCGTATTCACGCCGCCTGTCGCCGATGGATGTCTGCCGGGCATCACGCGCGAGATTCTTCTTCAGGAGTTGAACGTGCCGGGGGTACGGGTTCTGGAGCGCGGGCTGACCGTCGCGGACCTTGAGACGGCGGATGAGGTCTGCATCACGTCCACTACGCGCGATTTGCTGCCTGTCCGGGAGATCGCGGGCAAGCCGCTCGGAAATCGAAGCGGAGTACGCGAGCGCGTAACAGCGGCGTTCCGCCGATTCATGCATGACGATATCTCCGGCCGGAAAACTGTAGCGAGCGGGATCTCGCAACCTTCAACCCAATTTCCTTGGACGCCCACGTTAATTTGACCTATGCCCATATCTTGCCCGGACTGCGGAAGTCGTAACTCGCGACCGTCGAGATTCAGGAG
Organism: Bryobacterales bacterium; assembly: GCA_003136575.1. Classification (GTDB taxonomy): domain Bacteria; phylum Acidobacteriota; class Terriglobia; order Bryobacterales; family Bryobacteraceae; genus BOG-234. The sequence continues at coordinate 2,930 of PLEX01000189.1, read as the reverse complement.
TTTCCGGGAGTGTGTCAATTCGTTCCGGTTCGTGGCGCCACAACGCTGCCTCGATTGCCAGAAGCGCTTTATCTCCCGCACCGTGTTTCCCGAGGACGCGATCTACGCTCATTGCCCTCGCTGCGGTCGCATGGATCTCGCAGAATGGAAAGGTAAGCGGTTCAAGCCTTCCGGCTGGACGAAGCTTAAGACAATACTTCGCGCCCATAAATGGCGATGCGATTATTGCCAGCTTAATTTTGCCAGCTTTCGCGACCGCAAGGAGGTGTCTGTCTTCGGCTTTGGTCCGTGGAAGCAACCAACCCGAACAGACAAGTCGCGGCGCACTGCCGAAGGAAATCCAGAATCGGCTTCGGGTGACAGAAGCGACGATTCACCAGGTACCGCCAAGGGGGCCTCGGCGGGTTGAGGCGCATCCAGGACCGTGTCCAAGGGTAGAGATGGGACAGAATCCGAAAAAAACTGTTCAACCCGGGTGCTGGAGCCAGATCGCGGGTTCTTTCCAGTGGGCCCAAAAAAAAACGTCCAGGGTTCACGGTACGATTCAGCGACCCGTCTGCATGCCGACGTTCGCTTCGCGACGGGACGATCCGGATCAACGGTCTACCGCTCGCCGCCACTGCCTTTCGGCGCGTAGCGGGTCATTGCTACAGACACATCCTCATCGGACTCGGCGTCCCGCCGGAGCCGGAATCTCGATACGGCCTTTCGCTCGCTCACAACGACGCTTTCGCCACCATTGCAAGGTCAACGCTCCCGGCCTGCACCTTCGTTTCCACACCGAAAGCTCCCGCGAATCCGTTCGATCCCAACTCCTCCGCTCCGTTCGGTTTCGAGGCCGAAACAGGGCGGCATCAACGCCGGGAACCCGTTACTCGCTCTTGCTTCCAATGTTTCCGCTCTGTCACGGGCCTCCACTCCCCTTCGGGTCGTTCTTTCGAAAAACCCTCCGGATCATAGCGTTCAGCCCGATCCATCGCGAAAAGCCCGCCTCGCCGGACGCCCGTTAATTCCCCGCTCCCTGCCGCTTCCTCTTTTGAATTCCGCAGCCTATCAACGCGTGAAACTCGCTTCGTCCCGCTTGGCTTATCGTTCCGTAAACCCTGGAACTAAATCGAGAATAATCAAAACGTAGCCCAATCGTCAAACGAAAAAAGAGTGGTTCCGCACTCTTTCAACAGCTTTTTCGGAGGTTTTCTTTCAATGTTTTAGCGGGATCGCAAGGTGGATTTTTTGTGCATAAACCCGCGCCAGGCAGAAATGTTTCATTCACGATGGCCGGTCGGAGGCAGGTCCGCTCCGCTGTCGTCATCCAGCGGCCGTCGTCGGTCGAGACCCGCCCGCCATCGTCCAGCGGGTCTCGTCCACGGCCCTCCCGATCGGCTGGTTTTTTTGGCGATTTGGTTGAAAACAACCAGTCTGGTGGCAAGTCGCCGGTGCGGCCACCTGCGCGGCGTTTTAGATTCAATAGTTTGGAACGGTAGAATTCTGGCAGGCGAAGTGCGTGAGCAAGGTCGCTATGCAAAAACCAAAATCTCTCCGAATTGCAATAGTTTCGGTCGCTTGTGCCGCGGGTCTGGCGGCGCAGGATTCTCCGCGTGTGCCTGCCCCTTCCGCTCAGGATGTGACGGCAAGTGCGGCGCCGGTATCCGCCGACGCCGTGAACCCCGCAGCCCCGGATCAGGCGGGAGTTCCTGGTGCACCAGATGCCTCCGCACCGCGCACACCTTACAATGACCCTCCGCCCCCTCCGGCCGGTAACGCCGGTGGCTACGGAAACATTCCGGCGTCGCTGACTCTCCCTCCGGGAGCGCCTGTTACCGTTCGCGTGAACCAGTGGTTGTCTTCGGATCGGAACCAGGTGGGCGACACATTCTACGCAACGCTTACCCAACCGTTGATTGTCGATGGCGTAGTAGTCGCTCGCAAAGGTGCCACCGTCATGGGCCGCGTGAGCGACGTACGCAAGTCGCATGTCGATGGCACCTCTCGCCTGGGGCTCCAGCTAACCAGTGTTTCTCTGGTTGATGGCAGCCAGGCGAGCATTCAGTCCCAGGTAATGGACCGCAAGGGCACAACGGCGCCGGCGGGCCAGCAGACGGCCTCGGTCGCCGGTACCACGGCGGTTGGCGCGGGCATCGGCGCGGTGGCGGCCGGCGGAGTCGGCGCGGCGATCGGAGCTGGCGCGGGTCTCATCGCCGGCAGTGCCGGCGTTCTTCTAACGCGCGGCCGGCCGACCGAAGTGTACCCGGAATCGATGCTGACCTTTCAGCTGGATTCGCCGGTGACTATATCCACTACTCGCGCGGCTGCGGCATTCCATTACGCTGACCAGGAAGACTACGGTACGGCGGGCGGCCCTCCGGCTCGCATGGCATCGCAAATGTCGCCCCGGCCCCTGGCGGTGGGTGCCCCGGGTTATGCGCCTTATCCGTACCCGTATCCGTACTACTCTCCCTACTATTACAGCCCTTACTACTATGGACCGAGCGTGGGCGTCTTCGTCGGGCCGGGCTTTTATGGCGGGTTCCGCGGATTCCGTCGCTGATGAATACTGTAGCGACGCGAGATGAAAAGGCCACGGGGATCGTTTCCCGTGGCCTTTTTTCCTTTTAGCGTTAACGGGCAGTCGCGCGGCCAAAACCGCCGCGATCTCAGTTCGTCAGATGATCCACCACCGCCGCTATGTGCTCCGGCGTACCCGTGAAGAAGGTCGGCGGACGCCGATACCTCAGCATCTGCCGATACAAATAGTCCGCCGAATCCGCATTGATACCCCAGCCGGCAAGATAAGAAAGCCTCAAATCCGCATCGGTGTTCAGCGGCGACTCCCCAACCCAGCGATTCAGATCAGCCGACGTTCCGGTGAATGTGCCGAACAAATCGGCGATCGAATCGATGCCTACATCGTGGAGCGACTCCCGAACCGT
>PLEX01000110.1 GCA_003136575.1 Bryobacterales bacterium | reverse complement strand
TATGTTTTAGTGAAACGATGTACTAGTAAACGACTGCGAAGCCGCCGTCCGGCCGCGAGTACGCCGCCACGAGGCTCCACATCGGCACGCCGTCGGCTCTGCCCGCGGGGCCTTCCGGTTTCATGTCGCGATCGTAAACCTGCCATGCGGCCGAACCGGCCTTCTTCCACGCCATGTCCTCCGTCCAGACAAAAAGAGTCTCGCCGCGCTTGTTCACCGCGAGGGCCGGGTATTTGCGGTTGTTTCCCGTTCCCGGCGCGCCGATCGGCGCTTGAACGCCATTCTTACCCGGCCGAACGCGGCCGAAGTAAACCTGCTTTTCCGACTCCCATCCCGCGAGTACACCTTCCGGCGTCGAAACCAGCGCGGCGGAACTCATCACGCAGGCACCCACATTCCACTGAGATATGTCCGACCCGTGGAAACTGGCCCCGCGATCGCCGGAAGAGAGCAGCCAGATGTCGCGATGCACAATCTGGCTTGCGGAACGAAACAGCACGTAAAGCGCGCCATCCGGAGTGGCGAGCGCGCGCGATCCGCAGCAGCCGCAAACCCCGGTAGCCTGGTCGTTCACAGGCGTCTCACCGGCAAAGCTCCGGCCCCCGTCTGTAGACCTGGCCATCCACAACCGACGCGTGTCTTCACCTGTTCCTCCGGGAGGTTCCGCGTGCCAGAACACGTACACATTTGCCGAATCGGCGGCCAGCGTGCCACCATCCGCGCCCCACGACGACTGACTCACGCCACGCTGCGGTTCAAATGCCGTGCCTGAATCGTTGAGCCGGGTATACAGGACCGGCGCGGAGTTTGAAGCGCCGCGCGGTTGCGCGCTGCCCGATCCTATCCACGCCACATGGACTCGTCCGTTCGCGCCCAGAGCGATCTGGCCTCCACGAATGTTGCCCGTAGCCATTGCGCTTCCCGGCTGGCTGTTCACGCGAATGGGCTTTGAAAACGACCGGCCGTAATCGCGTGAGCGGACGTAAATGAGATCGCCGCCGGCTGGGTCGCCGATGAAGTACAGAAGATGAACGACGCCATCCCGGTCCAGTATCTGCGGCTGTATGCCGCCTTCCGGCACATGAATTAAGGCAACCAACTGCGGCGAGACCGGGGCAGCGCCACTTCCCACAAGGGCCACTAACGCCAAAATCGGCAAACTCATCGCATACTTCGCCATGACCTTAGTGTAGCCGCGTGACACCGCACCAAACGCGTGGACTGCCACGCGCAGCCGAGTGGGGCGGAGGGGCGCGTTGCGTGGAGGATTCAGATCGCCTGCAGAGCGCTTACAACAACCCGTGTTTCCGCATCTTGTAGCGCAGGGCGTCCCGGCCGATGCGAAGGGCGCGCGCTGCCTGCGACTGATTCCCGTTGGCGCGCGAAAGCGCCTCGGCGATCAGATGCTTCTCGTGTTCTTCGAACGTCTCGGAATCCGTGGCTGGCGCGGTAACCAGTGTCGGCGCGGCTTGCGGATGCCTGGCCGGAAAGCGCAGGTATTCGGGCAGATCCTGCACATCGACAGTGCTGGCCTGCGCCATCATGCAGGCGTGGCCCAGCACGTTTTCCAGTTCGCGAACGTTCCCGGGCCAATTGTGGCGGGCGAGCACGATGTGTGCGCGCTGGGTAAGTCCGCGAATCTCTTTGCGAAACTGTGAGGAGAAACGATCGAGGAAAAAGCGGATCAACAAAGGCAGATCTTCCGGCCGATCCTTGAGCGCCGGCACGTGCACCTCGACCATCGAGAGCCGGTAGTAGAGGTCCTCGCGGAACAGCTTGTCGGAAATCGCGCCGCGCAGATCGCGATGAGTGGCCGCAATCACATGAACGTCCACCCGTCGCGGAGTGAGCGAACCGACGCGCAGCACCTCCTGGTTCTGAAGAGTGCGCAGGAGCTTGGCCTGGGTGCCGAGCGGCATGTCGCCGATTTCGTCCAGAAAGATCGTACCGCGGTCCGCGTATTCGAACAAACCCATCTTGTCCTGCGTCGCGCCCGTGAAAGAACCCCTCACATGGCCGAACAATTCGCTTTCAAACAGTGTTTCGACCACAGCCGAGCAGTTCAGCACCACGAAGCGCCCGTTTGAAACCGGGCTGAGACTGTGCAGCGCTTTGGCCGCGAGTTCCTTACCCGTCCCGGTTTCCCCGGTAACCAGCACTGTGCGGAAATGCGGCGCGACTCTGCGGATGCGCGAGAACATTTCCAGCATGGCCGGGCTCCGTCCCACCATGTCCTCAAAACGGGCGTTGGCCAGCATCTGGTTTTCCAGTTCGCTGGCCCGCTGGCGGCGGTGCGCTTCTTCGACCAGACGATTGACCCGCTCCCGCAGCGCCGAAATCGATACAGGCTTGTTGAGGTAATCGGAAGCGCCTTTGCGGATCGCGTCCACGGCCGATTCGCTCGTGTAGTGAGCGGTCATCAGAACGACGTCGATAGCGGGATCGAAATCGATGACGCGATCAAGGACCTCCAGACCGGACAGCCCCGGCATCACCAGGTCCGTAATCACGATCTGCGGATGCTCTCGGAAGACGATATCGAGGCCCTCCTCCGGATCGCTCGCCGTAAAAATCGAGAGGCCCTCGTGGGCGAGCGCCGTGGACAGAAGCTCAAGGCTTCCGGTATTGTCGTCGATGATAACCAGAACCACGTTCTTCGGCATGGACGTGGTTGCGGGCGGTGGCGTTGATGTCATTGGCCGTTCTCCAGTAAACGCGCAACCTCGCGTCTGAGCAGGGACATGTTGACGGGTTTGCTGATGTACTCGGAAAAACCCGCCGCTATAACACTATCGCGATCGCCGGCCATCGCACTGGCGGTGAGCGCGATCACGGGAATACGCGAATAGGCCGGATCCGCGCGGAGCTGGCGGAGTACGCCAAAGCCGTCGAGGCGCGGCATATGGATATCGAGAATCACGATGTCGACCGGCGTTTCCTTCATCCGCGCCAGCGCATCCTCTCCATCGACCGCCAGTACGACACGATAGCCGGCCGCGCTAAGAACAATACTGAGCAACTCGCGGCTGGAGTCACGATCTTCGGCTACCAGAACGGTTTTCATGGCCGGATCCCGATAATCAGCCGATGCGAACCGCCGAGGCGGGCGCCGTGCCGATCTTGCTGAACTTCTCCGGGTTGTGCTCGCGTAAGGCACGAAACAACGCCTCTTTCTTCAGGGGCTTCCGCAGATAGGCCGTTGCGCCCTGTTCCAAAGCAGCCGACTCCTCATCCAGCACGGAGACGACCAGCACGGGAATAGATGCCGTGTCGGGCGACTGTCTGATGTCCCGCAACACATTCCAGCCGGTTCCGCCGGGCAGCAGCAGATCCAGGGTAATCGCGTCCGGCCGCAGTTCACGGGCGCGGGCGATGCCTTCCCTGGCATTCCTCGCCATCTCCACCCGGATGCCCGATGGCTGCAGATAGTTCTGCATCAGTTCGCGCGCGGAAGGCTCGTCTTCGATAATCAGCACCAGCGGCTGGCCATTTCTGGCCGAATGGCTTGCCGGCAGAGTAAAGCTGAATCGGCTGCCCTTCCCTTTCTCGCTTTCGAGGCCGATGTTTCCGCCGTGCATCTCGACCAACCGCTTCACGATGGCGAGCCCGAGGCCTGTGCCCTCGCGGACTCCCCGCGTCGTGGAACTGATCTGGCGGAAGGTGTCGAAGACGGCGTTTTGATCCTCCGGAGCTATGCCGATGCCGGTGTCCACCACCGAGAAACCCACCATATTCTCCGCAGCCGACTCCCGTTCGATCCAGACCTTGCCGTTCTCCGGCGTAAACTTGATCGCATTGCTCAGCAGATTATTCAGAATCTCCCGAAAACGCAGGCGGTCGGCGAAGATCGGGAGCGGACTTTTAATCCGATTCGCGGTGACGATGTGCTTCGATTCCGCCATGGGGAGAATGGCGCCCAGAGCGTCGTTAATGACGTCGAGGGCATCGAAAGGCTCCAACTGAAGCTCCAGCCGGCCAGCCTCGATTTTGCTGAGGTCGAGAACGTCGTTGATGAGCTCCAGCAGATGAAGAGCGTCCTGATGGACGTGGCGGACAAATCTCGCCTGCTTCTCGTTCAGCGGGCCTTCCACGCCTTCGGCCAGAAGTTCGCTGAAGCCGATGATGGTGTGTAAAGGCGTGCGCAGCTCGTGGCTCATGCTCGCCAGAAACTCGCTCTTTAGGCGATTGGCGCGTTCCACCTCCCGGTTGCGCTGTTCCAGCTGCAGATTGGCCGCGCGAATCTGCTCCTCCGCGACGCGCTTCGTCGTTACGTCGCGAATGATTGCGGTCACATGAAAACTCTTGCCGGATTTCACCGGGCTGAGGCTGATCTCAACCGGGAATTCGCTGCCGTCTCTGCGGCGCGCCAGCAGCGTGATGCCGTGCCCCATGGGCCGTGTCTGCGGGTTCGCGCCGTATTCCGCGCGATGCGCGGAATGGCGTGCCCGCGCCGCATCGGGAACCAGCAGATCCACATTTTTGCCAAGGAGTTCTTCGCGCGTGTAGCCGAACAGTTTTTCCGTGACGGCGTTGAGCAGTACGATTCGGCCCTGGCGATCCACTTCGATGATTGCGTCCGGGGCGGCTTCGAGAAGATCGCGAAAACGCCCGTCCGCGGAATCGCGCAGCCGGGCGCGATCCGTCACGCGCGTTTTGTCCAACGCCACCTCGACCGTCACCGATTCACCCGGCTGTCTCTCGATTGCCACCGACTTCTCGTTTGCCGTAACGATCCATCCGGAAGGGCTCCGCGAAACAACACGGCATTCCACGCGGATCGGCGCCCCTTCTCCAGGACGCACCACGGCACAGGTCTCCCGGCGGTGTTGCACGGCGCGTTCCAGATCCAGATCGAACGGGAGAGGCAGACCGAGTACGTCGTCGGCCTTCCAGAGAAATAGCTTTTCGGCACCTGAATTCCACGCGTCGACCAGGCCGCCGACATCCAGTCCTATCAGTGCGACCTCTGTGCCGGTTGTCCGGGTTTTAGAGTCGCCTCGTTCCTTGCGCGGTTGAAGTGCCAACAGCCATGGTAGCGCTTATTGCGCCAATCGGCGCAGATAAATGTGGGTTTTGGCGCACACAGTCAGCTCAGTCACCGACCATTAATTCACCGGGAATGATCCGCCGGGTTCGCGGCAAAATACCCAGCGTTGCGCAAATGCCGACGGCGATAAGCGCAATGACGTAGGTGCCGAACTTGATGTAGTCGGCCGCCCGGCCTGGGGTCAATGCCTTCCAGAGAATCAATTCCAGCGTCTGCGCCAGCGTGACTGCCCAAACGGAACCGTAGAAATAGCGGCGCTCGGTGCCTTCGCCTTTTGTGGACGGACGAACCCGTGGCAAAATGCCAAACGCCCCCAGCAGCAGGATTGTTCCGTACAACGGGAAATAGCCATAATCGTAAATCTGCTTCATGCGCCAGACACCCGTGACTGCCGCGTAGGCGAGTCCGGACAAGTTGAGCGACGCGAAAGTGACTACGTCGCTCCAGGCAAACGTGTAACAGACCTTGCGGTAAAGGGGGTTGGGACGGTCTTCCGTGAAACGCAGAATATACGGCGCCGGTTCCACCCCGGGAAGCTTGCCGCGAATGCCGGCGATTCCGGTCCCCGCAAGGACGCATATCAGCCACGTCAGATTTCCCCTGCTGAAACCGTGCGCGAATAAGTCGAATGTGAGTGGACCCGGGGCGAGGAAGAAGACCCAGATCCAGATGGGCCAGTGGGAAACCCGGTAGATCTTCTTGTTGAAGCTGCGGATCTTAATGCGCTGGCCTTCGTATTCGACCTGAACGGGAAGTGGCATCTGCTCTTTCTAAAGTAGCGCGTACGGTGGGCCGACCTTGGCAGGCGGCCGGGGTCATACACTGGTTGCGTGTCCACCGTTACCGACCTCGTCGCGGCAATCCGAAACTGCCGCTCTATCGACCTCGCCCAGCCCTATTACACTGGCATTCCGCACCACCCGGCGCATCCGCCGTTTCTTTACGGATTGAACAAAAAGCACGGCGATTATGTGAATCCGGGCGGCGCCAGTTCGGCGTCCGAAGGTCTGGCGTTGGGCGCACATGTCGGCACGCACATCGACGCGCTGTGCCATTTCACCTGCAATGGCAAGTTGTTCGGCGGAGAGGAAGTCGCGGGACTCCAGGCATACGCGACCGGTCTGGAACGCCATACGGTCGACAAAATCGAGCCGTTCTTCCGGCGCGGCGTGTTGCTGGATATCCCGAAGGTTGCGGGCATTGACGTCTTGCCCCGGGATTTTGTCGTCACCCCGGAGCACCTGGATGCGGCAACTGCGGGCGTGGAAATCGGGGACGGGGACGTCGCGTTGATCCGCACCGGATGGGCGCGTTACTGGAACGACGCGGCGCGATTCATCTCGGAAGTTCACAGCCCCGGGCCGGCGCTTGAGGGAGCGCGGTGGCTTAGCGAAAGGAAAGTGTTCGCGGCCGGAAGCGATACGGCTCCGTTCGAATTCACGCCAAGCCCGGAGATGTGCGTTCATGTGCATTTGCTCGTCGAGAGCGGGATTCACATCATCGAATGCCTCAACCTGGAGGAACTGGCGGCGTCGGGCGCGAGGGAGTTTTTGTTCGCAGCCGCGCCGCTGAAGATTCGCGGTGGGACGGGTTCGCCGATCCGGCCGTTTGCGCTTGTCGGCTGAGAATGTACTGGTCACCAGTGTTGAGAGCGCGGGCCAGTTCTTGATGACGGTGGGTGGTTCCAGCGCAGCCGAATCGGCGTCGCGAGCGTCGCGTTCATTGCTCATGAATGCATGGCCTGCGTCCCCGCAGGCTAAAGATGTTGCCAGCGCAGCAGCGGCGCAAAACGCGCAAAATCCGTATCCGCGCTTACCCGCTCGCATCCGCTTTCGATAGCCTGCGCGGCGTGGGCGGCATCCGCCACGAATCGGCCCATGCAGTTTTCCATCTTCGCAAAGGCGTCGAAAAATCCCCGATGATTCGGACCCGGACGAATGAGGGAACAGCCGGGCCCGTCGATCAGCGCATCCAGAAACCGAAAGGCCTGCGCGGCGGTGGACGACGGATCGAAAATACGTGGATTCGTCACCACTCGGACGAAACCGCGTAACACGATTTCCGACAACGCGAATGGCGCGGAGCCTTACGGCGACACTGGTCAGCCACTTCGCATAGCGCCCCGCGCGGGCGATTCACGGTGAGCGTAAGCCAGCGTGAACGTAAACCAGCACGTTAACGTCTGGCATCAGCATAGTCGACTCCGATCGCCAGCTACTTTGCTCGGGCGGCAAACACCGCCTCATCGTCGACAGTATCCAGCGCCGAGGTTCGATCCAGATCGAGATCTGGCCGAACCAGCTTGCCCGGCACAGTGTGGAGTTTGAATGGCGGGGCCGCCACGCTATTGTCGACCTTCGCCAATGCCGCCCGAACCTCGTCCGCTACGCGCAGGGGATCGGGGAGGTTATTCGTCATCGCATGAATATCTTAGCGCCTTTTAGAGTGATGCCTTCGCATCACTCCCCGAAATGCCTCCCATGACGCTCGCGCCCGAGCGCCGTCACTATGGCTCCGCCCAGAAACACCGCCGCTCCCGTCACTGCCATCGTCGAAGCGTACGACATCGTCTCCGCAAGGAACGCCTGGATGTACACGATCGACCCCGAAATCAGCACGCCGCACTGATAGGCAAAGCCGGGCAGGAAGGTCCGCACCGAATCCGGCGCGAGTTCTGAAAGATGCGCCGGAATCACTCCCCAGGCGCCCTGCACCATGAATTGCATCAGGAACGCGCCGGCGACGATCATCGCGGTCGTGGGCGAATATGCCCAGAGCGGAACTACCACAACCGCCAGAAGCAACGCAGTCACGATGGCGCGGCGGCGCCCCAGGCGATCGGACAGAAATCCGAAGAAGATTCCACCCGCTATGGCACCGACGGAAGAGATGGCCGAAATCATGGTGCGTTTCGGGCCATCGAAATGGAAGTAGCGTTGTAAGAAGGTCGGGTACATGTCCTGCGTGCCATGTGAACTGAAGTTCATGAAGGTCATCAGCAGGGCGATGTAGAGGAAGATCTTCCAGTTGGAAAACACCGATTCCCAGAGTTGGCCCCAATTGGCCGACTTCGTCCGCTCCCACGCTTCGGACTCTTTCACTTTCACGCGTACGAACAGCGCCAGCAACGCCGGGAGTCCGCCGAGCAGGAACATCGGCCGCCAGCCCCAGCGCTGGAACAGAAAGAAGTAGCAGAGGGCGGCCAAAAGGTTTCCCAGCGCGTAGCCCTGCTGCAACAAGCCCGAAAGCACGCCGCGCAAACGAGGCGGGACCTTCTCCATGGCCAGCGACGCGCCAACGCCCCACTCCCCGCCCATGCCGATTCCGAAAAGCGCGCGCAGAACAAGGAACGAAGTATAAGTGGGCGCGAACGCGGTGGCGACCTCGATGACGGAATAAAAGATGAGGTCGGCCATCAGCGGCGTCCGGCGACCGTAACGATCGGCAAGCAGGCCGAACAGAAATGCGCCGATGGGCCGGAAAGCGAGCGTCACCGTGATCGCTAGCGCCATGTCTTTGTCGGAGCGATGAAAGTCGCGGGCGATCGCGGTCAGGCCGTAAATCACCAGAAAATAGTCGAACGCGTCGAGAGTCCAGCCCAGAAAGCTGGCGGCGACGGCGGCGTTCTGGTCCGAGGCGGCTTTCGCGGGAACTGGCGTCACTCGGACGATTGTATCGGGTGCTTCGCAACGTTTACTATGGTTGGAAATATGGCGCGATTATTTGCGGGCACATCCGGATTCTCGTATCCGGCATGGAAACCGGATTTCTATCCGAAAGACGTTCCGGCGAAGAAGTTTCTGGAATACTATGCCACGCGGCTGAACAGCGTGGAGGTGAATTACACCTTCCGTCAATTGCCGTCCGGCAAGACGCTGGAGGGCTGGCTGGCTGCGACGAAGGGCGATTTCGCGTTCGCGTGCAAAGCGCACATGCGGCTCACGCACATCATGAAAATGAAGGACGCGGGCAGCTTTACGGAATTGTTTCTGAAGGCGCTCGAACCGTTGCGCGCGGCACGACGCCTGGGGCCTGTTCTTTATCAGTTTCCGCCGACTTTCAAGTGCGACCTGGCGCGTCTCGACGAGTATCTGCCGCTGTTGCCGAACGATATCCGCTTCGCCTTCGAGTTCCGCCATGCTTCCTGGCTGACCGACGCCGTTTACGAAAGACTGGCGAAAAGCAATATCGCTTTGTGTCTGGCGGAATCGGACAAGCTGGAAGTGCCGAAGGTCTTCACCGCGGATTTCGGTTACTTCCGGCTGCGCAAGGGAGACTACGGCGAGGAAGCCCGACGACAAATTGCGGCGCAGGTACGGGAATTATTAGCGGGTGGCCGCGATGCCTATGTCTACTTCAAGCACGAAGACGATCCGAATGGGGCATTATGGGCGGAGGAATTGCTGAAGGCCACCGCCTGATGTGGGGCAGGCGTTTCCGCTGTCATACGGTCCCTACGGTAGCAGTACGTCCGCAAGAGGCATTTCGATCCTGCCATCGGGGGTTCGCATAATTCCGTCGGTAGCGGTTGCCCAGCCTCCCGTGGTTGCACGCCACCCGCGATGTTTCCACGGATCGATCACCCAGATATTCGGTACGGCGAATTCAAGGTAGTCGTCGATGCGGTCCCTGCATTCCGGTGATCGTGTCGTCGGGCGACATTAACTCGACGCAGAGATATGGCGGACGCGTGAAAACCTCTTCGTCGGGGATGGGGATTTCGTGTTTGCGTTTGCCCACATTTCTCTCCACGACCTCCCCGTCCACGAAGGCGCGGTCGGGATCGAAGCTCGTCCGCAGGTTTTCGTCGACTGAGATTAGTGTGCAGACACTCATGTTCTTTATCGTAAACCCGCCGCGACATCGCCCTCGCAAATTCTACGCCTTTCGGGCGACCCAAAGCAGCAGCGTGAAGATCACGAAGGGAATCAAGATCAGCCCCACATATTTCAGGATCTTCTTCGCCGTTCCGGTCTTGCGGATTCTCCAGTTGTGCAATTCCTCCCGGTCCGCCACTCCGACCTGATCCTGATGTTCAAGGTCGTGGGCGAATTCCCGTGCCGTCGGATAACGGTTCTTAGGGTCCCGCTCCAGCGCCCGGTAGACGATCTCCTGCATCTCTGGCGTAATCGTCGGGTCGATCTCCCGCGGCGGAATTGGATTATTCAGCAGACGCTCGTTCATCACGGCCAGCTGATTTGGNNTCGTAGAGCATCACGCCGACGGCGTAAATATCGGCACGCCCGTCTCCCCGTTTGCCTTTCACCTGTTCCGGCGAAATATAATCGGGCGTGCCCATCACGTTGGAGAGCTTCGCAAATGTCAGACGACGCGATCCTTCGTTCCCGGCGATGCCGAAATCGATCAGTTTTATGTGGTCGTCGGCATCGACCATGATGTTCTCCGGCTTCAGGTCGCGATGAACGACGCCGTTGGCGTGAATATATTCGAGGGCATGAAGAATCTGGACGATCAGATAGACCGAACGGTCCACCGGCATCTTGTGCTGCGGCCCGAGCATGCGGCGCAGGAGTTTACCGTCCACCCACTCCATGACCATGTAAACCCGGCTGCGTTTTTCGTTGTCGAAAACCTTCATCACGCCCGCATGGTTCAGCTTTTGCCCGATTTCGATCTCGCGTTTGAAGCGATCGAACAGCACGGGGTCGCACTCCATCTCGGGATGCGGCAGCTTGATCGCCACCTGTTTTCCGTCATTGAGGTCGATTGCGCGAAAAATAGAAGCCATGCCGCTGCGAGCGATCATCTCGTCGATGCGGTAATGGTCAAGCTGATTGCCAACGCTGAGTCCGGTCATGTGTACGTCGGTGGCTCGGGAAGACGACGAACAAGGTCGTCCCTGCAAACCTACCGGAGCTTATAGGGCCTTCCCCGATACATGCCCATTCGCTCCACGTCACGGATGCGAATCAGCTGGACGCTGATGTTATCGCCGCCGTCCCGTTCCTTTGCCAACTCCACCAGTTTAGCCGCAGCGATTGCGGGATCGTGATTGAAGGCGACGACGTTGGCGATATCGGCCGGCTTAACCGATCCATAGAGGCCATCGGAACAGAGCAGAAGCGAATCGCCCACCTGCACCTGATGATCGTCGATTTCCACGTTCACAAAAAGATCCGAGCCAAGCGACCGGCTCAACAGATGGCGCTTTTCCGAACTGGCCGCTTCCTCTGCCGTCAGGATTCCGAGCCTCATCTGGTCCGCGACTACGGTGTGGTCCCGGGTCAGTTGCTGCGCGATGCCATGGCGTATCAGATAGCAGCGCGAATCGCCGACGTGCGCGATGATGGCCCGGTCGTAGCGGAGCGCGCACGCCACGATGGTGGTTGCCATGTTGACGCCGCCCGGGCTGGCGGCGCGCCCGGCCTCGTACACTTTCACGTTCGCTTTCTGAACGATGCGCGGGAGCGACGCGGTCAGCGCCTCGCCGCGAGGCGCGCTCCGAAAGCCCTCGATTACGGCCTGAACGGCGGTCTGCGAAGCCACTTCGCCGCGGTCCTGGCCGCCGACGCCGTCGGCTACCGCAAACAGCCACCCGTGCGTGCGGCTCTCATCCGGCGTGGACGGCAGATGATGGCCGATAAAATCTTCGTTATGATCGCGAACCACCCCGACGTCGGTGAGTTCGAAGTACTCGAGATCCAACATGGATAGTCCGGCAAATCTGGCGCTTGCGGCAGTACTCACTATGATCTCTCATCGATCCGTCGTTCAAAAAACCGCTCCCTCACAACCCCAACCGATCGGCCCGGGGCCCATCGATTGCGGCTGTGAGGGAGCGTCAGACGCGTCCTCCGAAAAATCTTCTACGCGGTGGCTCGGCTGGTGAGGGTTGTGGTTCGCCCCTTCTTCTTACTGGTCGATACGAAGTAAAGCCCGCCATATACCGCCCAAACGGCGGCGATACCGAGTGCGCAGAACGGTTCCTTCGCGGTCCCGAATCCCATGAACGGCCCGATGATGTAGAACGCCATGCAGGCCAGGTTTGCCACCAGACCGAAGACCGGAATCGCCAGATGCTTCAGGAAGTTGAAGTTCTGGTGATTGTGGTAACCCACGATGCAGATAATGCAGCTCAGTGCGTAAAGGATGAACGTTCCGAAGTTGGACGCCAGCGTCATGGTCAAAAGGCTGTTTGGCATCGATGCCATCACGTCGTGACCAGGATAACCGAAGCTGGAGAAGAAGCCCTGCGGGAGCGCCTTGACGGTCGCATCCGAAAGAGCGGGCGCGTCGCCGAACAGCATCGACACTGAGATGCAGCCAACGACCGCCGAGATGCAGGCCAAGACCCAGATCGCGCGGTGCGGAGTCAGGTTTTCCGAGTGGAGCATGCCGAAGTGTTCCGGCACTTCCTCGTCCTTGCCCATTGCGTAGGTCACGCGCGCTCCGGTATTGATGCAGGATAGCGTGGTCGCGATGATCGCCAGGAACACAGTGAAGGCCTCAACCAGCATGAAGGTGCGTCCGCCGCCCTGACCGAACGCCGCATTGCCGATGACGACCATCATGTCGCCGATCGGTGCCGACGAACCCGATGCCGTGCCCATGGGATAGCCGGTACTCAGGAAGTAATTTGCCGCGAAATACTCAATGAGGTAGCAGAAAGCGCCCTGAACAAGCAGCGAGATGATTACTGCTTTGGGCACGTCGCGTTTGGCGTTCTTCGCTTCGCCGCCGAATGCGGTGACCGACTCGAAACCGACAAGAATCAGAATGGCGACCGTGGCCTGAACGAAGGCCCAGCCCATATTATGAATTCCGACAACCGAACCGGGACTCGGGTGTGAAATAAAGTTGCCCTTGTCGTCCGTCGCGGGATACTTCACGATAAACGGCACCGGCTTACCCGAGGCATCAAGCTGCGGCTTCGGCGTGCCATCTTTTTCGCGGACGATGCTGTCTTGCAGTACGCCTTTGTCGTCTTTGACTTTCTCCGTGGCGAATTCGTACGTGTAAGCGTCCCCCGAAGTCGAGTCGAACTGCCAGCCCGGTGTTCCCGCCGGATGATTCGAGCGATAGCTGAATGCCATGACCGCGAAGACCAGCAGCGCGGTGATCTGGACCACGTTGATGGCGATGCTGACGCCGGTCGAACCGTTTATGCCGCGATGCGCGATCCAGGCGATGAAGAACGAGAATCCAACTGCGACGAGCATCATGAACATGGGACCGGGATTCGATGCGCTCATGAAACCGGGCCAAAGCGTGCCGACCAGGTATCCGCACAGTACACCCATGACACCTACCATCACGCCAGGGTAGATCCAGTAGTACAGGTGCGAGCCCCAGCCGACGATGAACTTCGCAAGGCGCGCCAGCCTCCACATTTTTTCATGATTGAGAAACGATTGCTCCGCAAAATAATACGAACTGCCGGTGCCGGGATACAATTTCGCCAGCTCCGCGTAGCAAACCGCGGTAGCCAGACAAAGAAGGAGCGCGATCACGATTCCGATCCACATCGCCGGCGCCGTATTGCCCGTCGCTCCCTGAATCGCGAAGGTAAGCCAGAGGAACGCGCCGGGCGCAATCAGCGCCATCGCGTTCATCGTCAGGCCCGTCAGGCCCAGTGTCGGCTTCATTTCCGAAGTAGTCTTGTCCGCCATTTACATGCTCCTTTACAGTGGTTTGATTTTAAAAAGCTTTGCCCGAAAACCGCTTTTCCGGGGCATGGCTGGACTGATACAGTCCGGCTGTATATCTATACTTGCAAGCGTTGTCGCAAAAGTGAAACACAAGTTTCTTATCAATGTCATCAATATTTTGGATGCCTGCGGCAATCAGTCGGAATGTCTCCGGGCATTTTGGCCGGCTGCTTCGCTCATTGACTCTCTTCGCTCTGCTCATCGGATCGCCTTTTTCCGAGTACGGCCCGGATTCGCCCGACCAAATCGCGGACGCGGCATGGCTGCCGGATGTAGTCGTCCGCGCCGGCCGCCAATGCCCGGATCTCGTACTCTTCGCTGTCGCTTACCGTCAACATGACGACCGCCGGTCGTCGGGAAAGGCCGCGAATACGCCGGCACGTTTCGATTCCGCCGATTCCAGGCATCTCGACATCGAGCAGCACCAGATCGTATTGACTTGTTCCGAGCAGCGATAAAGCCTGCTCGCCCGTTCCTGCCAGTTCGGTGTCGAAGCCCAACGCGGTCAGTGTCACTCCGAGTATGCGGCGCAGCGACGGTTCATCGTCGACTATCAGGATTCGGTAACGCGATGTGCTCGATTCCATGTTTACAACCAACGCGCCTTTCTCTTCGCACATTCGGGGAGCGGCACACCGCCGACCGGGGTCAGTCCACGGCCGTTGATAGCCGTAATCTGACGATACCAGGGTGGACAAACCAGTTTCGCGGAAGAACATGATTGTTGCGACGAAATCCTTCGAGAGCTCCGGTTGCGTACCCGCCGATCGTTATCGATTTGCCACCCAAGCGCGCGAAACCTCATACGGGAACAGCCCTGGCAGCCCGCTCTGCGGCCGGGCGCGTCGCTAACCGATAGCCAACGCCGGAATCGGTGAGTATCGAAACCGGCTCCCGCGGGTTCTCTTCGATCTTTTTTCGCAAGCTTCCGACGAAGACCCGAAGGCACTCTTCGCGCCCACCGCGGTGCGAGCCCCAAATAGCCGAAAGTAGCTCGCTGTGAGGAACAACGCGTCCGAAATTCATCGCCAGGCAGCGCAAGAGGCAGAACTCCGTCGGCGTGAGGTGAACCGGCTCTCCTCTCACACGCGCTTCTCTCGAACGGAGGTCGATCTCGATCCCGCCACACAATATTTTCCCTGAACCGCCGCCCGGCCCCTTCGATGTCCGCCGCAACACCGCGCGAATGCGGGCCAATAGTTCCTGCGGATTGCACGGCCTCGCGATGACGTCGGCCGCTCCTCCATCAAGGGTGTCGGCGTTATCTTTCCCTTCATTCCCCGCTGTGACGGCTATGATCGGCGCGGCCCGGAGAGCCCTCACCGCTTTGCTGAATTCCGCGTGGCCCGGATACGGCCTGTCGATGTTCAGAATCACGAGGTCCGGCGGATTCGAGCCAAACTCCCGGCTCGCTTCACCACAGTCCCTGGCTTCCGCGACTTCATATCCCGCACTTCTCAGAACCGCCTTCATGGCATGGCTGGCGCGCGGATCGGCGTCGACAATCAGAATTCGGGCCAGGGTCATGAACTTCCCCTGTGGGATGGAAGAATCACATGAAAGACGAATAACGGCAGCAGGGCCGGCGATTGAGGCCGGACAATCCCGATGCCGGTGGCGAGTTCAACAGACACTGATCGGGCTCGAACGGCACAGGATACGGTCTGTCGTCCGGCACTCACGCCGGTCGCCGCCAAGCCAAGACGGGCGGTTCCGAGGTCTGAACCCGCTCCGATCGCAGCGTTCCGTCTTCGCCGTTGGAAGACCCTGCGAAATACTCGCCTGCGCGATCCGGGTACCGAGCCGTTGCCGTCGCCACCAGTTCGCGAAAACCGTCCTGGCGCCGCGAGGACTTCCAGAGTTGCGGGCGCGGGGACGAACTGCGCGCCAACAGCCAGGCATACGCTCTGCCCGCCGGGCACGACGCCGGACTGCCCCAACATTCGCCCCGATCTTCACGGGGATCCAGCGTCCGTTGACAGATCGAAAGATTTATGAGTTTCACAATTTTTTTATATGTTAACAAGAAAGAAACTCGACTGGTGCCCCGAAAAGTCGACTGCATTTGGCCGGATTGTGCTATTTTGACCGTTATGGCAGCGTCGCGCAAAACCGCCGATCCACTCAAACCAGCCGGGTTTCTTCTCCTGATCCTGGGCTGGATCCTCGTTCTTTCGGCCATCGTGCTGCTTAAGCAGGAGGCCGCACGGGGCGTTTTTTCGATTGCGGGCCTTGGCGTCGAAGCGCTCGGCCTGGCGCTGGTGGTGCGTTCGCACATCGCGCCGAAACCGGAGCGGAACTGAGTCGATGATAGCTCCCGTTTTGTCGGAAACCCAGACTTTACTCTGCATTGTTTCGTTGCTGCTGGCCCCGCTGTCATGCGCAGGCGTGGCCTTGATCAACTCCGGCCTGGGCCGTGCTCGCAGCGCGGCCCACACCATGACGGCGGCGATGTGCGTGATTGCCGTGGCCGCCTGCGTTTATGTCGTCGTCGGCCGAACGATCCAGGGATTTCCGGGCGAGCCTTCGCGTGCGGTCATAATCGGTGGCAAACCGTGGAATTGGATTGGCGCGGCGGCGCCGTTTTTCGCCGGCTTGCCATTCGATGGCTCCCCGGCGCTGCAGGCCGGCTGGATGGGCCTGATCGGAGCGAGTCTCGCCGGCCTGATTCCGCTCGGCACAGGAAGCGAGCGCTGGCGATTGGGTTCGATTTGCATTTCGACCGCGGCGCTGGCGGGCCTGACGTTTCCGCTTTTCGCGCACTGGGCATGGGGAGGCGGATGGCTCGGGCAACTGGGGGCGAATTATGGCCTCGGAATGGGCTACGTGGACGTGGGCGGCAGCGGCGCAATCCATGTCGTGGGCGGATTAACCGCGTTGACGCTTGCATGGCTGTTGGGTCCCCGGCGCGGCAAATTCGGCTTCGACGGGATGCCGACGGCGATCCCTGGCCACAATGCCGTTTACATTCTGTTCGGTTGTCTGCTCGCGCTGGCCGGATGGACGGGATTGAACGCGGCGGGCGCCCTTCTTTTCGCGGGAGTTGCACCGGGTCGTCTGGCATTAATCGCTGTGAACACGATTTTGGGAGCGGGTTCGGCGGGACTGGGTGCCGCGGCAATCACGCGCTTCCGCTTCGGGAAACCCGATTCTTCGCTGACCGCGAACGGATGGCTGGGCGGACTGGTGGCCGTCAGCGCGACGTGCCCTTTCCTGCCGCCCGCCGCGGCGATTTTCATCGGCCTCGCCGCTGGCGCTCTGGTGGCGCTTTGCGTCGAACTATTCGAGTTGCATCTGGATATCGACGATCCTGGCGGATCGATCTCGATTCACGCGGTTGCCGGGATTTGGGGACTGCTCGCCGGTGGCCTGCTTGGGCGGTTTCCCGGAGGTGGCGAAGGGCAATTGCTGGCGCAGACGGTCGGCGTGGCGACACTGATCGGGTTCGTTTTGCCAATGACGTTTGCCGTGAATCTGCTGGTGAATCGGTTCGCGCCGCTGCGCGTCTCGCCGGATGCGGAGCGTCAGGGGATGGACCTCGCCGAGTTGGGCGCGGGCGCCTACCCGGAGTTTGTGACGCACACCGACGATTTCATGCAGCGCTGACCTCGCGCGCGGCAGGCGAAACTCCGTGTGCCCAACAGCTCACCGCCGGAAAACGATGATATGCTGCAACGGCAGAATCTCGATCGACTGATCGAACTTAAATCCCTCCGGTTGCACTTCCTCCCGCACCTGCTTCACCGTCATCTTGTGCTCGGGACGAATCGGCACCTTCGGATCCTCTGCGCGATATTCCAGCAGCACCAGCCTGCCGTTCGGCTTCAACGATTCCCGAATCCGGTCCAGCATTTTCTCCGGCTCGGAGAATTCGTGGTAAACGTCGACCAGAATCACCAGATCGAGCGCGTCCTTTGGCAGCTTCGGATCAACAATCGTGCCGAGAATCGGCCGCACGTTGGCGATCTTCCGCTCCAGCATATTCTTATTCAGCAGATCGAGCATTTCCTGCTGAATGTCCTCGCCGTATACGACGCCGGATGGTCCCACCCGCTCCGCCAGACGCCACGTGAAATAACCTACGCCCGCGCCGACATCGGCGACGACGGCTCCTTTCGGAATCTTCAGCGCGTCGAGAGCTTCGTCGGGATGTTCTTCCGATTCGCGCTCGGGGCGCACCAGCCAGTCCGCGCCGGCAGAACCCATGACTTGCGCGATCTTCCGGTGGGTAATCGGATGAATATCCTCGCCGAAGCCAAACGGCGCAAGGGCGAACGAAACGACCAGCAACAAGGCTCGAAGGACGGTTTTTCTCATGCTCGTCTCCAGTGTATAGCGATTCGGCGCGGCTCGGCGCATTGATTCGTTCACCTCCGGGCCAATTCGCCAGGAATCCTTGACACCGCCCCTCCAGGATGACATTCTGGTTCAGAACTCCCCGAAATACAAAGGAAATTCCATGCCCGCATTTCGAACGGTCCGTCTGTCTTCCGGTCTGCTGCTCGTGTCTCTGGCGATCACTTCGACGATCACTACGCCAGGGCGGGCGCAACAGCCTGCCGCGGCCCCCGGCGCATCCGGCGCTTCGGTCGTGCCGCCCAACCCGACCACCCTCGCTTCTCAGGAGGACCGCCAGAAGATGATGGACCTGCTCCACATCGCGACGCTGCGACGCGGGGCGGATGGCAACAACAAACAGTCGCCCTTCTACGCGAATTACGACGAATCGAAGGCCAACCCGTATCCCGCATTGCCAGATCCCCTTGTTATGAAAAATGGCAAGAAGGTCACCACCGCGGCAATGTGGCCGGCGCGGCGCGCGGAAATCGTCGAAGATTTCGATCGCGATATTTACGGGCGCGTTCCCGCAGTGACGCCGAAGGTCACGTGGGAGGTCGTCAAGGTAACAAACGAGAAGAACGGCGACGTGCCCGTGATCACGAAGACGCTGCTCGGCCACGCCGATAATTCCGCTTATCCCGCGATCTCGGTGAACATTCAGTTGTCGCTTTCGACGCCCGCCAATGCAACCGGCCCGGTTCCGGTGATGATGTACCTCGGCGGCAACGCCCCCGGTTTCCCGGGTCCGGCGTTTGGTTTTGGCGCAGCGGGCGGATCGGGACGTGGTGGATTCGGCGGTTCGGGGCGCGGTGGTTTCGCGTTTGGAGGATCGGGTGGACGCGGACGCGGCCCCGCTGGTCCGACGTGGCAGCAGCAGGTTCTGGCGAAGGGCTGGGGCTACGCGACGATCGGCACGAGCAGCATTCAGGCCGATAATGGCGCGGGACTCACCCAAGGCATCATCGGGCTGGTCAACAAAGGCCAGCCGCGCAAGCCGGACGATTGGGGCGCGTTGCGCGCATGGGCGTGGGGCTGTTCTCGCGCGCTGGACTACTTCGAGACGGATAAGGCCGTGAACGCGAAAATGGTCGGCCTTGAGGGCCATTCGCGCTGGGGCAAAGGGACCCTCGTCGCGATGGCCTACGACACGCGGTTTGCCATCGCTTACGTCAGTTCTTCGGGAGAAGGCGGAGCCAAGCTCAATCGCCGCAACTGGGGCGAACTGGTGGAAAACGTGGCGGCGGCAAGCGAGTATCACTGGATGGCCGGCAATTTTCTGAAGTACGCCGGACCGCTCAACTGGAACGACATGCCGGTCGATTCGCACGAACTGGTGGCGATGTGCGCACCGCGCCCGGTATTCATCAGCGGCGGCGCGACCGAAGGCGACGGATGGGTGGACGCCAAGGGCATGTTCCTCGCCGCGGCGGGAGCGCAGCCGGTGTACAGGCTGTTGGGGAAGAAGGATATGGGAACGTCGGAGTTCCCGCCGATCGAAACGGCGCTGATCGATGGCGACATCGCGTTTCGTCAGCACAGCGGCGGACACACCGACGTGCCGAACTGGCCGACGTTTATCACGTTCGCGAGCCGGTATCTGAAATAGGCGGATTCCCCATCCCGCGCGGTGGACCAGTGGATGATGCCGCGGTAGCGCGCCTAGCTAGATAGTGCCTGAAATGCGCGCTGTCCCTCCTGCGGAGCGCACCGTATGCCGGGTGCACCTGGAGAGTCATAGAACAAATTGACATACTGCTGATCGGCGAGAACAGACTCAAGGGCGATGTATATCTGGGCCGCTTGCGTGGGAGGATGGGAGCCCAGATTAGCAGTTGAAGCGCGAAATCCGATAGCATGAAGGCCAGATGCTACTAATTCCACTTACTTCAGAAATTGCTTCCAGAACGCTGGGCCGTCCGCCTGTATAGTTTTGGTCGCGAGGGCCAGCTTGAGTTCACGATTTGCTTTCGCCTCGGCGGAGGCATCTTCGTTTTACTTTATCTCTTTGATCCAATCAGGCATGGCGGCATCGGTCATGTTTCAACGTACCTCTTCAGAAACATTACCGTAAAATGTCTTTGGGATGGAATCAACGGGTAGTGACGGAAAACGCGTTGGCGGTGAACACGTTCATATCGGGCTTACCGCCAAATGGCCGAATGTATGCTATGGTGAGTGGGATTCGTCATAATCTGGCTTTTGTTCGGCATCTGTGCAGCTATCGTCGCCAGCAACAGAGGCACGAATGGATGCCTATGGTTTGGTATTGGAGTTCTGCTCGGCCCCATCGGCTTTGCGTTGGCTTTCACGACTGGCGCG
This sequence comes from Bryobacterales bacterium, assembly GCA_003136575.1. Taxonomy (GTDB): domain Bacteria; phylum Acidobacteriota; class Terriglobia; order Bryobacterales; family Bryobacteraceae; genus BOG-234. Next base: position 23,017 of record PLEX01000110.1, on the reverse strand, counting down.
AAGTGCCCGAAGTGCGCGAGCCAGATCAGCAAAGAAGCCAAGGTCTGTCCGAATTGCGGACTGGAGGTCGAACATCCGACCGGCCCTCACGACGTGGTCTACACAAAGAGCGAACTGCGCGCCATCAATAAGCGACCAGTTGACCTGCCCAAGCCGAAGAGCTGGCGCAAGAACTACTGCGAGGCTTGCGATATTGAGTTCGATCAGCCGGTGATCACATGTCCCTACTGCAAAAGAAACATTCCGAACCATTCGGTCGGGTCGCGCGAATCCGCCCTACCCGTGACTGGCGTGAAAGCAGTCCCCTTGATCGACTCTGCGCCGGCGGAGGCTACGAAACGGTGTCCCTTCTGTGCTGAGAGGATTCTGGCCGCAGCCAAAAAGTGCCGGTTCTGCGGCGAATTCCTAAGATCCTGACCCGTGGACCATTGTCCTTCATGCTCGCCCGAAATTGTGCGTAAAGTAGCCGGAATCCATCCAGCAATGTTACCCGGTGGCTTCCACGAAGAAATTAGCCCGGTCCTGCGTCGGAGAATCCAAATCGCGCAATACGGGCTCTGCCTTCGGTAAGACCAAATCGCCCTCACCGTCTTCGCGGTGTACTAGTACGGCGCGCTTTGCGATCCAGCGCAACATGGAACAAGAACAATTCTCAGCTTCTCCAGGGATATAGCTATTCTTGTTTGCGAGGCCTTCCGCCGCCCCGCGTCTTGCGCGCAGCTGCCATCTTGCGGTAGTGATCCGGCCCCAGCCTGCGGGACACCGCCGATCCACCTTTGCGTCCCAGGATAGCGGCAGCGTTGAGGCGCGATTGCCCGATCAGATCATCTGCAATGGAGCGCGGCCTTCAGGTTCTCGCGGGCCGCGCCGGTGCGGTTCTGAGGTAGTAGCGGGGCGGTTTCCAGTATCAGGTCCGCTTCAGCTTTCAGCTTTCGGAGCGCCGTCAGGCCCGTACGGTCAGATGCCACACTCCAAAGCTACAGGGAGTTCATCGAAATTGCGAGCGTTAGCTGTTTTTCGGCCAACGCACATTTCAGGCACTACCCGCGCTTACCACGCTCACACCTCATATAAAATAGCGGGCATCATGAAACGCCGGCGCTTTATCCAGTCGATACCGCTCCTCTACGCCTCTCCCGCCCTTTACACGCAAAGCGTCGCGTACGCGCAAAACATCGCGAAAATCGAGACCGCGTCGCCCGGCGCCGTCGGCGAACCGGTGGCGCGCTTTTTTTCGGCCGCGCAGTTAGCTGCCCTGCGCCGTCTGAGCGACATCATTCTGCCCCGGATCGCGGACGCTCCAGGGGCGCTCGACGCGGGTGCGCCGGAATTCCTCGATTTTCTCGTCGGCCAATCGCCGATTCCCACGCAAACGCTGTATCGCAACGGCCTCGACGCCCTGAATACTCGAGCCACCGCGAAATACGCCAAAGCCTTCGCGGCGCTCGATAACACGCAGGCGGACGAACTGTTGTCTCCCCTGCGCAAGCCGTGGACCTGGCAGGCGCATGGCGGGGAACTGGCGTGTTCGACGTGCGCCAGTACGCTGATGCCCGCCGACCGGTTCGCCGCTTTTCTCCAGCACGCCAAGGCCGACGTTCTCACCGCAACCACGAATTCGCGCGAGTGGATTACCGCCGCGCAGCGCACTCGCGGTGGCGGCGGCAACGGCACTTACTGGCTCCCAGCCGAATAAACCGAGAGAAACTCATGGCCAACCAGACTTACGACGTTCTCATCATCGGTTCCGGCGCATCCGGCGGCATGACGGCGCACACGCTCACCGCGAAAGGCATCAAGTGCCTCATGCTCGACGCGGGCGCTCCGATCGATTACGATCGCGACCGCGTCACGCGCAAGGTCTTCGACCTCCCATACCGCGGCTTCGGCCAGCCGGGCCGCTTCCCGCACGTTACTCAGGCTGACGAATTCAACGCCAACGTCTGGGCCGACGAAAAGCAGAATCCGTACACCTTCGATCCGGCCGATCTCTACTACTGGGTGCGTGTGCGCCGCATCGGCGGCAAGACTTTGGTCTGGGGACGCGCTTCATGGCGGCTGAGCGATTATGAGTTCAAGGCCAAAGATCACGATGGCTTCGGCGACAACTGGCCGATCTCCTACAGCGATCTCGCGCCGTACTACGACAAGTGCGAACCGATGTTCCGCGTCTCCGGTCGTAAGGAAGGCCTCGCCCAGCTGCCCGATGGCAATTTCATCGAGGACGATTCTCCGGACAGCGAAAGCATGAAGCGCTTCATCGGCGCGGCGAAGCAGCGTGGCGTCCCGACCACCAAGCCGCGCCGCGCCACCGGTGCGCTGGCCAGCTCGCTCAATCTCTTATTGCCCGAAGCGCTGGCCACAGGTAATCTCACCGTCGTTCCCAACGCCGTGGTTCGTCAACTTACCACCGACAAGAAGACGGGCCTGGTCAACGGCGCGGATTACGTGGATCGCCACTCGAACGAAGAGTTTCACGTCAGCGCAAGGATAGTGGTTGTCGGAGCGTCGTGCCTCGAAAGTACGCGCCTGCTGCTGAATTCGGGCATCGCCAATTCAAGCGGCGTTCTTGGCCACTATCTGTTCGATCAGTTTTACGTGAAAGGCACCGTGCAGGCCATCGTGCCGGAAGCGCGCGATGGGAAGGCGCCTCCGAATCTGATGGGCGGCTCGGGTTACATCCCGCGTTTCCGCAACATTGAATCGAAATCCAAAGACTTCATCCGCGGTTATTCGGTCGATTTCGGCAGCGGCGGCTCGCCGGGCGCAAGATACTTCCCGCTTTACGGCGAGGCGCTTCAGAAGGCTCTCGCGTCGCACCGCGGAACGGGCTTCGACGCGACGACGATGGGTTCGGTTCTGCCGCGCTTTGAAAACCATGTGAGGATCGACCCGGTGGTAAAGGATGCGTGGGGAATTCCGGCGCTTCACATTCAGGCGCGGTATACAGATAACGAATTCAATATGGCTCGCGACGCCATGAACACGCTCGCCGAGTTGTGCCACGACGCCGGCTTTGAGTTACTCGAAAAGCACGACCAGATGGTGCCGCCCGGAGAGAGCATTCACGAACTCGGCACGTGCCGGATGGGCGACAATCCGAAGACGAGCGTGCTCAACAAGTGGAACCAGAGCCACGACATTAAGAATCTGTTCGTGGTGGATGGCAGCAGTTTCGTGGTTGGCGGATCGCAAAACCCGACGCTCACGATTCTCGCGCTCTCCATGCGGGCCTCCGATTACATGGCCGAGCGGATGCGCGCAGGCGATCTGTAGCGACGCCGGTTCAATTTTGCGGTTGCGCGTCGAACTTTATGTTCGCGTCCGCCGTGAACTTTCGATAATTCGTAAACCGCGTTTCCGATTTTGCGGCGTGCCCGTCCGCGAAAGTGGTTGTGCTTTCGGATCGCGAGGGAAGCAAATGCGGCTTATCGCCCACGGCCTCTCTGGCGTATTCGACTTCCGTCCGGACGCCCTTCATGGGAAAATCGGGCGGCATCGCCGTCGATTCCAGGGTGAAGCGAAGAACATCGAGAGTCCCGTTTTCCACGAACAATTCTCCTCTGGCCGCCCATTTGGCCGCTCGTTTCTTTGCGAACGTCGTGACCCAGGATCCGAACGGCGTGTGATCCGCATCGACCGCCCAGGAAAAGACCGCGACGTCGCTGTCCCGCAGCTTGTCGTGGCGTTCCCACGTGAAGGTTGCATTGGTCTTCGTTTCGAGCACGTTACTGAGCGAAGAACCAAAATCCCCCAGCGAAACATTGCCGCCCACCTTGGTGATGGATTTATTGCCCGGCTTACCATTGATGGCTACCACGCGGTAGTTCTCCTTCTGGCCGAAGTAACTCAGCTCGATAGTCAGCGTGTCATAAGACTTCCACTCCAGGGGCCTGCCGCCTTTGGGATGGCTGGCGGTGGAACGGCGGGTTTCCTGTGTGCAGATAAAATCCGGGAGACCGCGGCTGTATTCGAGCGCCTTTTGACGGACCTGTTCTATCAGCGCGGATTGTTCGGCGTTCGATGGCGGCGGAGCCTGCGCCAGTCCTCCCGGACAGAGGACCAGAGCTGGCGCGAGGAGTACGAGGAACCCGGGAATTGAAAACAGCGTAGCATCGTGACGGCGGTTGTCGCCGTACCTCTTAGGGGCGCTACGGGCAAGGCGTGAAGCGGCGGAGGCTTGGCTCCTCAGCGCCCGCTCCTTCAGCCGATCGTCGAGCGACGGCTCGTGGCATGCGGGATCGGCGGTCAGCGGCGCCGGCGGCGACAGACTCATTTGTCCCAGGGAGCCTTGGTTATCATCAGACAGCGCAAGCGGTCCAACGGGGCCAGTGGGCGGTCCGCCATTGCCTGGAGCCTGGCAACGACGTCCGCATCGACGGCGAAGAACGCCTGATCGAGCAGTATGTCTTCGGCCTTGCGGCGTGCAGCGCAGACGGTTTCGCCGGTTTGCGGTTGCTCCATACATTCAGCGTACAACGCTGAATGGAAGTTTTCGACACAGATGCGCCGTCCGGGTTTCCCCATGCCCTCATCCCGACGCGACTTGCCTCGCCGACCTCTCGTGAGAAAATCCTACCAGGTGCGGAGAATCGGTCGATCGAAGATTTATGCCGCGATCACGGCGTTGGGCCTCACAGCCGTCGCCCTCATCGCGCAGCGAAACGCTGCCACTCCCGCGGCCGGCCAATACGCCGACCCCGCCCTCTGCGCAGCCTGCCACGCCGGCATTGCCGCGACGTTCGCCAAAACGGGCATGGGCCGGGCCTTCTACAAACTGCGCCCCGACAACGTCATTGAAAATCTGGGCAAGCCCTTCTATCACGAAGCGTCGGACACCTACCTTGTCATGTTCGAACGCGGCGGCAAATACTATCAGCGCCGCTGGCAAAAGGGATTCGACGGCGCCGAAACCAACATCGACGAAAAGACGGTGGATTTCGTCATGGGTTCTGCCAACCACGGGCGCACCTACGTCCACATCAGTCCGCAGAACACGCTGCAGCAGTTGCCGCTCGGCTGGTACACGGAACGGGGCGGCTATTGGGCCATGGCGCCGGGGTTCGACCGCCCCGATTATCCCGGTTCGACGCGCGTCGTCACCTATGAATGCATGTATTGCCACGACGGCTACCCGCAAATCCCGAAAGGCCATGACGATATCGGGGCGAAGCCCGAATTCCTGCTGCCATTACCCGAAGGTATCGATTGCCAGCGATGCCACGGGCCAGGCCAGAAGCACGTTGACCTGGCGAGCAAGTCTGCCGCGAAACCCGAAGAGATTCGCGCGGCCATTATCAACCCGAAGCGCCTCAGCCCGGATCGTGAGATCGAAGTCTGCATGCAATGCCATCTCGAGACGAGCGCCACAGCCCTCCCTCACGACATGCGCCGTGTGGATCGCGCGCCATTCTCTTACATTCCAGGCCAGCCGCTCGGCGATTTCCGCCTGACCTTTGACCGCGCCGGCGGCATGGGCGAAAGATTTGAAGTGGCGCACGCCGCGTACCGGATGCGCTTATCGCAATGTTTTCTGAAGAGCGAAGGGAAGTTTCGCTGTACCACATGTCACGACCCGCACAACATTCCGCGTGGCGAGGAAGCTGTCGCGCACTATAACGGCGTATGCCGCGATTGCCACGCGGCTTCGTTCCAAAAGACCGTGTCCGCCGCAACCCATACCTCCGCCGCGAACTGCATCGGCTGCCACATGCCGAAACGGCGCACCGAAGATGCCGTCTACATGACGATGACGGACCATTTCATACGCAGCCGTCAACCGCCGGGAGATTTGCTCGCGCCGAGAGTGGAATCGCGCGACCCGCCATATAAGGGCGAAGTTGTTCCTTACTATCCGACCGACCTGGCGGCCACAACGCTGCCACCCGGGCGGAAAGAAGAGGACGCCGCGCTTTATCTGGGAGCCGCGCAGGTGATCGAGTCGAGCAACCTGAAAGAGGGCTTGCCGCGTCTTGAGGCTCTGCTCGCGAAGTATCGTCCGCAACGCGCCGAGTTCTATGCCGATGCGGCGGAGGGCTTCGATTTCGCGGGGCAACCGGCGAAGGCCCTGCAGTATTTCGAGGAGGCCGCGCGGCACGCGCCGGATTCTCCCATCATGCTGCGAAAGCTGGGCAGCGCGCAGATGGAGGCGGGTCGTCTCCCGCAGGCTGAGGCGACGCTGCGCCGCGTCGTCGCGCTTGCGCCCAGCGATGCGGGGGCGTGGGGCATGCTGGGACAGGTCCTTTGGCGCGGGGGCAGAACCGCCGAAGCGAAGTCGGCTGTCGAAAAAGGGATTGCCGCCGACGCCGAAGTCCCCGACATGCACGGGACGCTGGGAGCGCTGTTGCTTTCCGAAGGAGACTCAGCCGCAGCCGGGAAAGAGTTCCGGGAAGGGCTTCGTATCCAGCCGAATTCCGCCCCGCTGCAGGCCAATCTGGGGAGCCTGCTGGCATCGCGCGGCGAGACGGCTGAGGCGCGGTATCATTTCGAACGCAGCGTCAAACTGAAGCCGGATTTCGCCGAAGCCCGCCTCAATTACGCGCGGCTGCTGATATCGCTCAACGAGCCTGACGAGGCGGCAAAACAGTTGCAGGCATCCGTCGAAGCCAATGCCCGCATGCCTGCGGCGCATGAAATGTGGGGATCTCTGCTGGCGACGAAAGGCGATCTCGCCGCGGCGATCCGGGAATTGCAGGCGGCCGTTCAATTACAGCCCGACTTCTGGCGCGCGCAGTTCGAATTGGGCGTAGCGCTGGGGCGAAACCGCGATTACACCGCCGCCGAGGAGCATTTACGAATTGCCGCGCAGGGCACCGACCCGGATGTGAAAGATCAGGCCCGGCAATTGCTGCAGCGCCTGGGGCGATGAGGAACTGGCGTGGCGTGCGGCCATTCCGTCTTGGGTCACGCGTTCGTTGCCGCTTCGGGCACGGTCCCACCCCATAGCGGACGCCTCCCCATCCGATAGCAGATTCTCATGCAAGCGCCGCCGGACGCGTCGCCAGACGCCGGCCCAACCGCCCATTCAGCCGCGTTCGGCGGCGTAACTTGCATGTGCTCCTGAAAAGAGATTCGAGTTGTCAGCCGAAAACACTCGCGCTTCTGCGTCGACGAACGGCGCCGGCCAGACCCGTCAAACCAAGTAAGAGCACACCGTAAAAACCAGGTTCGGGAGTCGTGGCTGTTTCAAACTCAAAGTTCGGGCCGTAGTAAACCTCGAGAAACCGGCCGGTCGGAAAATTCAAACCCGCACCATACTGATAAGTGCTGTTGTCGAAGGTGATACTCGGATCGGTAAATGGAGGCTGCGTGTAATTGTACGAATACCCGGTCGGGAGGTCGTTCGAGGCAACAGTGTAGGTCTGGCCCGCCGTCAACGCAAGGGGAGCGACGTTCTGAAAGGCAACGCCGTTACTCTCGTTGGCGCCCGAAGCCACCGGCGTGGACTCGAGGAGAGTGCCGGTGCTGTTATATATTCAACGAGTGCTCCGGTGACCGGGAAGGTCCCGCCATCGTCGTAAAACCGAGTACGGTAACGGTAATATTCACGCTCGGCGTGAACACCGAGCCAAGTGTGACCGGGCCGTCGAACGTGAACGGTGACTACCCTGTCATTGCGAGATACACGAACAAGGCGCGAGATTTCCTTCAGTGCATTACCGAACCTCGAAGCCGCCCATCCAGGTGACGTTGAGTCCAATCTGCAGGCGCGACGGCAACAGTACCGGCGACAACATGGGCACTCGCCCGTGAGCGACGTCGACTGGCAGTCCCGGCACCCGGTCCGATTCACATGCTCCGTCTGGTCCACGGCTCGTGGCCGCCGGTCGTTCCGTGCGTTGATGCCTTGCGAACGATGCTGGAACATCAGGCGAGACGATCAGCCTGTATCTGTATTATGCGCGACAGTTTCTGGCCTACCTCGATCCTCACCAGATTCCCACACACATTGCGGCGATTCATCGTCTCGTGCAGGACGCACAGTGGCAATGGCCACCGCCTCGCGCGACTCAAAAGCCAGGATGCTTAAATGGGGGTGGAAAAATTGCCGCTGATCAAGTACAGCGGATGCGTGTCGAGGTGGAGCGCTTGCCGCACATCTTGTTGACAGACGGGATATGGTCCGGGAACCGCCAACCGATTCCATCGTCGGTGCCGGCCCGCTTCGAAGACGCAGAGACGACCGGGATTGTTACATTACGTTAAACAGCGGTGTAACGCAGAGTAAATATCCGGAATTCAGAGACATAGGGCATATTTAAATTATGGATTTGGCTTTCGTTCGCCTCTACGGTAAACTGGGGTTGTAAGGCAATCCCGACGAGATGTTATCGTCTGGTTTATCTTCACAATAGGCTGGTTCTTCGCTCTACGTTATTGCGTCGATTCGTTTACATTCCTCAGATCGAGGGATAGTTTCCTCCCACGTTGGCAAACTCCGGGCGCACGCGCACTCTAGTTCCGGTGGTCGTGTGTCTTCACTTACAACCTGACGAGCGCAAGGCCGCCAAGAGCCATGCGAACGTTAGAACAATCGACAGATCGAAAGGAAAACAACACTATGAAAAAGCACATCATTACCATAATTGCGTTCGCCGTTTCCGCGGCGTCGGCGTTGGCTTACCAGGCAACGGAACTGGACGTGAAAGTACCCTTCGCGTTCAAGGTGGGGGCAGCCACTCTACCCGCCGGAACCTATGCCGTGACGGAAGCCAATGCCGGCTTCGTTCTGATTCGGGGGACACAAGGTGGCATCTTCGTTCCGAAGAGCGCCATCGTGCTGGACGTGGACGACTCAGGCAAAATCAGCCTGAAGTTCAACCGCTCCGGAAACGGTTACGTTCTGGGGGCGGCAAGCGCCACGAAGTAGTCGGTTAGAACCGCAAGAGCCGACGAACGCGGCGTCACACATCGGAGGAACCACCCGTCCAGCTGAGTTCGTCGGCGTAACTTGCGCGATCATCACAAAATCCATTGGCCCGGCAACGCACTTGCGCTGCCGGGCCAGGGGAATCTTGAGTTGCGCCGAATAGCGGGTTACTTCTCACCCAGTTCGGTTTTCATCCTCTTCGCTTCGGCGGCGGCCGAAGCCTGATACTGCCCGGAAATCAGCGCGGACTGCAGCAGGAACTTGATGCCCTGATCAGCCTGCGCGCGATCCATACCCTGGCGGCCTAAGGTATAATCCGCCTCTCCCAGAAAGAACAAAGCCGGGCCTTCAAGTGCCGGTATTCCTTTAATGCCTGCAAGCGACGCGCGAAGCTCCTTGTCCGCGGTCACGTTGTCCTTCTTGTTGGCCGCGACAACGCCGATGATGTAATGGGCATCGGCTGCCTGCTGCTCGGGCTTAGTCCCTTTAGGGGCCGCGAGAGCCTTCTTCGCAAATGCTGAAGCCCGATCCCCCTGCTGGGCCGATAAGGCCGCGTTGGCAACGACGAGGTAGGCATCCTGTGTCAGGTATTTGCTCTTCGGTGCCTGGGCTTCGAGCGTCGAGATCAGATCAATCGCCGTTGCGGCGGGCGCGCCCACGGACGCGGAGTACAAAGCATACTCGGCGTATTCCACCACCGACTGCGCATATTTCACGTGCGCCTCGTAGTTCTCCTTATCCGCATCGGCGGGGGCGGGACCCATCTGCTTTTTCGCCTCGGCAAAAACCGTCAGCGCCAGCTTCTTGATTTCGGCGGCGCCTTTCTTGCCGTCGACGGCGGCGCGCAGACTGTCGCTGGCCGTCTGCAACGGATCGTCTGCCGCCGGAAGGGCGGCGCAAAGCACCGCCAGGGCGGCGACGGCTGTCATCAATACTTTCATAGCGTTTCTCCTGAAACGGTAATTTTATAACATCCGCGCCTCCGGTTTCGCCGACCTGCCGGAAACCGTTACACTGAATCATCGATGGCCGAATTGCGACAGAACGGCGGCGCCCCGCCGAAAGGGAGCTATGAATCGGCCGCAAGCGCCATCGGGCGTTCGGCGCATATGCGGCATCTGGTTGAGACACTGCGTCATCTGGAAGACACGCTGCGCGAGGGTGGTGGGGCGCAGCGGATCGAGAAGCAGCACCGCGCCGGCAAGCTGACGGCGCGGGAGCGGATTGCGCGTCTGCTCGACCCGGGTACGCGTTTCCTCGAAATCGGGCTGCTCATTGCGTACGATCAATACGACGGACAGGCCCCGGCGGCTGGCGTGGTGACCGGCATCGGCCGCATCGAAGGCAGACCCGCAGTGGTCGTCGCGAACGACGCCACAGTGAAGGCCGGCGCGTGGTGGCCGGAGACGATTACGAAAATCCTGCGGGCGCAGGAAATCGCGATGCGGAACCGGATACCGATCGTCTATCTGGTCGATTCGGCGGGCGTGAATCTGCCGTATCAGGACGGCATTTTCCCCGGCCAGTACGGCGCGGGCCGAATCTTCTTTTACAACTCACTGATGCGGCGAAAGCTGCGGGTGCCGCAGATCGCGGCCGTGATGGGGCCATGCATCGCGGGCGGCGCGTATCTGCCGGCGTTAAGCGACGTCATCATCATGGTGGAAAAGACCAGCTTCATGGGACTGGGCGGGCCGAATCTGGTGAAGGGCGCGACAGGTCAGCTGATCGACCAGGAGTCGCTGGGCGGCGCGCATCTTCATACGGCAATCAGCGGCGTGGCCCACTATGCGGCAAAAAACGACGAAGACTGCCTCGATATGATTCGTGCGCGGTTTCGAAACCAGCCCGCCCAGGCTGCGCGAACTGCACGGCCGACCGCGCCCGGCGCCTCCGCCGACGAACTCTACAGCGTGCTGCCCGCCGATCACCGCCTTCCCTACAACATCGACGACGTTCTGCGGCGCATTGTGGATCGCGACGATTACATCGAATTTCAGCCGGAATTCGCGCCGGAGATTCTGTGCGCGAACGCGCGCCTCTCCGGGTATCCGGTGGCGGTGATCGCCAATCGCCGGGGTTTTCTGAAACCGCGCATCGGCGGCATCATTTATACCGAGAGCGCGCGCAAGGTGGCGTATTTTGTCGAACTCGCCGAGCGTCAGGGCACGCCAATCGTTTACGTGCAGGACGTCTCCGGCTTCATGGTGGGGCAGGAGGCGGAATCCGGCGGCATCATTCGGGCGGGCGCCGAAATGGTGGAAACGATGTCCTGCGCCACGGTGCCGCGCATCGTTCTGACGATCAATCACGCTTCGGGAGCCGGTTATTATGCGATGGCGGGCCAGGGATTCGATCCGAATTTCACGTTCAGCTGGCCCACCGCGCGCATCGGCGTGATGGAAGGCGATTCCGCCGTTCAGGCGCTCTTCGCGTCGGAACTCGAAAAAGTGAAACAAGCGGGCATCGAGGTTCCCGAAGAGCTGAAAGAGTCGATCGCCCGCACGCGCGCCGATTACGAGAGATGGCTCGACGCGAAGTACGCCGCGGCGCGGGGACATTGCGATGCGATTATCGACCCGAAGGATTCGCGCGAGATCCTGGCACTGGCAGTAGAAGTCGCAATGCAAAGGCCGCGCGGAGTTTCGCTCCCCGAGGAGGTTCTGTGATTGAAGTTGCCGTGCTGGGCCGCGTTGTCCGGGTTGCGATCAACCGCCCCGATAAGCGCAACGCGCTCAACGTGGAAACGTGCCGCGACCTTCTCGCCGTATTCGAGCGCTCCGCATTCGACCCCGGCATCGGCGCCATTCTGCTCGTCGGCAATGGTCCGGCTTTCTGCGCGGGGATGGACCTCGAAGAGGTACTCCTTGCGGACCAGGGCGAACTCACCGGGTTGCACGAGCGTCTGTTTACCGCAATCGATCGGGCGCGCAAGCCGATTGTCGCCGGCGTGACGGGGGCAGCGCTCGCCGCGGGCATGGGACTGGCGGCAAACGCCCACGTCGTCATTGCCGCGCCCGACGCGCGATTTGGACTGACCGAAATCCGCATCGGCCTCTGGCCCGTCATCGTGTTCCGCGCGCTGGTTCGGGCGATCGGCGAACGCCGGGCGACGGAACTGAGCCTGACCGGCCGAACGCTCGGGGCCGATGAGGCGATGCAGTTTGGCCTTGTCGCGGAGATTTCCAACGACCCGAAGCTGAAGGCGTTTGAAACGGCGAAAAAGCTGTCTGAATTTAGTCCGGCGGCGATCTCTACGGGGCTTGAATATATCGATCGCGTGCGCGCGCTCGGCTGGATGGAGGCCGCGCCGATCGGCCACAGGATGCGTGACGACCTGATGGCGACGGCGGATTTTGCGGAAGGCGTAAGGGCCTTTATGGAGAAACGGCCGCCGGAGTGGCCGTCGCTGAAGCTTCCCTGAGTCGCGGAACCGATGAAGTCTCCTCCGCGGCCGCGCACGGATTCGTATGCCCGCCGATCAGGGGAGCGGCACATCGGCCAACGGCATCGCCCCGTCTGTGGCAACCGAACCATTGTGGGCCACGGACAACGGCGCAAACCGGCGCACGACGCGCAACGCGATTGCATCCGGATTCGCCGCGGGCGATGCGCTCCACCGCCTTACTGCCACTACAGCATCGATTGCCGGCAGCAAGCCTGGGACGAGCTATGCGCTAACGATGTCGGATGGGAACAGTCCTCACCTCACTGCAAAGACCCGGCGCGTTCCCGGCACCCTGCGTCAATGGGCCTGCCGCAGGTTAGTCAGTCTCTGGTACGGCGCAAANNCTGGAATCTGTCCGGCAAGCGGGCCTGGTGAATGCGGAAGGACATGACACCTACAGCCATCGGATCGTGTTTCCTCTGGAAGGCAATCTGTAAGGGCGCAGCACCGGCGCGGCCACTCTTCAAATGTTTCTGCCCGGAAGCAAGGGCGGACTGTACGCCTGGGATAAGGTTCGGAAATATCCGGGGATCATCCTGGTCGAAGGAATGCTCGACCTGGCTGTTCTGTGGCAAGCCGGATTCGACGACGTCACTTGTGCGCTGGGAGTCACCTGAATGCCGTTCAGTTTCGCCAGTTGTGTGCTGACGACGGGTATGAGGGCCAGCATCGCGCGGTATACCACGCGGCCGTTATATGTCGATTCGCGGGCTCCGCGCTGCACTGCGGGAGGCAGTGGCAGCAGTCGGCATTCCCACCCGCATCGTCCCCCACCAGTTTCGACACACCTATGGAAAGGAAATGCTGCGAGCTGGAGTCAGCTTCGCCGCGGTCATGAAACTGCTCCGTCACAAGAGTCCCCACATGACGCTGGAGTACATCGAAATCACCCAACGGAAGTGCCCGCAGACGAGAGAATTGCCGACGAACGCGGCCTCGTGGCGAAGTGAAGCGCGGCTGGCCGCAGCGCGCCACCTCACGCGATCTTCAACAGCTTTTCCGCATTCCCGTGAGTGAACTTCTCGAAATCCACCGGAGCAAGAGTTATCTTTTCGAGAAACCCGCGCCCCGCTTCGTTCGGGGCGTACGGATAGTCCACTGAGAACAGGAGGCGGTCGATGCCTACGACTTCGAGACACAGATTGAAGGGCGGCGAGGTGAAAACTCCGCTGGTCGTGATGTGGATGTTGGAGTGGAAGTAGGCTGCGAACTCCTTTTGGAGCCTGGCGAACGGCGTTACCACCTCGTTGATGCGCGCCAGGAAGAAGGGAATCATCTCGCCCATATGCCCGATGACGATCTGCAGGTTGGGATGCCGATCGAAAACGCCATTGGCGATCAGGCGGACCGTGTGCAGCCCGACTTCAGCGTGCCATCCCCATCCGGCGATCGAGAGCATGCGCGCCAACCAGGGCTCGAGCCCGGAGAAATAGGCCTCGCGTACCGGTTCCGGCGGCGGCGCGGGATGGATATAGATCGGGACGCCGAGCGCTTCGGCGCGTTCCAGCAGCGGCGTGAAGAACGGGTCGTCCAGGAATCGCCCCTGCGTGACGCCGTTGATCAATGCGCCCCTGAACCCGGCCCCGACCGCCCATTCCAACTCCGACGCCGCAGCCCGCGGGTCCGCGACCGGCAGCGTGGCGAACGCCGCGAACCGCTTCGGGTAGCGTGCGACCGCGTCCGCGAGTTCCTCGTTCACGATGCGGCACAGCGGAATCGCGCGCGCGGCGGTCAGAATTTCGGGCGACGGATGCGTGTGCGACAGTACCTGGACATCGATGCCGGCTCTGTCCATGTCTTCCAGGCGCCGCGCCCCCAGGTCGCTCAGATTCGCCAGCCGGCCGGCCGCCATCCGCTCGCCCGCGGAGTTGGCCGCGCGGAAATAATCGCCGGCCTCGCCGATCTCTTTGTTCACGCGCTCGCTGCGATAGTGCTCTTCCAACGTGATCAATCGCATAGCTCCGATTGTAAGCCGGCGGCGGTAACTGTACTTCGGGACTTAGTTCAACGGGCTGTCTGACCTGGTTGATGCGGGCGAGTCCTGGGGCATGGGCGGACCTGCCTGGGCGGATCCGGCGCGGCCTGTTCGCGCCCGTGCGGCGACGCGCTATTCCCTCGGCGCGATGCCCAGCGCGCGCATCTTTCGATACAGGTTGCTTCGCTCCAGACCGAGCAACTCTGCCGCGCGGCTCACGTTTCCCCCGGCTTCTTCCAGCTTGAGAAGAATATAATCCCGCTCGGCGGCTTCCCGAACGTCCTGAAGGCTGCCGTAGCGCCCAGACGCGCGCTCAGTCCCGCTCTTGCGCGGCTGCGGTCCGGTTTGCAGCGGAATGTGCCTCGCATCCACCTTACTTTGCGGATGAAGAATCACGATTCGCTCGATCAGGTTTCGAAGTTCCCTGACGTTTCCCGGCCAGTGGTGTTCGCACAGCAAATCGAGCGCAGCCGGCGTAAGCTCCTTCGGCTTGCGCCCGTACGCCCGCGTGAATTCTCCCAGAAAATACGCAGCAAGCACGGGGATATCCTCTTTGCGCTCGCGCAGCGGCGGCACGTGGAAAGGGATTACGTTGAGCCGGTAGAATAACGCCTCGCGGAAATTCCCCGCGTCGATCTCATGCTCCAGATTCTTGTTCGTGGCCGCCACCACTCTGACATCCACCTGGACCGATTCCTGCGCGCCGACGGGCTCGAACCGCTGATCTTCCAGAACGCGAAGTACTTTGGCCTGGGTCTTCAAACTCATGTCGCCGACTTCGTCGAGGAACAGCGTCCCGCCGTCGGCCTTCTGGAACTTGCCGATCTTGCGCTCGTGCGCCGCCGTGAAGCTGCCTTTCATATGACCGAAGAGCTCGCTTTCGATCAGGTCTTCCGGAATAGCCGCGCAATTCACGTCCACGAACGGTTTCGCCGCGCGGGAGCTCATCGCATGCAGCGCGTGCGCCACCAGTTCCTTCCCCGTGCCGCTCTCGCCGTAGATCAGAACCCGCCCGTTGGTGCTGGCCATCAGCGCGAGTTGCTGGCGCAAAGCCTTCATAGGCACGCTGTCGCCCACGATATAAGGCTGCCCGGCGGCCGATTCCCTGTATTGCTCGTTATCGAGGCGAAGCTGCCTGTGCTCGATCGCATTTTTCACCACCAGCAGAACCCGCTCGATGGAAAGCGGCTTTTCAAGGAAGTCGTATGCGCCCAGCTTGGTTGCCCGGACGGCGGTGTCGATGGTGCCGTGGCCCGATATCATCACCACCACCGGCCTGTCGGCCGCGGGCATCTTCTGAATGCGTTCGAGCACCGCCAGACCATCGGCGCCGGGCAGCCAGATATCGAGCAGCACCACTTCGTAGAGCGCGTCGCCGAGGGCTTCGAGGCAACGTTCGCCGCTCTGTACGGAGTCGACGCGAAAGCCTTCGTCGTCAAGCACCGCGCTGAGCGACTGGCGTATGCCGGGCTCGTCGTCGACGATCAGGATGCGTGGCGATCTCATACGGGAGGGACGTTTGCGACCCAATCACAGTTTAGTAACAACCTGAGCGTGGGCCGTGGGCGCGGGAATTCACAGGCGTTAATTAAAATCAGCGCACGGGTGCTTCCCGAGCTTGCAAGCGCCGCCACCTGACCAAAAAATCAAAATAGGCCGCATCACTTCTTCCTATTCAACTTGTCCTTTTTCCGGGTTAATATGGAATTTCCAGAGCTACGCAGGTCTGGAATCCTTCAGGCACCCTCGTCCGTCGCAATTCAACGAAAACAAACGGGAGCTACTCTTATGAAGATCACGCCACAGCTGTTTTTTCTCGCGACCGCCGCACTCGGGATCGCAAATGCCGCAACCCCATACGATGTAACCATCCTCGACAATCTTTCCGTAGGCCGCACAGAGCTGAAGGCCGGCGACTATAAAGTGGAAATGCAGGGCGATAAAGCCGTGTTTAAATCGGGCAAGAAAACGGTGGAAATCCCGGCTACATTAGGGAAAAGCGATCAGGTGTTTTCTTCCACCGTCTTTGTTTCGCAGCATTCCAAGCTGAAAGAGATCGATCTGGGCGGCACGCAGGACAAGATCGTCTTCGCCGAAAAGTAACTGCGCGCTTCGTATTTGCGGGTGTCGCGGGCCATCGTGCGCGCGGTGTCCGGACGTATTCGGCGGATGTTCCGCGGTGCGGAACGCGCCGGAGTAATTCCGGACTTGAGTGCATTCCTCCAGCCGGAATTGCCGGTGAGTATCCGGCCGGGTCCCAGGCGTTGCGGGTCCGGCCGGGTCTCCGATTCCGGCGGACTCAGTTTCCGTTCAGCGTAAACGCCAGGAGATAGTCGCCCAGCGGCGCCATACCTTTAATACCGTGGCCTCCCGCCGCGATCACCAAATACTGCCGCCCGTCTTTCGCGCGGAATGTCATCGGCATGGCGCGCGCGCTCGTGGGCAGTTCGCCCCTCCAAAGTTGCTTTCCTGTTTCGACGTCGTAAGCGTAAATAGCCGCGTCGAGCGTTCCCGCCATAAATACCAGGCCACCCGCCGTCACGATCGGTCCGCCAAGAGCGATCGACCCCGGCGGCGTGACTCCCGGTTTGAACGATCCCGTCGGTGTGGTCCACTTCACCTGGCCCGTATCGGCGTCCACGCCGTTCAGCACTCCCCACGGAGGCGCAATGCAGGGTAAACCGCTCGGCCCGACGAGCAATCGCCGCCCCATTCCGTAAGGCGTTCCGCGCTGCCGGGCGAATTCCCAATCGCCATCCATGTTGCGGCCTTCCGGTTCCCCGGGCCGGTCGAATTCGGCGCGCGGGAACAGCCTCACCTCGGCGCCAATGTTGTTGGTCGGGATCAACAGAAGCCGGTGCGCCGGATCGAACGCCGCGCCGCCCCACGCCATTCCGCCGATATTTCCCGGCAAAATGTACGACCCCTTCAGGCTCGGCGGCGTAAAAACGCCTTCGTTCCGCAGCTTGCCCATTTCGGACGCGCAGAACGCGCGATCGGCCTCGGTCGCTCCCCACGGCGTCGCCGCATTCTGTGGAGCGAGATGCTGCGGTGAAACCGGAAACGGCTGCGTAGGTGACGTTGTCTCGCCAGGGACATCGGTTTGCGGAACCGGCCGCTCCTCGACGCCAAAAACCGGTTTTCCCGTGGCGCGATCCAGGACGAAGAAATTGCCACTCTTGGAACCGACGCCGACAACGGGAATATCGCGCCCGTCGCGGCGAACGTCGAACAAGATCGGAGGCGCGGCTACGTCGTAATCCCACAGGTCGTGATGGACGGTCTGAAAATGCCAGACGCGCTTGCCCGTGGACGCGTCGAGCGCGACCACGGAATTCGCGAACAGATCGTCGCCGAGGCGCTCGCCGCCGTAATAGTCCGGACTGGCGCTGCCCGTCGGAACGAAAACCAGATTCCGCTCCGAGTCCGATGCGATCACCGACCAGGCGTTCGCCGCGCCGGTACGTTTGGCGCTGCCGTCTTTCCATGTGTCGCCGCCCGGCCCGCCCGCTTCCTGCGGAATGGGATCCCAGGTCCATTTCAGCTTGCCGGTGACGGCGTCGTAGCCGCGAACTTCGCCGCTTGCCTGGTCGGTTGAGGCGTTGTCGGCGATGGCAGAGCCCACAATCACCGTATTACCGACAATCGCCGGCGGCGAGGTTTCTTCGTAATCGGCGAAGCCGCGCGGCGCGATGCGGAGGCCGTTGCGCAGATTGACCACGCCGTTATCTCCAAAGCCCGCCGCGAGCTTGCCGGTCGCCGCGTCGAGCGCGATCAGCCTTGCGTCGATGGTCGCGACGAAAATGCGCGACTGTTTCCAGATGGAGACCCCGCGGCTGGCGAAGTCACCGTAGCCTTTATCGCGCGGAACTTTGGCATCGTAAGACCAGCGCGGCTTCCCGGTTTCCGGATCGAGCGCGACTACGTGCCCGAGAGGCGTAGCCAGATAGAGGACGCCGTTCACGTAAAGCGGCGTGGCCTCGAAAGCGGTGGGGCGGCCGTGTTCGGGCTGGTATCCGTCGCCGGAGCGCCATGTCCAGGCGACATGAAGCGAGGCCACGTTTCCGCGATTGATCGCGGAAAGGGCCGAGTACCGCTGACCGCCGGGGTCGTGTCCGTAAGCAGGCCATTCGTCGTCGGAATGTCCGGCGAAAGACACCAGAAGGAAAGCGGCAACAGACACAACCGCGGATGAGACGATTACGGTACGGCGACGGTGGGATGTCACGATCCTCCCATTCTTTCAGATGGAACTCTCGCCGCCCTCGGGTGGGTGGCACCGAGAAATGTCCTGTTGGTAGCTTGTCAAGATGTCCGCTTATCGGCAAGTGAAATGTTCGCTTTGCCATACAATTTTCCTGAAATGATTTTCTGAAGCGCCGCCCATGCAGGTTCCCGCCCGCCTCGGCGCCATGAGCCAGACTCGACGTCCCGGGATTGGCTTGGGGCCGGGAAGCCTGCTTCGGAATGCCACAGCTGTAGCCTGGATGCGCTGAACCCCGGAACTCCCGAGGTCGCGAAAGTACTTCGTTGAGTTTACGGAAGAAGGCTTGATCCTGCCCGGCAGCTTTTCCGGGGAGACGATTGAACGCACTCTGCACAGGCTCGGCCCCGGTGGTTTCCGCGTGAATCGGGAACTCCGACGCTGATCCAGCGCTTGAACCGGGAAGAGCAGGACACGGGAGTGGAGACCATGCAGGTGGCGATGGCCGAAAGGGGTCTGAAATGGCGAACTGTCGCCGGTGGGGCGGTCTAAGGGGCTGCCTCCTTAGGGATGACGCAGCGCATAGATGTCGGCCTCCAGGGAGGTGAGTAGTTTCCGCGCGACGCGCTGGGGAATCGCCGGAGCCAATACAGAGACTAACGCCGCGCACATCCTGCACGGAGGGCGAAGATCACACTCGGCATCTTCCACGCCGGCCGGGACAGCACAAGGCTATTGATTCGACCGGGCATGAAATCCGATTTCGTCCGGAAGCCCCACGGCGTAGTCGTCCGTCGGTTCCGTTGCGGCCAGGTAAGGCGACGAGAAAACCTCGAGGCGTCCCCGTTCCACTGTAATGACAATCGGCCCGGTTGCTACAGTCGCAAGTATTCCGTAGCGACCGGACGGAGCTGCGACTGCGAGGTTCTGGTTATGGTTGTATCCCACAAATCTGATGCCGCCTGCCAGACTCTCCTGCTCGTCGGCACTGAGTTCGGCCCCGGCACGTTCATCGGCCATCTGCGCCGGGGCTTCCACAGCGTTGGGTTGCGCGGACTCGGTTCGCGTATTCGGAAAAAATTCTTTGTTCGTCATATTGCCCTCCTTTCGGGCTTCGTACGCCGGTTGATCCGTCGTACACCCACTCCAGCGCGGGAACCGCGGCAAACGGCTCACGCGTCCGAAATTTTTTTGGCTTTTTCTCGTAGTGGGAGAGACAAGACTTTGTTAATCTGTGATACATCGTGACTGCCGCCCGGTAGACCAACGTCGGCGAGCACCTTGCGGCCCTAAGAAAATGTTCCCCCGACCCAGGCGCAACAACGCGTCGCTCCTGACGGCGCCGTATAAAATCGGCGCCGGTCCGGTTTTCGGAGGCTAGCTGCTCCAGCCGGTCGAATCGTTCGAGCCGTGACCCGGGTTCAGATTTCGCATGGTACCGGGGACGAGATCCCGCTTCACACGGACAGCGAGCGCGCTATTTCATCACCGGTAACACAATCGCGCTCGCCGCCGTGCCACCCCGGAAGATTCGCTCTATTCGGCTCAACGCGGCCGCTGGGGTATGCGGTGGAAACCGTAAGTTTGGCTCGCTGCCGAAGGGCCCGTAACGGTCAGTCCACAACACTGGTGCTGTCGTTGGCCCGGTTGCAAACTCAGTGAGAAGGTTGTGGGATGTTTCCCGGCACGTTCCGGCCCTGCGAATCAGTTTGCCGAGGGCGGGCGTGCCGTCGGAGTGGTCTTGCGACCAATCATTGGATAGGTCCTGCCTCGTCGCGCACCGCTTACCAATCCTCCGCTCTCGCTTTTGACCTGTCTCTGGTGTCCCGGCTCGGGAAGGCTTAAGTTAGCGCTTATGGCGTCCGCCCGCCAGTGTCCTGTCCACCGCAGGGCGGAGGATCGCACCTCCCGCCTCCAAACCACGAGCCCGCCAAACGGATTCGAGCTGGCGAGATCTTCTCCAGTCTGCGATTTACAAGTTTATATTCCCCCTCTTTTCATCAACTTGCAGTTTTCACCCCCGAAACTCCGCCCACCCGTATGCCTATCCTGTAACCGGAGGTTTACCAAAACTCTATGTCCAACGCACCAACTCCAATCCCAACTCCCGGCGCAGCTCCCGCGCCCGGGACGAACGACATCTACCGTGGCGGACCCCGCACGGAAGCCGGCCGCGCCGTCTCATCGCAGAACGCGATCTCTCACGGCCTCTTCACCTTCAACGACTTCATCCTCCCAGGCGAGGAACTCACCTACGCGCAATTCGCCGCTCGACTCGTGCAGGAACTCCGCCCGGTCGGCATCCTCGAAGAAGGCCTCGTCGACGAAATCCGCCGCGCCATGTGGCGTCTCCGCCGCTGCGGCAACGTCGAAGGCGAACTTGCCGCCCGCGTCCACAGCGCCGGCGAAGGCGCAGATCCCACTCAGGAACCCGGCAGCGAAGCCGAAAAAATCCAGAAATCGGTCGACCGCGCTCGAGCCCAGGCCAGCCGTCTGCGCAAACAAGCCGTCGCCGAACTCCGTCAACTCCAGACCGAACGCCAGATCCGCGGCGAAATCTTCCCGGGCGCGGACACGTCCGATCTCGGCGTCGTCGATTCCGGCAAGGTCCTGCAAGCGACCATGGCGGCGAAACGCAACACGGCCATGCAGGACAAGCTGGACCAGACCGACGCCTTCGCCAGACTCGACCGTATGTTCGCAACCCCGCCGCGGTCGGCGCCGACGATCACTTCAGACAAGGCAGCCTGACGGCCAGCCGGTCAAAGCCAGCCACCGGCCGGGTGGCAGCATTCGGTTTTGCAGTCTGATCTTTGAAATCTCGAATTTTCAAACACGCGGAAGCACAACGCCCGTAGTGCGCCCAGGTAACAACCAGTTTCCGGGCCGCGACCGTCAGTGAGCGGTAACGAAGCATTCGGAGGCCGCCGAACGCCCGTTGAACCCCGCCACTGCCGAGCGCTTGGCAGTTCGTTTTGTAAAGAGATCGGCGTGGGTCGCCGGACCACAGTGGCATGAACGGGCTCACCCTCGTTTGGGTGGGCCGGATCCCCGGTCCGCAGCCGACCCCCGGGTCGGCGGCTCGTCCTTTGCAAATTCCTCCGTGACACGCGACGATTCAGGCATGCCGTTCCACCGCCGGCGATCAAATTCCGACGTTCGGCGGATCCACCCCCGGATAGGCTGGGTCCGGCGGGCTCACCCGTCCAACTCCAGCGCCCTACCGGATCCCGGCGGCGGACTGGTTGTGATTTGCGAACATTCCAGCGCCGACAATATGATCGGCCTCTTCGGGAAGCAGTTCGACCGCATCGCCGATCAGCGAGCCGGCGGGGGGGCCGACGGCGTCTCCTGGCCACAAACCGGGTTTGCAGGCCCGAGGTTCTGATTGTGATTAGGCTCGATGTGCGGAAGACCCGCGCCCGCGACATCGTCGGCCTCTTCGGGCAGCAGTTCGGCCCCTTCGCCGATTGTCGCGTCTGCGGGTACCGAAGGCGTCTCGTTGGTACGATCCGGGCTTGCAGCCGCGATGTTCTGATTGTGATTCCACAGTTGCCCCGCTCCGGCGACATGGTCGGCTTCCTCGGGCAGCAGTTCGGTCGCTTCGCCGATCGGCGCGTTTGCGGGTACCGAAGGCGTCTCGTTGGTACGATCCGGGCTTGCAGCCGCGATGTTCTGATTGTGATTCGGCTGCACATGCCCTCCCGCCACGCCCTCCTGCTCATCGGCGCTGAGTTCGGCATCGCCGCATTCATCGATCATCTGCGCCGGCGCTTCCAGCGCGTTGGGTTCTGCCGACTCGAACCGCATATTCTGAAAAGATTCTGTGTTCGTCATATCGCCCTCCTTTTGGGCTTCGTACGCCGGTTGATCCGTCGTACACCCACTCCAGCGCGAAAGACTCCCGAAACGGCTCACCGCTTTTCGATTTTCCTGAAATGGTTTTCGGAAGCGCATGCCCGTTCCCGCCGCTTCGGCTTGGGGCCGGGAAGCCTGCTTCGGAATGCCGCAGCTGTAGCCTGGATCCGCTGAACCCCGGAACTCCCGAGGTCGCGAAAGTACTTCGTTGAGTTTACGGAAGAAGGCGTGATCCCTGCCCGGCAGCTTTTCCGGGAAGAGGACTGAACGCACTCTGCACAGGCGGCCCCGGTGGTTTCCGCGTGAATCGGGAACTCCGACGCTGATCCAGCGCTTGAACCGGGAAGAGCAGGACACGGGAGTGGAGACCATGCAGGTGGCGATGGCCGAAAGGGGTCTGAAATGGCGAACTGTCGCCGGTGGGGCGGTCTAAGGGGCTGCCTCCTTAGGGATGACGCAGCGGATAGATGTCGGCCTCCTGGGAGGTGAAAAGTTCCGCTCGACGCGCGGCGGATTTGCCGCAGCCAATACAGGCACTAACGCCGCGAACAACCTGCACGGAGGGTGAAGACCACACTCGGCATCTTCCACGCCGGCAGGACAGCACAAGGCTATTAATTCGACCGAGCATGAAATCCGGTTTCGTCCGGAAGCCCCACGGCG
>PLEX01000045.1:2207-12239 GCA_003136575.1 Bryobacterales bacterium | reverse complement strand
GTGCGGTAAGAGCGCACCGCGGGCGGAGCAATTCGTCCGGCAGGGTAAACCCCACGCGGAGCAAGACCAAATAGGGGAGGAGGAGCTGCCCGCTCCGTCATACTTCCGGGTAGGTCGCTTGAGCCTCGCAGTAATGCGTGGCCTGGATGAATGGCTATCGCCCGCAAGGGTACAGAAACCGGCTTATAGTGCGGCGTCTGCCAGCAAGAAACAACTCATTCTTCGTGACTCGGCAGCGCCGTGCTCGATAAGCGCCGTGCTCGAATAGAAGAAGCCATGCGCTCCCTCCCGATCTCCGGCGTCTTCCTGGCCGCCGCGATCCTCTCACCCATAATCGCCGGCGCCCAAACCGTCGACACGCCACCTTCGCTGCTCTATCGCGTCGAACCGGAGTATTCCGCCGAAGCGACCCGGGCGCGAGTGCAGTCTACCGTCGTGTTGAGCATCGTCGTAGGCGAGGACGGCAAAGCGCACGATGTCCATGTAGCGCAGGGCGCGGGCTTCGGCCTCGACGAAAAGGCGATCGAAGCCATGGACCAATGGCGATTCACTCCCGGCACCCACGACGGCCACCCCGCTGCCGTTCCCGCTCAAGTGGAAATGAATTTCAGCATTCTTGCGAAGAACGATAAGCTGGATCATTCCGGCCAGCGCGCCCGTCTGAACTTCACGCTGCCGCCCGACGCCACACGTCCCGAACTGGCGGTCGGAATGCTGCCGGGAAATCCCATCGCGTCGGGCGACCAGTCCCTGCGCTTTCACCTTCGGGTCGATGGCCTGGGCCTGCCTAAGGAAGTGACGGTTCTCAGTTCCAACGATGCGGTCTGGGAAAAACAGGTGCTGCGCGTTATCCAGACCTGGCGCTTCCGGCCGGCGACCGTGAACGGCACAGCCGTGCTCGTCGAAGGCGTCTTCGAAATCGAACACAGCGGACCACTCGAAGCGCCCGCTCCGATGATCGTGCAGACGGAAACCGACGAGGCATCCACGCCGACGCGCCACATTCCGGCCCCGCTGCCGGTACTGGGTCTGATCGCACGTTCGAACCACACGGCGACGCGGCTCGCAAACGGCACTGTTTTGCTGGCGGGGGGATTGGCGCCCGGCGCGAATCCGCACGAGCTGTCTTCCGCGCAGACTTTCGAGTGGGCCACGCGCGCCATCGCCAACACCGGCAACATGCTGGCCGCGCGCCAGAACCATACTGCGACGCTGTTGAAGGATGGAACGGTCCTGATCGTTGGCGGTGAAGCGGAAGGCAAAGCTCTCGCAAGCGCCGAAATTTTCGATCCATCGACGGGCCGATTTTCCTCCACCGGCACAATGCATGAGCCGAGGAAGTCGCACGTTGCCGCGTTGTTGCCCGACGGGCGCGTACTGATCTGCGGCGGCGGCGCCGATCCGGCAACAACCGAGATATACGATCCGCGCTCGAAGTCCTTCAGACAGGCGGCGAGAATGACTGCACCGCGAGTTTATTTCAGCGCCGTCGTGCTGAAAGACGGCCGGGTACTGCTGGCGGGCGGCGGCTCGGCGACCGCGGAAGTCTTCGACCCTGAAAGCGGGGCATTCAGCGCAACCGGCGGCATGACTGCGGCACGGGCCGCATTCAGCGCCACAATGCTCAATAACGGTCAAGTCCTGATGGCAGGCGGCGACGGCCCTTCCGGCAAGGAGTTCGGCAGCGCCGAGATCTTCGATCCAGTGGCCAACGCGTTTCACGCCACAGGCCCGATGGCCGCGGGCCGGGGCGGGTACGTCGCCGTACTGCTGAGCAACGGCAAGGTCCTTCTGACTGGCGGCAAAGGCGGAGCGGCCGGGCTGACCGAAATCTACGATCCGGCCACCGGCACATTCAGCGCTGGCCCCTTGCTTGCTGGCGATCATGTGAACCACACGGCCACGTTGCTCGAAAATGGCAGCGTGCTCGTGGCGGGCAGTTCAGTGCCGGATAGCGGCAACAGCGCGGAGTTGATTTCGGCGCAATGACGGCTGTCCGGCCGATCGCAGAATATACTGGTCAGAAAGCATGAAAAGGGTCGCCATTGCGGGAGCGGGGATCATCGGTCTGGCGTCAGCATGGAAGCTGGCTCGGCGCGGCTGGCGAGCGACCGTGTTCGATTCGCGGGAGGCTGCGCGCGAGGCCAGCTGGGCCGCCGCAGGTATGCTGGCTCCCGGCGGAGAGATCGATTCAAACGCGGCGCTCGCACGGATGGCGATTCGCAGCCTCGGCCTCTACCCGGAGTTCGTGCGGGACCTTGAGGAAGACTCCGGCCTCACGGTGGAGTACCAATCGTGCGGCGCTGTCGAAGTCGCTTTCGACGAACCGGGCCTTGCCGCGTTGACGGCGAAAGCTGCACGCCAGTCGGCCATCGGGATCGCGTCGGAACCCTGCCGGTACTGCAACTGGGAGGCGCGCCGCTATCCTGCCGATTGCATTGTGGACCCGCTCAGCGTTAATGAGGCGCTGGTGGCGGCGTGTAACCAGCGTGGAGTCGAGATTCGGGAACACGAACCCGTGACTGAGGTTGTCGGCAACGGCTCCGGCGTGCGCACGCTTCAGGGCGAATACGTCGCGGATCGTGTGCTGATCGCAGCCGGTGCGTGGAGTTCAACACTGTTTCCCGGCTTGCCGCCCGTCTATCCGGTCAGAGGCCACCTTCTGTATTTCGATATGGAGCCGGGCTTGCTTACTACTATCGTGCGGAACCGCCACACCTACCTGTTGCAGCGCGAATCGGGCGGCATTGTCGCGGGGAGTTCGATGGAAGATACCGGCTACGACCGCACGCTGGACACCGCGGTCATCGAAGACATACACAGGCGAGCGGCGAAACTGCTTCCCGCGCTGGCCGACGCCAAGCCGATGGACTACTGGAACGGTCTGCGTCCCGCGACGGATGTTGGCCCGGTGCTCGGCCGACTGGGCGCGACGAATGTCTGGACCGCGTACGGTCACTTCCGCAACGGTATTCTGCTCGCGCCGGATACCGCCCAGGGGATTGCGGAGGAGTTTGGGGAGGGATGAAGTTCGCTCAGTGCCGTGCCGCGCTAAGTCGGAAAACACGAAGCAGCCAGTTCGGAGCAGTGCTTGACAAGGTTGGACTCGATGGGCCTTTGAGGATTTGGCGTCGTGAATCGCCCACGACCGTGCTTTTTACCCGATAACAGGGCGCGATTTCCGACTTAGTCAGGGGTGGCCCTTGCCGTTCGAATGCTCGTGAGTGATCGCCCGTATAAGGCCATCCAGACTCTCTTCGATGCGCACCAATCGCGCATCGGAGTTCAGAGCGAGATTCGCGATGGCCTCCTCGGTCCGGACATGGGCCTCTTCGAGGCGGGAAAAGCGCTCATTCGACGACTCTTCGTGGCGGCCAAACCGCGCGTCCGACAACTCAACATGGCTGGCGAGCATCGCCGTCAGGTCTGCGACCGATCTGTCCGTGCGAATCTGGCCTTCGATCAGCACCTGGACGAGAGCCTTGATATCGGGGTCCACGCCTTGATGGTAGCAGTAAACGGGCCTTTGGTTCACCAGGCTACCAGCGCTACTGGCGCGCCTTCCCGCCCTGCTCCGCACGTTCTCGCTTTCAACGAAGCAGGCACCGAAAACCGGCTTGTTCAAAATGCTGGTCTGTCGTGATTGCATTGGAAACTCCTCTGTCCTTCATTACGAGGAAGCTCGAACAATCTACGAGGCTGAAATCTTTGTCGCGATGCTTCGCCATGAAGCCCCAGCTGCGCTTGTCGAGATCCCGGTCGATATGGACGATCAGCAGGGCGGAAAGCTCGGCGAGGACGTAATTGGTGGTAACGACCGGACGCCCCGATGCCCACGCGCTTTGGATCAGGCTCACGACCGGTTGATGAAAGGGTTCGCGGGATACCAGAGAATTCGCCCATCCGGCGGTATCGACAAAACCGGCGGCTTCACTTATCGCACGTGATCCGAGTAAATGCCTTCGCCAATGTATTCGTCGTGGCGCTCCGCAATGTCGGAAAGGGGCGAATCGATGGTTCCCATGAGCTTGAGCAGGGGATCCGGCAGCAAGCCGTTGAGGATCTCCGAAGCTACCAGTTCCGGCGCCTGCGATTTCCTGACGGCAATGAGTACGAGTTCGTCGTAAGCCTCGTCGGACACTTCAAGCGTGAGTGTACGGCCCATGGCCTAATGGCAACAAATCCGAGCGGTTTACGATGGGCGCTGGAGGATTCTATGCGAATCGATTGGTAAACGAAAGGCGTTCTTACGGTCATTGCGGCGCTGCCGGCGGCGATCGCGCTCAGGCCCTATGTCAGCCCGTATGCGGTTCAGGCGCAGGGGTCGTTTGCAGGGGTGCAGTTCACTGGTGGGCCAAACAACAACCTTTCCTTTTTCGATCCCAAGACGGGGGATGTCTGGGGCTACTTCCAAAATGAGCCGAACGGACATTACCGCTTGGCCAAGCTCGGGGGGCCGTTGGTCAAGTAAAAGCCGGGCCAACCCTTTCAGGCGGCCCGGCTCTTCACTTACTAACTCACAACTAACTACTCGGCCAGCGTTTCTTCCGGCCCCGTCTCGCTCAACCCACCGGTATAAGTAAGTCTCGCTTCGTCCTCATACCCGGCCAGCGCATCGAGCGTTGGCTCCGGAATCGGCTCTTCCACGATATCCTCGCCCGCAATCTTCACCTGACGATAGAAGTGCATGCCTGTTCCGGCCGGCACCAACCGCCCCATGATCACGTTCTCCTTCAGGCCGCGCAGGTAATCCACCTTGCCGATGATTGCGGCTTCGGTGAGTACCCTCGTCGTCTCCTAGAAGGATTCCGCGGAGATAAACGGATCGGTCGAAAGCGACACCTTCGTGATGCCGAGCAATACAGCTTTGCCCTGCGCCGGCTTGCCGCCCGCTTCTTCCACCCTGGCGTTTTCGAGGCGGGACCTGAATTTGTCCACCACTTCTTCCGGCACGAATTCCGAATCCCCGATGTCTTCCACCCGAATCCAGCGCATCATCTGACGCGAGATNNAGAATGTCGTGCGGATTGCGCGGGCCATCCATCAGCGGATCGCCGGCCACCACACGCTCGCCTTCCTGCACGTTGATATGCACGCCGCGCGGCAGGGAGTACTCGCGCTGCGAGCCGTCGTCGCCCGCTCCACGCCTGCGTGTGACGTTATCGGACAAACCAGCGACCATCTCGGGAACTGTGACATCCGGCGGGAAACCCGTAATTGGCGCACCTGTCTATCTGGAACTGTTCAATTCCGACGCCCCCGAATTGCGGCTTCAATCGTGGACGGGACGGGCCGACCCAAAAGGCAATTTCGCCTTCCGCAGTCTTGCTCCGGGTAGTTACCGATTGACGACTGGATTCGATATCGACGAGGACGACCCGGCCACGCGCCAACGAGCCGTTGCCGTAGCCATTCGCGAGGGCGAAACGATAGCTCTTGCGCTCGATCTGCTCCTCCAGTGAAGCGTCCGACTGCAGCGATGCAGGCTTGCCTCGGTTTACGCCTCTTCCGGAAGGAATTCCGAATTTCCGGTGTGCTCCACGCGAATCAGTTGCGCGGACCATCCATAAGCGGATCGCCCGCCACGACTCGCCCGTCGTTCTGTTTCAATTTGCCTTCTTAAAGTCGACCGACGGATCACACACGTAGAGATCGGGAAAGGAGGAACGATAGAAACCCCGGTCGCGCGAGAAGAGGCGGCTTGCGTGCACCTGTGCATGGGCCCCAACGATAAAATCCGGCAGTATACGGGTTCTCTTACCGCCCTGTTTCCTGTAACGGCGCCATATCCGGCTAGCCAGGAAGAGCGCTTCGCGGTCTGGCGGTTCCACACGAATCATGTTGTCGGAAAAGAAGAAGTCGCACTCCCTTTGCGTGGCGAACTGCGAAGAAACTTCCGCATAGACGATGTCGCAGACCACAAGCAATCCATCGGAAGCGGCAGCCTCAATTGCTGCCTCCGCGGCGTCCGCGAAATCGTCGTTGGGTATGAGGATATCGAGAAGGACGTTGGTATCGAGCGCCGTGAGCATCACTTGCCGCGAATATCGTCCATGAACTTGTCCACGGAAGAGTAACCCAGTTCCGAAAATGCCTCAGCGCACTTGCCGCGCC
The DNA here is from genome assembly GCA_003136575.1 of Bryobacterales bacterium. GTDB lineage: Bacteria > Acidobacteriota > Terriglobia > Bryobacterales > Bryobacteraceae > BOG-234. The sequence goes on along the minus strand of PLEX01000045.1, from coordinate 6,125 downwards.
ATTTGTGGATGCCGATTTTTGCCGGTACCTTCTTAAGAATGATCGACCCGTCCACTACCTTAAACTCGACCCGCGTGTTGGCGTCAATACCGAATTTCAGTCGGATATCTCTTGGGATAGTGACCTGCCCACGCTCTCCAACTTTCATACCTTTGAGTATGAATCAAGAATCATATTTTGTCAATATCCGCCATCGGCCACATCGGCCACGGTGATACGTGCGCCGTAAGCCACCTGATAGCGTTCTTTTTCGCGGCCCTTATCGTCGACGATTCGAGAACGCCGCTTTACCTCAGGAGCCGGATGAATCCCGCTTGATCAAAGTGTCCATCTGCCGTCAGAGACTCGCGGAGGCGACGCCGTTGCAGGATTACGAAGCTGGAACAATCGACAAGACTGAAATCCTTGTCGCGCCGCGAGAGCAGATATTCCCAACTGGCGGACTCGCAAGACCCAGTCGGCGGTGCGGATCCGTTCCAGCATTGTCAGCCGGAGCTCCCTCGATACACGGAGCGGACTCAGCAGGAGCGCCGACATTCGGCGAGGACATAACTGCTGGTCAGGATTCGGCGGCGGTCTCGCTGAATCGCGTGGACAAGGTTAATCGCAAGTCGATGGTAGGGTTCGCTCCTGAGGAACAGATTTGCCCAGCCGCCCGTATCGACGAAGACTCCGCTCAACGACGATCCCGTTCAGCGTGGATGCCCGCTCCGATGTAGTCGTCGTGCCTTTCCGAAATGTCGGAGCTTGAATGCTCCAGACAACCGAAAAGACTCATGAGGGGATCGGAAACCGCATCGCTCAGCAGTTTCTCCGCCACTGCCTCCGGACTCTGGTTTCGTTCCCGGCCAGCCCGCAGAAGATCCCGCCAAGTCTTGTCTGGCAGGTCTAGAGTAATTGAGTTGCCTATAGGCTAAGGTTACCAAATCCACGGGATCGCAATTCCGACATCTCCGAATGCGCCGCCGAACCATCTCGGTGGACGATCACTTTACAACAACATTACCGAGCCGGACGTTTCCGTGACCTCTTATTTCATACTCGACGATGCGCGTATTGATCAGAAGAGCGCCAGCGCCAACCGCTGGTGCGGTACCTGTAACTTCCAGCTTCAGCAACAGAACGACGTGGCGGTCGCCCGACGTTCTCCGGAGGACGTCTTCGGCTTCCGACGGTTCCAGCGTCCAGTTCTGGGCTCGCCCCCCGTTGGTCAGAACCAGGCTGATCTCCCGGCCATAGGCCGTGTATTGTATTCGGGTGCCGTTGCCGAGGTTGAAATCAAATTCGCGATACTTCGTGTCGTACTCGCCGAACACGCTGTTAAGATTGACCTCAATCGACCTGACCCCTTTACCGTTTCGGCTCTCGCCCGGAGTTCGGCTTCCAATCGCGCCAGAACCGCGTCGCGGTTGAACTCGTTGGCGGACCTCAATGCCGGGTCGAGCTTGGCAAGATCGCGAAACGGCGGTTCCGTTCCGGCAAGGAAGAATTGCAGGAAATACAGATCGGTCCCTGTCGGGTTCTGGAGTAACGACGCTGATTCAACCCCGGCTGCCAAGCCCGCAACGCCGAGCAGGCACACTGCCAATAGCCAGCCCTCCTTTTGTAGATTTTGGCTCATATGCACCCACGTCCAGACGGCTACATCTTGATCTTTGCGCCAGTGCCATTTGCCTTTTCAAGCTCCTGCTCTTTTCTCTTCTTCTCCGCAGCCGCGTAAGCAGCTTGAGCTTGATCCGCGAAGTTGAACAAGTCGCTGGCCCGGTACAACGACACCGAGTAGCCTCGTGAAATCTCCTCATGGTGCGGGTCCCTTTCGACGTCAACGTCGATTCCGACGCCATTTGTATTGAAAAAGTGCGGCGGAAGACTGATGCCGACCGCCCTATCAAGAAAGTGCGCGCGGGTAGCGGCCTCCTCGGACATTATCCTGTCCCGACCGTCAAATCGCCAGGCGAGATAGACGTGGGGCGACGTGCTTGCCAATGTGGGTTCGACGGCGTATTTGGTTCGAGCAGTGTCGAGCACCGCCTTGACAGACTGCGGCGATGTAAAGGATCGCCATACTGAAACCGCGATGACCCGCTCGCTGCCCGGCGTAGGGCCGAAATAGACGACTACTTCCGTTGGATCTTCACCCGGTTTCGACGAGGAAGCCGTCCCAATCCAGCTACACTCCACCTCGGCGGCCAGTCGAGCGGGCGAAAGCTTGCCACTTTGGCCGGTGGCGAACGCAGGGGGAATTCGGTTCGCCTTGGCCGCGACAACTGTGACCAGGATTTGGAACTGGCTACCCTTTTGTTTGCTCGCAATCCGCCGTACTGCCCAGCACGCCGGCGAAAATGTTCTCGCCACGCCGGTCGACAACAATGCTGGAAGTGTAATAACGCTTCGCCAAAACCGGCCAAGAATCGAATCGCTTGAGTGCCTCAATAGCTTGTTCCGGCGTCATACCGAGCCTCACGCCGGCAACATCAAGGGCCGACACGTCCAATGGTTGGCCCACCGCACCTGAGGGGGCCGGGGCGTGCCGGTCAGGCGACGTAGACGCCATGGGAACCGCCCGGTCCTCCTTTTGCGCGCCTTCTGGCTCCAGAACTCCTGCGACGGTCTCTACAATCTGGGCGGGGCTGGGTTGCGACCCCTTTGCAAACGGAAACCGGAGGGTGCCCCAATAGCGCCCGCCCTCGGCATCGCCTAGGATCTCAAGTACCACGCCGTCGCTCTTTATTTCAAGCCCTGTCAAAAAGAGTTTTTCTCCCGCCGCAAACACTCGGGCACTGCCCTCCCTGACCTTTCGGGCAAGGAGTGCCGCCAACTCCGGCTTGATTACATCGTCGGCGTAGGCGTTTGTTGGAGGGGCTATCGAACTAGTGGTGGCCCACAGCCCCAAGTTATCTTTCTTCAGAACGACCACCGAACCCGGCACAAGAATTGTGGACTTATTCGAGAGCTTCGTCAGCGTGTACTGAGACGACAGCTTGGCCTGAACCGCCGACCTCCAATCCGGACTCTGTGCGACTGCACAAATGGAGCAAACCACCACCAGATTAACCAGTTTCGACATAGGCATTTCCCTTCACTCCAGCAGACTCACCAATTCAACAGAATCTTAGCACACACTGGCCTCGGCAACGCTGTACGCCCTGACTGGCTTGGCTGGGCAACTCCTAGCAAAGCCAGCGGTTGGTACGAATGCGTTGACGGCTCGGGAGGTCATCCTGCGAACCATGAGGCACCGCTGACTGGGAATCGCGTCAAGCGAATACGTCGACGCGGAGCTATGGCAAGCCGGTCGAGCGCCCAGGGTTACCGCGGCTGGGCAGCCCAGGCAAACAAAAAGCCGGGCAAGCCTCTCAGGCGGCCCGGCTCTTGCTTTGTCAAACCTGCTCTCTGGCTACTCCGCCAGCGTTTCTTCCGGCCCAGTCTCGCTCAGCCCACCGGTATAAGTCAGTCTCGCTTCGTCCTCATACCCAGCCAACGCATCGAGCGTCGGCTCCGGTATCGGCTCTTCCACGATATCCTCGCCCGCAATCTTCACCTGACGATAGAAGTGCATACCCGTACCGGCCGGCACCAACCGTCCCATGATCACGTTCTCCTTCAGGCCACGGAGGTAATCCACCTTGCCGTTGATCGCGGCCTCTGTAAGTACCCTGGTCGTTTCCTGGAAGGACGCTGCGGAAATGAACGAATCGGTCGAAAGCGAAGCCTTCGTGATGCCGAGCAGTACCGCTTTGCCCTGCGCCGGCTTGCCGCCCGCTTCTTCCACCCTGGCGTTTTCGAGGCGGAACTTGAATTTGTCCACCACTTCTTCTGGCAGGAATTCCGAATCGCCAATGTCTTCCACACGAATCCAGCGCATCATCTGACGAGAGATGACTTCGAGATGCTTGTCGTTGATATTGACGCCCTGCA
>PLEX01000045.1:0-2159 GCA_003136575.1 Bryobacterales bacterium | reverse complement strand
ACGCGCTCGCCTTCCTGCACGTTGATATGCACGCCGCGCGGCAGAGAGTATTCGCGCTCCGAGCCATCGTCGCCCACGATGTAGATGCGGCGCAGACCCTTCGCCAGTTCACCGTACTTCACCACGCCGTTGATCTCCGCCATGATGGCGGCTTCCCGAGGCTTGCGCGCTTCGAACAATTCGACCACGCGCGGCAGACCGCCCGTGATGTCCTTGGTCTTCGTGGTCTCGCGCGGAATCTTCGCCAGCACGTCGCCGGCGTGAACTTCGTCGCTGTCGCGAACCATCAGGTGAGCGTGGGTCGGCATGAGGTACTTGCGCTGCCCCGCCGGTCCCTTGATCTGCACCATCGGCTGCCGCTTTTCGTCGGGTGAATCGGTCACCACAAGCTGCGACATGCCGGTCACTTCGTCAACCTGTTCGGCGAGCGTGATGCCCTCCTGCAGATCCTTGAAGTGAACCGTGCCGGAAACTTCGGTCAGGATCGAGAACGTGTACGGATCCCATTCGAGCAGATCCATATTCTGCTTCACCGGGTCGCCATCGGCAACGGTGATGCGCGCGCCGTAAACGACGGGGTATCGTTCCTTTTCGCGGCCCTTGTCGTCGACGATCGCCAGAATACCGCTGCGATTCATCGAGATGATTTCGCCCTTCTCGTTGTGCACCCACTGCACGTTAAGGTACTTGGCGAAACCGTCGGACTTGGCGTCCTGCTTCGATTGTTCGGAAATTCGCGACGCTGTACCTCCGATGTGGAACGTACGCATGGTGAGCTGCGTGCCGGGTTCGCCGATCGACTGTGCGGCAATGACGCCGACAGCTTCGCCGCGTTCCACAAGCCGGCCCGTTGCCAGATTGCGGCCATAGCAGGCGACGCAGACGCCACGCTTCGATTCGCACGTCAGCACCGAACGAATCTTGACGCGTTCGATACCGGCGGCCTGGATCTGAGCGGCCAATTCTTCCGTGATTTCCTGATTCACCGCGACGATCAGGTTATTCTCGTAATCGCGCTGATCTTCGAGAGCGACGCGGCCGACGATGCGATCGCGCAACGCTTCGATGATTTCGCCCGATTCGATAATCGGCTCCACGACGATGCCTTCCGTGGTGCCGCAATCGTTCTCGGTGATGATGACGTCCTGCGCCACGTCGACCAGGCGGCGGGTGAGATAGCCGGAATCGGCCGTCTTGAGCGCCGTATCGGCCAGACCTTTACGGGCGCCGTGGGTCGAGATGAAGTACTGCAACACGTTCAGACCTTCGCGGAAATTGGCCGTAATCGGAGTTTCGATGATTTCGCCCGAGGGTTTGGCCATCAAACCGCGCATACCGGAAAGCTGGCNNGAATCGGCCATGATGTAAATCGGATTGAGGTAACGACCGGTGCGGTCATCCTCTTCCATGGCGCTGAACATTTCATCGGAAACCTTTTCGGTGACGCGCGACCAGATTTCGATGATCTTGTTATAGCGCTCGCCGTGGGTGATGGCGCCGTCCTGATACTGCGCTTCGACGGCGATAACTTCCGTTTCGGCGTTGGCCACCAATTCCTTCTTCACGCTCGGCACGACCATGTCGTCGACGCCGATCGAAATACCGGCGCGCGTTGCATAGAGGAAGCCGAGGTTCTTGATCTCGTCCAGCATGTCGACGGTGGTCTTCAGGCCGAACTTCAGATAGCAATAGTGAACCAGAACGCCGAGGCCTTTCTTCTTCAGAAGACCGTTGATGAAAGGCATTTGCTCGGGCAAATGGTCGTTCATGATGACGCGGCCGACGGTCGTGTCCATATACTGCTTCACGAACTCGATCGGCTCGGTATGCATGACGTTCTGGTTATCGAACGCCTTGGTCAGGTCGATCACTTTGCCCGTGTAGCGGAGCTTGATCGGCGTCAACGTCTCGACTTCGCCCATTTCGAGAGCGATCAGAACGTCGTCGGTCGAAGCGAATGTGCGGCCCTCGCCTTTGGCACCCGGGCGCTGCTTGGTCAGGTAGTAGCAGCCGAGCACCATATCCTGGGTCGGAACCGCAACTGGTCCGCCGTGCGCGGGCGACAGAATATTGTTGGCCGCGAGCATCAGCGTGGCGGCTTCAATCTGCGCCTCGGGCGAGAGCGGAATATGGACGGCCATCTGGTCGCCGTCGAAATC
>PLEX01000236.1 GCA_003136575.1 Bryobacterales bacterium | reverse complement strand
GCAATGATCGCCCGAACACCATTCCACGTCTCCTCACTGTTGTTCCTTGTACTTGCGGGCTCAGCGTCTGCTCAAGAAAAGACGGCGAAGCAAATCGCTCAGGCAACATTCCCCTCGACCGTTTTGCTGACGACGCAGGACTCGGCACNNGAACACATTATCGCGACGAACTTCCACGTAATCCGCGGAGCCGCGAGAGGCTACGGGAGGTTGGTAGGGCAAAAGTCAGGTTTTTCGATAATCGGCTCGGTTGGAGTTGATAAAGATCGAGATCTTGCCCTGCTTAGTGTAGACGTAAAGGCCCCGCCCCTGCGTCTCGCCAATTCTGGACCAGCAGAGGTGGGCGACAATGTTTACGCCGTAGGTAATCCGGAGGGCCTCGAGGGTACTTTTTCTCAGGGGTTGGTAAGCGGAATCAGGCAACGCGGTTCGGATAGTATTCTGCAGATCACAGCACCCATCTCACCCGGCAGCAGTGGCGGTCCCGTGTTGAACACCAAAGGCGAAGTCGTTGGCGTGGCCGTTTCAACGTCGACCGAAGGGCAGAATCTCAACTTTGCGGTTCCCGCCAACTACCTGGCCGTCCTTCTGAAGAACAGGACGCCCCCTTCCGGATTGAGCCAGTCCAGCACGTCAGCTCCGGCCCAAGATCATTCGGTTTTTGAGGGTCTTGGCGGCGATAGTCGGGACGGCTTGGCGCTGGGGCAGTTTAGGTGGGATTGTGATTCGTATAACTGTTACTTCTCATTCTCGGTCCGGAACCAATTGAACGAATCCGTCCGCGCGGTGAAGTGCCTGGTTATTTTTTACGACACAAACAGGGAGCCCGTGGATTCCAAGGTTGTCCAGGTCGAGGAAGTGATCGCTCCAGGATCAGCAAAGCGAGTAGTTGCCCAATTCGTCGCCGACAGCGTGTTCAAAATCGTCGAAGCGGGAAGTCCGGACTCGTCGCACCGGCGTGCAGAAAACCCCAGGAGCGGCGCCGTGCAATTTAGAGTCTTGGACTTCGCAATCGCCAGGTAATTTCGCCTCTCACGCTCGAACCTGATCCAGACCACGCATCAGTGGGCAATGGAGTACAGAGGCTTTCGAAAAAATCCCGGACAATCACATGAACCATCAACTTCCGAGAGCTAGCTTCAAGGCCATACAACCCGCGTATCAGAAGAATGGGCTCACACACGTGGTTTACGTTTCTCATGCCACCCACCATCCTGACGATGTGTTTGCCTACGGTCGCGAGGCCTTTAATTGCTTCAAGGAGAAACGCTACCTGGCCACGATAGCGATGGCCAGTGCAATGGTGGAGGTCATCCTGAACAAGGATACACGGATGGGGACGTTGCCCCCGGCATGGCGGACTCTGACCATGAGGCTTGTGCGTGCGGGCAAGAAGAACGGTCTACCAGTCGATAAATTGCTCGATGTCAGTGAAGGATTCACCGCACAGTCAATCGCATTCATTGACCTGCGCAACAAAATCGCCCATGGGAACTTGACCGGGCTGATCGGCTTCGAGGGCAGCGGCACACCCGATTATTCACCCCAGGCGCGAAAAAGTGCGTTGAAACAATTAGCGAAGGCAGAGACATTCGTCGTGGAGTGGTATAACTCGTCACCCGACGTCCAAGAGGGAAGAATCACCGGGCGTCATTGGCCGGTGCCGTAGAATTCTCGACGTTGATTCCAAACGCGTTTGCGGCTACGTCCGCGTGGGGTAAATTGGCCGGACGTATGGTCAGCGCCCGCGAAGACAGTTTGGCATGCGGTTTTGCGCAGAGCAAAGGTGCCATATTTCAGGATCTACGATCTGCGGTCGACATACGCGACTCGTTTAAGCGCGGGTGGCGTGGCCGACGAGTGGGTCACGCAGTTGCTCCGGCAGAGGGATGCCAAGGTGTTCAAGAAGTATTCGCAGATGAAATTACAAATGAAAAGGGAGGCACTACAGAAACTGAATCGAAAGGCGAACGAGGGCGGGCCGGGTTTTGACACGGCAAGGCCCAACTGATGGGGTTTTGTCACGGTTTTGCCACGGTCGGGGCTCTTTTAGTCTCTATTGGATATACCGGGCAGTACCGCGACGTGGGGAAGTGGTTTAGAATGAAGAGACCAGTAGATGTCGGGGCGTAGCGCAGCCTGGTAGCGCACCTGCCGTACGCGGCAGCATCGCCGCAAGCGAGCTATCGGGGTTTCCCTACCAGAGGATAAAAGGAAGCGCAGGCCAAAGGCCTACACCACATGGCGCACGGTCGCCTGCCTCGGCAATTTGCCGCAGTTTCTCTGTACCAATTTTTTTGACATACAATAGCTGCTATGCCTGTAAGAGATGCGGCCACGGAGCCACGCCTCGAAGTCCGCAAGGATTCCGACGAGAAGGTAGTCGCGCAACTGGACCGAATCCTCTCCAGCAAGTCCTTCCGCCAGGCCGACCGCCTCAAGCGCTTTCTTTCCTTCACCGTTAACGAAACGATGGCCGGCAGGGGCGAGCAACTGAAAGAATTCGTCATCGGCGTCGAGGTCTTCGGTAAAGGTCCGTCGTTCGATCCCCGAAGCGATCCCATCGTCCGGGTCCAGGCGAGACGCCTCCGCGCGCAGTTGGCTCGTTATTATCACGAAGAAGGCCACGCCGACGAAACTCTCATCGAGCTGCCGAAGGGCGGTTACACGCCCGTATTCAAGGCGTTCCGAGGCAGCATCGCGAAACGGGCCGCGCCGTCGAGGCTGGTCAGCAGGAATACGATTCTGCTTACACCGTTCGCCGACCACAGCGCCGCCGCGGACCAGAAGTATTTTTGCGATGGACTTGGCCAGGAGGTAATCCACGCGCTTACGAAGCTCGATGCGATTCGGCTGATCGCGTGGAGCAAGCCGGATGCGGACGGCGAGAACGATGCGCGAGAAGCCGCCGCCCGCGACAACGCGGCGATGATTCTGACAGGCAGCGTTCGCAGGTCCGGCGGCGATTTGCGCGTGATTGTCAGCCTGATCGATGCGGTGAGCGGCTGCTACCTTTGGTCCGATTCTTTCGATCGGAACGCGGACGACGTGTTTACCGTGCAGGAAGAAATAGCGCGCGCGGTCGCGGAGCGGCTTCGTGCCGAGTTAGAAGGCACGGGCCGAGCAAGAAACGCGAGGCGTCCCGCGGGTAACCTGGCCGCTCACAATCTTTACGCGCAGGGCCGGTACCATCTGAATCAGCGCACCGAGGAGGGCCTTCGCAAGGCGCTGGAGTTTTTTGAAAAGGCCATCGGCGAGGATACGCAGTATGCGCTCGCTTATTCCGGCCTCGCCGACGCTTACGGCCTGCTCGGACATTACGGCGTGATGCCTCCCGCCGAAGTCTGGACCAAGGCCGCGTCAAATGCCGCGTGGGCCGTGCTGCAGGACGAGCAGTCCGCCGAGGCGCACACGTCGCTTGCCCACGTGAAGGCGACGCAGGACTGGGACTGGGCGGGAGCGGAAATGGAGTATCTGCGGGCCATCCATCTCGATCCGCGCTATCCGACGGCTCATCACTGGTATGCGGTATCGTGCCTCGCGCCGCTGGGCCGGCTCGACGAGGCGATGGAGCAGATGCTGACGGCTCAGGCGCTGGACCCGATTTCGTCAATCATTGCGCGGGATATCGCGGTGGTTCACTACTATCGGCACGATCTGGGCGCGGCGCTCGATCAGTGCGATCACAATATCGAACTCAATCCGCATTTCCCGCCGGCGTACTGGATTCTGGGACTGGTTCAGGAACAGCGTGGCGACTTCGACGAAGCGGCTGCGGCCTTTCAGCGGGCGATTCAGTTGTCGCCGCAAAGCCCGAAAATGCACGCCGCTTTGGCTCGTACGCTTGCGCTATCGGGTAAGAAGGATGAAGCGTTGCGAATCGCAGGGGAGTTGCAGGTGCAAGCGGAGAAACGGTATGTTTCGCCTTCCGATCTGGCATCGCTGCATTTCGCGCTTGAGGATCGGGAGCAGGGGTTCCAGTGGCTGACGAAGGCATTTCGGGACCGAAGCTTTGAATTGCTGTGCATCAGGGTGGATCCGCGGTTCGACGGGGTCAGGGACGATCCGAGGTTCGGGCCGCTTGTGGAACAACTCGGGTTGGATTGACACGAAATGTCCGAATACACGGTGTTATTCGAGCCCGCCGAACGGAGCGGATTCGTGGTGACGCGTCCCGCGCTGCCGGGCCTGGTGACTGAAGGCGACACATTCCAAGAGGCTCGCATGATGGCGCACGACGCGATCCGGAGTTCTTCGAACTGCTGTGAAGTGCGAACAGCGGGACAAGAGAGGCTTCCCGTACGCTTTGCGTAATGGCGTGGGCCTCACTCGTTGTGCCGACAGCCGCACTAAAGTTCCTTGCGCCCTCAGTCATCGGACGGGTCCGGTTCCCATCGAGCCAGGCTGGCCGGGTGTCGTTACAATTCGTTATGCGATGATGGTATATGGAAACGAGATTCACGTGGGATCCGGCGAAGGCACGGAAGAATCTTCGGGTCCGGGGAATCTCTTTTGAGACGGCCAGGGAGGTGTTTGGCGATCCAAACCAGGTCACGGTCGAAAACTACTTTATCGAGGATCAGGGCGGGCAACGTTACGGCATCATTGGCATGACGCGCGGCATGGTTCTTCTTCTGGTCGTATTCGTGGACCGCACCGGGCCCGGCTCATTCGGAAAGGATGAGATTGAAACCATCCATCTCATCTCAGCGAGAAAGGCGGAAAAATATGAGACTCAAATCTACATCGCCGCGCAAGGCGAAAATTAAGATCACCGGCGACATCCGTAAGGCCTTTGAAATGCGCGATCAGCGGCTGGACAGCGACCGGGACGCTCCGACAATGCCGCCTGAGTTCTGGACTCAGGCGACGGTCGGTAAGTATTACCGCCCGATCAAGACGCAGATATCCTTTCGTATCGACAATGAGATTCTGGACTGGCTGAAGTCAAAGGGAGAAGGCCACCTGGTTCGCATCAACGACATCCTGCGGGAGCGGATGGCGGCCGAGCGGCGCATGACGTGAAGCGGACCGTCGGGGAGCCGGAGAACTTCAGACGCTTTGCCGGCAGTGAGTCTCCCGCGTCAGAGAAATCATCACGCACGACAGCAGAGACCAGCCAACGATCAGGATGAAGCCAGCCTGGTAGGCCTCCGCGCTATATACGCGTGCGCCCTTTACCAACGCCCCGGTCCAGTTTCTGTCCAGTAACATGCCGATCCCCGGTTGGAGCAGCACGTTACCGAGCATGTTGCCGATGTTGGTTGTCGCGGTAATCGTGCCCATGTCCCGCGACGGAACCGATTCGCGCCCGTAGGCAAACCCAATCACTACGCAACCCGTGGCAAAACTCGTCACGGCCGCGACGACCGTGAAGGCGGCGACGGACAAGCCGGAGGCATAGATCATGGTGATCCAGCCGGCGGCGCAAATCAGTGAGCCTGTCAGGTATGCCGGCTTGCGCCTGCCGATCTTATCGGACAACCCGCCGAAGATCGGACTGCCCACCGCCCAGCACACGATCATGATGGAAGAGATGGATGCCGCCGCTTTTGGCTCCAGGCCGAAACGGGCTTTGAGAAATGGCGCGCCCCAGAGGCCGGTGAAGGTCATGATCGGACCCACCATGCCGCCCTGCGCGATGAGGATCAGCCAGCTGTTGCGAAAGCCGAAGACGCTCTTCAGGCCCTTCATCATGCCGCTGAGCGTAGCTTTATCGTGCCGTTGCAATGCGGGCGGGGCGTAGCTTTGGAGGCCTTTTTGTCCGGGGTCGTCGCGAACTACAATCCACGCCAGTATTCCGATGCCGAATATGAGGGCCGACGAACAGAGCGCGGTTCCGCGCCATCCGAAATATTCGACGCCGAGACGCAGAGGAACCTGAGCGAAAAGCGCTCCCAGGTTGCCGAAGAAGAGGCCCAGGCCCGTCATCACGGCGAAGTTTTTCGAGGGAAACCAGTGCGCGGCGAGCCGCAGGATCACAAGCCATCCCACGGCCGTCGATCCGCCAATAATGGCGCGTCCTGCGCAGGCGAGGGCGAAGTTACTGGTTGCGCCGAACAGGAACTGGCCGAGCGCAGCTGAGATCGCGCCGACTATCAGGAGCTTCCGCGGTCCCCACGAATTCGTCAGGGCACCGATCGGAATCTGCATGGCGGCGTAGAAATAAAAATAGAACGCGGATAGGTTGCCAAGGCTGGCGGCGCCGATGCCGAAATCGCGCATCAATTCGGCCGTCATGACGGCGGGCGCGGCGCGCAGAAAGAAAGCCGCCAGGTAGAAGACGGCTCCTACGCCCCACACGCTCCATGAAAGCCACGGAGCCGGGTAGGGCCGGGCGGCGGAGCTACTGGCCGTTCCGGTAGATGTCATTAATGTTCCAATGGCCCGGTGTCGGGGTCGGCGCGTTTTCCATCGGAACCTGAATCACTGTCGGAACGCCCGATGCCAGCGCCGCTGTGAGCGCCGGACCCAGCTCCGATGCCGCGTGGATCATTACGCCATTTGCACCGCAGGAACGCGCGATGGCGGCGTAATCGATCGTGTAAGGTTTCCCGTTGCATTCGAACAGGCAGCCGAAGCTCCAACCGTAGTGCATGGCTTCGAGTCCGGCGATGGTGCCGTAGGCCGAGTTGTCCATGATAACCCAGACAACCGGCAAATTCGCTTCCATGGCGGTCGCGACCACCGACATGTTGCTGCTGAACGCGCCATCGCCGATCAATGCGACAGCGGCGCGGTGGGGCTGCGCGGTCTTGACGCCGAGCACGGCGGCTGGTCCGAAGCCCATGGTCGCGAGTCCACTCGGAGTGATGAAAGCTCCGGGAACGTCGATGGGATACTGCTGCGCGACGCCGTTCTTATTCCAGCCAACGTCGGTGACGATGAACCCATCCGTCGGGAGCGCTTTGTGAAGTTCGCTGAGGATGCGCTCAGGCCGGAGCGGGAACTGGTCGGAAGTCCATTGGTGCTCCCAGCGGCCGGAGAAGTCCGCTCTGCCCGCTGCGATGGCTTCACGGAGGCCCGGCCGGACGGCATGAGGCTTGCCTTTCGCGGCTTCTGCGATAGCGCCGAGCGCGAGCTTCGCGTCGGCGACCACGCCAAGTTCGGTCTGATAATTGCGCCCGATTTCAGCGGCATCCATATCGATATGAATGAGGCGCGTGGGCGGGATGCTGAAGGTGAAGCGCGGATCCCACGAACTGGAATTGGCTTCCGCCAGGCGCGTGCCTGTGGCCAGAATCAAATCGGCCTCGCGGCAGAAGTTGTTGGCGACTGGAGTACCCCAGAATCCAGTCATTCCGAGCAGCAAAGGATGGTTTTCCCGCAGAACGCCTTTGCCCATCAGGGTGTGAGCCACGGGGATTTCGAGCGTCTCGGCCAGCGCCTGCAACTCGGCGGAAGCGCGGGACGACATCACGCCGCCGCCCGCATATAACAGGGGCCGCTTCGCTTCGGATAATGCCTGCGCGATGCGCTCGGCCACGGCCGGGTCTATCGAGGGTTTTGAGACAGGCGCCGGAGTTTTTTGGAACGATCCGACCGGAAGGTCGGCCGAGAAAATGTCCATCGGGATATCCACCAGCACCGGTCCGGGGCGGCCGGAAACGGCGAGATGGAACGCGCGTTCCACGATTCGCGGAAGATCCTGAACGCGGTCGACCCGGTAGATCCGTTTGCAAAACGGCCGGTAGATCTCATACTGGTCCGCATCCATGTGAAGATTGACTTCCTGGTGCGGGTGCCGACCGTAGTAGTGGGACGGGATGTCGCCCGAGAATACTACCATCGGAACTGAATCGAGCGCCGCGTTGGCCACGCCCGTGGCCGCGTTGGTGAGACCGGGTCCCAGGTGCGTGAGCAGAACGCCCGGTTTGCCGGAAGCCCGCGCATAGCCATCGGCCGCGTGCGCCGCGATCTGTTCGTGTCGTGTGGAAATGAACCGAATCCGGCTTTTGCCCAGCGCGTCCAGAAAAGCGATGACGGTGTGGCCGCAGAGGCCGAAGATGACTTCAACACCCAGACGCTCCAGATAATCTGTCAGCTGATAGGCGGCGATGCGGGTTTCCGCCGTAACGCTGACTTCGTTCATAATATCGAGGGTCCCGGTGTTTTCCATGCTTCCTTCCGATTTGCGGTCTTACTTAACTACCGTAACATCGCTGCGCCAAATCGCCGCTTAGAATGCAAATTTCAACGCGAACTGCATGATGCGCGCCTGCGTGCCGCCGCTCGCCGTGCTTTGAACGATTCCAGGAGTGAGCTTCCCGAAAGTCGAACTGGCGACGTTGGCGTTCACGCTTCCCCACATCACGCTGTTGGTGAGGTTGAAGGCTTCGGCTCGGAATGTGAGCGTTTTGGTTTCGCGAATCCGGAAGTTTCGCGACAGGGACGCGTCGATGTTCCAGACATCCGGGTTCGAGACGGTGTTCGGCCGCGTTTGGGCGAATGTGCCGGTAACTTCCGTTGTATCTGTCAGGAACGCGGCAGGGTTGATGTAGCCGTAGCCATTCACTCCGCCGCTGCCGTAGACATTGGGCAGGGTCTGCTGCGCCCGCTGGCTGGTCGTAAGGACATCGTCCAGGGCGGCGTCATTGCCGTAGGTTATGGTGCTCAGGTTACCCGTGCTCCAGTGATAAATCGGCGAGACCTGCCAGCCGTTGACGACCATATTGAGCCATTTGTCGTTCATTTTCGGCGACTGGAGTATGCCTGAAATGTTGATCTGCTGGCGGTGATCGTTGGGGCAATTGGAGTAATCGGCATCGCGATTGCCCGGTATTTCATAAGTCGGCCCCGTGATCTCCGTAGTGACCGGGTCGCAGAGAGCGTGGGACCAGGTCCAGTTGGCGAGGGCACTGAAGTGATTTCCCAAACGATGCTGGGCCGTCATTTCGGCGCCGTTATAGCTGGACGTGGCGCCTCCGTCCACGTATGCGACCGTGCTGTAGTAGCCGGCCCAGGTCGGATTCAGAATATTGAGAAGGCGGCGGTTGGCATAGTTGCCGGTAGTGGAACAAGCGCCGGCCGCTTTCAAACCGTACTGTCCGGCGGCGCAGTTGCCCGGAATGTAGACAGCCGGATTATCTTCCGTGCTGGTCCAGAGGTGGTCTCCGTGGTTGCCGATGTAGGTCAGCGAGAGCAGCCAGTTTTTCATCGTGCGCTGAATGGACAGGTTCCAGGTGAATACTTCGTTCGCCTTCAGATTCGGATCGGAAACCGCGTACGTGCCTGCCTGCGGGAAGAAACCGAAGTTCTTGCCCGAGCCGCCTGTGGTGGCGGAAGCCGCTGTCGCGAATGGGTCGCCGCCGGCGTAACCGGCCCAGGGATTGGAGAGTGGCGTGTCGACGCCCGAGTTATAGCTGACGGTCGCGCCCCAGGGCGGATTATTCGAAACGCGGGTGTAGAAGAACATGTGCGGGTTATCGAAGAGCAAACCGCCGGATGCGCGAATGGAAGTCTTGCCGTCGCCGAACGGGTCCCACGCGATGCCGAGTCTCGGTTCAAAGTGCACCGAGGAGTGTTCGTATGTCTGATTCGGCGGCGCGCCGGGATCGCCGGCGAAAATAAGTCCCGCAGGCGGCGTCAGAACGGGGTTTGCCGTCGGTGGAGAATCGACCACGCCCGCCGCGTAGTTGGCGTAACTGAAGAATTCCACGTAATCGTCCGTATTATGCTGCGGCCGGAACGGTTCGAAACGCAGCCCGAGGTTGAGAGTGAGGTGCGATGTGGCGCGCCATGCGTCCTGTGCGTAGAAACCGTAGTAGTTCGACTGATCGTCGTCGTAAAACGGCCGCCCCTGGCTGAATCCGTTCATCTGGCCGGTGAGGAAATCGGCGTAGCCCTCGCCGAGAATACCGGATGTGGCGGTCGCGTTGGAGAACTGGCCGGTGAAGGTCAGGTTGCCGTTGACGCCGCGCGTGTTCTGGGCGTGCATGTATGCACGGATGAACTGGAACCCGAACTGGAGCTGGTGTTTTCCCTTGACCCAGGTGAAGTCCTGCGCGGCCGAATAGGTGAGCGTGTTGAAGTACCCCGGATTCGCCGCGCCCGATCCGCCGGTGGTAAAGCCATTGGTAACGCTCATCGTCGTTTCGCCGGGGATTTGAGCCGTTATCGGAATGCCGAATTCGGAAGGCACGGCAAAATCGTAAATGAAGCGCGTATTCAGACTGCGGTTGGCTTCGAGATGCGTGCTGCTGAACAGCGTCGGCTTGACGGTGTAATTGTCGGCCAGCACTGTGCTTTGGATGTTGTTCACCTGGCCGGTTGTGGCGCCTGTGAACAGAAGATCGGTCGGATCGACGTACGTGGGAGTCAGGTTGTTCGAAAGCTGATAGCGAACAAACGCGCTGTTTTTCGGGCTCAGGATGTAGTCGACTTTGATCGGAATCTGATACTGGCGGTCATTGGCGCCGCTGGCGTAGTAAAACAGACCGCAGGCGTTCACCAGATCGCTCGAAGGCGGCAGGAATTTGGCGATCTTCAGGGCGATGGGACTCATCAGCGACTGGGCCAGCGTATTGCCGACCCATTCTTTCGAGGCGTTCTGAATCGTGATCCCGGCCGTGGTCTGGCAGCTATCCGCCGTCGAAGTAACCGCCGTGAAGTCACCCGTCAACATAGCCGGCGTCATCGAGTATCCCGTGTTGGTGGCGGGGTTCGACCGCTTGATGGTGGATTGCTCGCCCGCGAAGAAGAATAGCTTGTTCTTCTTTATGGGTCCGCCGATTGTGCCGCCGAACTGATTCTGCTTGAGGCTGTCGCGAACGAGTGCCGTCGCGTTGCGGGCGTTGAATTCATAGTTGCGGACGTAGTCGAAGACGTTGCCGTGGAACGCGTTGGTTCCCGATCTTGTGACAACGCTCACCGAGGCTGCGGCGTGCTGGCCGGTCTGCGCGCCCACCGAACTCGTTTCCACCTTGAATTCCTGCAGCGCGTCCGGGAAAGGAAGCGGCTGATTCAGGCCATTGAAGGGCTCATTCGCGGTCGCTCCATCGAGCGAGAACGCGATGGTATCCGCGTTTGGCTGCCCCGATACTGAGATGGTGATCGTCGGAAAGTTCTTGTTGCTGTTGAGGTCGCTCGCCGATACGCCCTGAATCGTCGCGTTTCCAGCGAGGAGAATCAGTTGGGTCGGATCGCGGGCGTTCAGAGGCAAATCCGCGACTTCTTCATGGTCGATCACCTGTCCGACGCCGGTGTCGTGGGTCTCGACCTGCAATGCCTCGGCCTCCACGGTGACTGTCTCGCTCACGGATCCGACCTTCAGCGTGGGGCTGATCGTAGGGTTGACGTTGACCTCGAGCACAAGGTTAGCCTCGACATATTTGCTGAACCCGTCCTTTGTGACTTCAAATCGGTAGGAACCGACGGGCAGATTCGGCAGGACGTAATCGCCCTCGGCGTTCGTCACCATGCTGCGTGTGAAACCGGTGTCGGTTTGCGTCACTCTAACGGTTGCGCCGGGTATCGTTCCGCCGCTGGGATCGTGGACAGTTCCGGTGATCTGTGTTGTAGATTGCGCCCATGTGAGGGTGGCGCAAAAAAGAGCGACTAACGCTGTTCGGACGAGGAATTTCATTTACGACTCCCTGGAGAGCAAAGCTCTCCGACTGCCTGAAGTTTTGACCTAACCGGGTTGATCGTATCATCGAAAATCCAGGTGTCACAATCCGGTAACGGTAGCCGCACGTAAAAGACGCGTTGAAAACAAAGGGACTGCCGTGCTGAGCTTCTTCAGGTAACGGTTCACGAACCGTTACATTCCGCTGTCCCGGCAGGTCGGGTGATAGCGTTAATCGAGTATTGGCTAAATTCCGGAGTCCACGTCCGCGAGTACTCAACGTGAAGGAGTCGTGCATGTTCAGCAGGAAAATCCGAATCGCGGCCAGCGTACTGGCCGCTGCATTGTGCACCGTTTGGGCATTGGCGCAACCGCCTGCGGGTGGTCCGCCTCCGGGCGGCGGACGGGGACCGGGCGGCGGTTCGGGCCGCGGCGGTCGCGGCGGCGGTGGCCGCGGAGCACGGACGCGTAAAGTTGTTCTCGCCTGGGCCGACACGCGCAACGGCATCGCCCAGCACGATTTCACGTCGCACGCCCTGGCTCTGATCGAGCGGCTCGGCTACGAGTCGAATCTGTGGGACACCTATATTCGGACCGACTCAAATATCGTTTCCTACCACCCCCTGATGACGACCGGCCAACCAGCGAGTGGCGGACCGAGCCTTGCCACTGCCGACGCCATCTTTTTCCTGGGGCACCGGGAAATCCAGCTGGACGATCAGCAAAAAGCCGATTTACTGAAGTTTGTCCACGACGATGGCAAAGGGTTTGTCGCAGCCCACACGGCGCTGACCGCGCTGAGTTCCTGGCCGGATTTCGTCGACATGCTGGGCGGCACTTTCGACGAACACCCCTACGGCACCGTGGCGGGAACCGTGATCAACGAGGACCCGGCATTCCCCGCTACGAAGCAGTTTCCCGCGACCTTCGCGTTTACCGACGAGTTCTATCAGGTGAAGAATTTCTCGCGCGAAAAGAGCCGCGTGCTGTTGCGCCTCGACCTTTCGAAGCTGCCGCCGAATCAGGGAGTCCACAGCACCAACGGCGATTTCCCGCTGGCGTGGGCGAAGATGTACGGCAAGGGCCGCGTGTTCTACGGTTCGTTTGCGCACGACGAGAAGAACTGGGACAACCCGGATATCTATCACATGTACTTTGAGGCCATCAAGTGGTCGCTCGGATTGACGGATGCCGACGTGACGCCGAGGCCGTATCCGGGTACTGTTCCGGCGGTGAATGCGTCGCCGGGTCGTTGAGTGAGGGACCGCCGTAGGCTGGCGGATCCCCCTGTGAACCGGACACGGCAGGCGGAACCGCCTGCCCCACAGAGGCGCAGGCAAAGGCCTACTCCACAAGGGTGAATACATATGAAGAGTAACTTCGTAATTGCGACCGTCGCCGCAGTGTTGCTGAGCGGCGCGTCGGTGCAGGCTCAGTCCAACTGGGCGTCGTTCGGGCAGGACCAGGGCGCAACCCGCTTCTCGAAGCTGAACCAGATCAATACGTCGAACGTGCAGAATCTGACGAAGGCGTGGACTTTCCACACCGGCGCCACCAACGCGCAGAATGAGATGACGCCGGTGATCATCAACAGCGTGATGTACATATCCGCGAGCAACGGCTATTTCGCGGTGGACGCGGTGACCGGCACGCAGATCTGGAAGTACGACGCGACCGGGACGACCGAACGCGGCGTATCGTACTGGCCGGGCGATGCGAAATCGGTGGCGCGCGTCATTGGCGCGGTTGGCGAGAGTCTGGTGGCTCTCGACGCGAAGACAGGCAAGCCAGTGACGGAGTTCGGCAAGGACGGCCTGCTTGATATCGGCACGCGGATGCAGTCGCCGCCCGCGATCTACAAAGAGTTGCTGATCGCCCCCAGCATGGACCGGCTTGTGCGCGCGTGGAATATCCGCACCGGCGAACTCGCCTGGACATTCAACCTTGTGCCGCAACCCGGCGAACCGGGGCATGAAACGTGGGAGAACGATTCGTGGAAGACCACCGGCGGTGTCAACGTATGGGGACACATCACGGTTGACACGACGCTCGGCGTAGCCTACGTTCCCACGGCGCCGCCTTCGCCCGATTACGTCGGGGTGAACAGGCCTGGCGATACGTTGTATGGCACTTCGCTGGTCGCGCTCGACGCGAACACTGGAAAGCTGAAGTGGTATCACCAGCTCGTTCATCACGACCTCTGGGATTTCGATTCGGCGGCCGCGCCCACCCTGGTTGATGTCGTGCAAAAGGGCGTGAAGATTCCGGCAGTTGTCCACATGGGCAAGACAGGGCTGATGTATATTTTCGATCGCCGCGACGGCAAGCCGATCTTCGGTATGGAGGAACGGCCAGTTCCGCAGAGCACGGTGCCGGGCGAGAAGTCGTCGCCCACACAGCCGTTTCCGATTAAGCCGGAACCGATTGCGCGCATCAGCATGAAGATGTCGGAGATTCCAAAGGATATTACTCCCGAGTTGGCTTCGTACTGTCAGGGACTGGTGGACAAGTACAAGCTCGGAGACGCGGTTCCCTATAACGCGTGGAAAGTGGATCAGGACATTGTGGAGTATCCGGGCGCAATCGGCGGTGGTAACTGGAACGGGGTTTCGTTTAATCCTGGGCTCGGATTGATTTTTACCAACGTGATGAACGCCGGCCAGTGGGGACATTTGCAGACCGGAGGCCGCGGCGGTGGGCGTGGCGGATCGGGCGGTGGTCGCGGCGGCGGGCCTGGATTTGGAGGTGGACCGGGTGGACCCGGAGGCCCTGGCGGTGCTGAAGGCGCGTCGGGCGGACGCGGGCGTGGTGGGCGCGGCGGTGGACCTCCCGGGGGCGGTCGCGGCGCGGCGGGCGGGTCCGGTCCCTCTTTTTCGAAAGTGACGCCCGAAGGCGGACGCTTCTGGCAGCCGGATACGCGCTATTCCTGCGCTCCTCCACCCTGGGGAGAATTGGTCGCGGTGAAGGCGAATACGGGAGATATCGCGTGGCGCGCGCCGCTCGGGAACTTCGACCAGCTTGCGGCGAAGGGCTTGAAGACGGGCACGCCGAACACCGGCGGCGGGATCGCGACGGCGGGGAACCTGATCTTCATCGGCGCGACGGTCGACGGAAAATTCCGCGCCTTCGATGCGCGGAACGGCAAGGAGTTGTGGTCGGTGAAAGTGGATGCGCCGGCGCACGCGATACCCGCGACTTACCTGGGGCGAGATGGGAAACAGTATGTGGTGGTGTCCGCGGCGGGCGGCGGGTTCCTAAGGGATCCAACGGCGGATGCGGTGATTGCGTTCGCGTTGCCGGGGAAAGGGAAGTAGATTCTCCCGGAACGGTTGCGGCACTCTTGCAGGCAGGACTTCGCGATATATTGATTAGGCCAGGGATCATCCAATGAAAACAGCGGCCCTCTTACTCGCGATTTCCGTCCTTACAGGCGTTACGATACAGGCGCAAACGCCAGCGCCCGTCGCGCCGAACAAAGTCATCACGGAGGCTGATTGCACTGCCGCCAAACTGGGCACAAGCATTCCGGCTTCCGCAATCGGGCTGCCTGTTTCATCTGTAACTCTGAATGCGCCGGAGTGGCGCGCCGAAGCCAACGGCAACCCCGCCTATTGCGGCATCGAAGGGTCCATGGCTCCGATCGACAGGAGTTCCACGGCAAGACCGATCCGCTTCGGGGTCGCGCTGCCCGCTTCATGGTCGTATCGTTCGGCCCAATTGGGAGGCGGGGGCATGAATGGCGTAATACCGCCGTTGGCCGGGGGCTTGGGACGCGGAGGCGTGTCGCTCCTCTCTCGCGGTTTCGTGACTTATGGCAGCGACTCCGGGCACCAAAGCGGCTTCGGCGGTCCGGGCGGTGGACGTGGTGGGCCCGGTGGTGGATCGGGCCGCGGCCAACCGCCATCGGCGATGCCTCCCTCGGGTCGCGCGGGCGGACCTCCGCCGATGGCCGCGTCTGCCACAGCCAACGAGTGGGCGACGAACGGCGAAGCCATCGCGAACCTCGGCTACATGCAACTCAAGAAGACGCACGACGCAGCCTTTGTGCTCATCGAGCGCATGTACGGGACACGTCCGCGCTTCAGTTATTTCTTTGGAACGTCGCAGGGCGGCCGCGAGGCGCTCACCGTGGTGCAGCGTTTTCCCGCGGATTACGACGGTGTCGCCGCCGAGGTCCCTATCGTCAGTTTCTCTTCCCTGATGCTTGCCCCGGAACTCATTCGCATTCACGAAAAGCCCGTCGCGAACTGGGTGACGCCGGCGAAAGTCAACGCCATCCGCGGCGAGTTCATCCGGCAGTGCGACAAGCTCGACGGACTTGCCGACGGGATCATCAACAACTACATGGCCTGCCGCGCGATCTTCGATGTGAAACAGGGCGCAAAGGGCCGCCATCCCTGGGCGGCGAAGCGCTGCCCGAATAATATCGACCCGAATCCGGCGGATACGAGCGCGGCGGCGTGCCTCACGGACGGCCAAATTTCCACGCTCGAAATGGTTTACTCGCCTTATGAATTCGCCACGCCGCTGGCCAACGGAGTCAAATCGTTCGGCATGTGGTTTCCCACGACGGATCCTTCCGGCAGCGGCCTGATACTGCCCGCACGTTATCGCGGGCAGGAGGGCGCGGCCGACGACGCTCCCATGCACAGCCATCTCGGCGTGCTGGGCGTTACGGGGTTTCTGATGAAAGATCCGAGTGCGAACCCGCTGGACTATGTGGAGGGCGGTCCGCTCAACCAGCGCCGCGTGGAACTCTCCGCGATTCTGGATTCCACGAGTCCCGCTCTGAGCGCGTTCAACAAACGCGGCGGCAAGCTGATCGTGGTGATCGGTACAGACGATACGCTGGCTTCGCCCGGCGCGCAGGTGGCCTGGTACCAGTCCGTAATCGACAAAATGGGGCAGACAACGGTGGATGCTTTCGCGCGGTTCTTCGTGCTTCCTCAAACCGGCCACGGTCTGACGGGGCGATCTTACACGACGGACGGTGATGGCAAGAAGATCGAGGCGCAACCGATTCCGAGCACTTATGATCGGTACGGAATTGTCACCGACTGGGTGGAGAACAATAAGCCGCCGGGTAAGTCGGTTAAGGTCACTTCGGGCGAACGGAGCGCACCGATGTGCTCTTATCCCGAGTATCCGAAATATGTCAGCGGACCTGCGGGGGAAGCGGCGTCCTATGTATGTTCAGCGAAGTGATGGGGGACGGCGTCAGAATATCTCGCTGTTGTAAAACTCCCCGAACAGCTCCTCGTCCGACGGGCGGTCTTCCGGAATCGGCCGGCTGACCCAAGTCACGTTCATATAGTGCTTCAGCGAAACATTTTCATTGGTGCTGTTGCCGCCCCAGAAGCCGCAGCCCATGCTCGAAGTCATTGGCATGCCGTTCGTGAACGTGCCCGCGTTCGAGCTGGACTGAATCTGCCGCACCATCATCCGACTCACCGGTGCCATCAGCGCCAGGTCGTTGATATGCTCGTCGTTCCATGAGTAGATGCCGCAGGAGTGTCCGCGCCCGCCGGTTTCGAAGATCTGCCGCACCATATCGAGAGCCATCGGCCAGCCCGTGTATTTGAAGATACTCAACACAACGCCCAGCTTCTCGGTCGAAAACAAATACTCCTTCCCGATGTGCGTCTCGGGAACGATGAAAAAAGTCTTGTCCGCGGGAATATCGAAGCCTGCCAGTTTCGCCACAACGTCGGCCGAACGCGCAATCGTGGCCGGCGTGCGATGGCCCTCGGTGTCCCAATACCTGGCCTGTAACAGCGCCTTTTCACGCTCGTCGACCAGATAACCGCCTTCAATCTGAAGCTGCTTCAGGAAGGCGTCGTAGATCGTGCTCTCGACGATCAGATTGCCATCGGCGGAACAGCCCGACCCGTTGTCGTTCGTCTTGCTGATACGCGTATTCCGCGCCGCAATATCGATATCGGCCGTTTCGTCGAATACCATCGTCGCGTTGCCCGCGCCGACGCCGAATGCCGGTTTGCCGGAACTGTACGCCGCGCGCACCATCGCCTGGCCGCCCGTCGCCATTGTGACGTCGCAGATCGACATGATCTCCTGCGAAAGCGGAATACTGGGCGCTGTCACGCACTGCAGAATATCTTCGGGCGCGCCCTGTTTCTTCAGTGCCGCGCGCATCACGCGTACGGTCTCGTTCGTGGTCTTTTTGCTTGCGGGATGCGGACAAAAGATCACCGCGTCCTTGCACTTGATCGCATAAATCGCCATGCCCGCGGGCGTCACGTACGCGCTGGTGACCGGAATCAGCGCGGCAACCACTCCGGCCGGCTTCGCGTATTTCACGATGCCTTTTTCGGGAATCTCTTCGATCACACCCATGCTTTTCTGGCGCAGAGCATCGCGCAGAATACCCGCGACTTTGGCACGGCGCGTTGGCAAGCGACTGCCCATGCCGCTCTCGTCCACGCTCATATTGGCAAGCCTTGTTGCCGTTTCCAGGTTTCCTGTCGCCCATCCGACCGCGCGACACAGCCGATCGACGGTCGCCTGATCGTAGTCTTCGATCTCCCGCATGGCGGCGCGGGCTTTGCCCAGCAACTCGGCGGCAGTTTGTTTTTCTTGTTCTGTGATCGATCTTGCCATGTGTTCTAATCCATCGAGCGCGGCGGGACGCCGTCGTACTCCACCGGCACCCGAATCCGCATCGGCTTCTCGCGGGCGTATTCTTCCGCGACTTCGGCCGTGAGTCCCGCGACGCGTCCGACGATAAAGATCAGCTTGCCTGCCTCGGGCGGAAAGCCCAGGTCGTACAGCACCGCAGCCAGCGCGCCATCGATGTTGATCGGCAGCGGCTTGATTTTCGCCCGCACCGCCGCGTTAAGCGCCTCCATAAACAGCACGCCGTCGCCCGCAACTCCTTCTTCGCGGGCCATGCCGAACAGGACAGCCGTGCGCGGATCGACCGAATGTACGCGATGCCCCATTCCGGGCAGGCGCTGTTTCGCGGCTCGCGCTTTGTCCACGATTTGACCGGCGGCATCGGCGACTGATATCGATTGCTCCCGCGCCATCGCGACTCCCTCGGCGATCATCGACATACAGGCCGCGCCCGCTCCGCCATGATCGTTGCCGATAGCGAGAATGCCGGCCGCGATCGCGGCGGACAGGGATTCTCTGTTTCCAGATGCGGCAAGGCGAGCCGTGGCGCAGGAAGGCGCGCCCGAGCCATGATCCGCGACCGAAGTCAGGATCGCATCCAGCAATTTTCTTTCATGGGGATTGGGCAGACGTTCGCGATGCAGCAGAAACACGGTGTCGGCGAATGTCGCCCGCGTCATCAGCTCGGTGACATCGTAGCCGCGGAGCCGGATTGTCGCATCGTCTGCCTGGACGATTGCAGTGCGCCAAGGTTGTAACAAGTAACTATTATCGCCGGACCGGTGAAGGGTGGGTGCCTTTGCGGCGGGTATTTACGGTAGCGTGACCGTTAAGACGAAGCCTCGCAGCCCGTCACGGCCAGATCCGTACGGCGGCATCGAAGTTGTCCTCACGGATTCGATCGAATATAGAAGCCAGATCGTCCGCAGCCTCGGGAGACCAGCGAACTTGCATCTTACGCGCGGAACAGCCTCTCGATTCGCTCGCCAACCTCTTCGTGCGTCAGGCATTCGCCTCTGTCCGGTTGGTCCGGCCCCTTCCTGACTTTTCGCGAAACCACAAGTCGTGGTCCAGATACCGTTCCACAAGCTGCTGTACGTAGTCCTCGGCGCTGCCATTGTCCTGGCTGGCGACCCAGCTGAGCTTCGTCTGCACATCGGGAGTGAAATGAACTTCCATATCTTGAGCCTGGAGAATTCAAGTGTCAACGCGCCGCCAGATGGCGCGGATGGCGACGGCTTCCCTACAAAAACGTCTTGAACTCCATGATGTCGCCGTCCTGCACGACGTAATCCTTGCCTTCCGTTCTCGTCTTCCCCAACTCGCGGCAGCGCGCGAAACTGCCGCAGGCGATCAGATCCGCGTAGGCCGTCGTCTCGGCCGAAATGAAGCTCTTTTCGAAGTCTGAATGGATCACTCCGGCCGCCGCCGGCGCCTTATCACCCGCATGAATGGTCCACGCCCGGGTTTCCTTCTCGCCGGTCGTCAGGTACGAACGCAGGCCCAGGAGCGTGTAGGCCTCTTTAATCAGCGTGCCCGCGCCGGTTGACGCGCCATCCTCAACACCCAGCCCCGCCAGATACTCCGCGCGCTCGTCTTCCGGCAGCGTCATCAATTCCGATTCGATCTCCGCCGACACCACTACAACGCGCGTTCCCAAATGCTCCGCGGCGTAGTCGCGAACCTTCAACACCCACGGGTTTTTCTCCGGGTGCGCCAGATCGTCTTCAGCGACATTGCACGCAAACAGCGTCGGTTTCGCCGTCAGCAAAAACAGTCCCTTGCGGATCGCGGCCTCTTCAGGAGTCACTTCCATGGTGAACGCGTACTTTCCTTCGTTGAGATGCGATTCCACGCGATCCAGCAGCGCCAGTTCGGCCTGTGCTTTCTTGTCGCCGCCCTTCGCGACTTTTTGCTGCCGAACACGCCGCTTCTGCACGCTTTCGAGGTCGGCCAGAATCAATTCGGTGCCGATGACTTCGATATCGCGGATCGGATCAACCGTGTCCATCACGTGCTCGATATCGGCGTTTTCGAAACAGCGCAGCACCTGCACGATCGCATCGACTTCGCGGATGTGGCCGAGAAACTGGTTCCCGAGGCCCTCGCCCTGGCTTGCGCCTCTTACCAGTCCGGCGATATCGACGAATTCAAAAACGGACGGAATGACTTTGGCGGACTTGCTGATCTTCGACAGCACCTCAAGCCGCTCGTCGGGAACGGTGACCACGCCCATGTTGGGCTCAATCGTGCAAAACCGATAGTTCGCCGCGGCGGCCTTGCGGCTCTGCGTGAGAGCGTTAAAGAGCGTACTTTTGCCCACATTGGGCAGACCCACAATTCCGGCACAGAGCATGGGGGAGTGGCAGCGACCTTATTTAGAAGTTGAAAAACGGAGAGATTGCCCGCTAACGCAATTTTACTCCGTCGTCTGAACCGATCAAGCCAGGCAGGCGGAACCGCCTGCCTGCAAAATGGCCAACGCGGCCGTGCCTAGCTAGGGTTCCCGAACCGGCCGGAATCCAATCATTCGGTGGCTCTGCAACGACGGCCACGCGGCAGAACGCGCATAGGTCCGCAGATCGAACGGCTCTTCGAAGAACGTGCCGCCGCGCAACACCTTATACGCGCCGCTCGCTGGTCCCTTCGGATTCTTCACGGGCGAAACAGAATAATAATTCTGGCTGTACCAATCCGAGCACCACTCCATGACGTTGCCTGCCATATCGGCGACGCCATAGGGCGAAGATCCGTCGTGCGTCTGCAGATCGCCGTGCTTCTGGCCGTCGTACGTTCCGACAATCATCCCCGTGTCGAACTTCTGAGCGCCCACGTAGTTGGCGTAGGAGTGGTCGATCGTATTGCCCCATGGGTAGCGCCGCTGGTCGGTGCCGCGCGCGGCTTTTTCCCATTCGGCTTCGGTTGGCAGACGATACTTCTTGCCGGTCTTCCGGCTGATCCAATTGCAGTACGCGACTGCGCCATCCCAATTCACGCCCAGCACGGGATAGTTCTCCGTTCCCGGCGTTCCGCCGCCATGGTTGTTGGCCTGCGTCCAATACGGAATCTGGGTCTTCGGCATCACGCGGTTGCCCGGCCACAGCGACGCATCGTCGTAATCCGGGTCGTCGCGAAAAGCCTTCCACTCCGCATTCGTTATCTCGAACTTGCTGATGTAAAACGCATCCAGATCCACGGTATGCACCGGATGTTCGCGCGGTAATCCGTCGCCGAAATTGTCGCCCATCTTAAAAGGACCGGCGGGGACGTACAAATAGTCGCCGTGGCCGTCGTTGACCGACTTCGGCGCCTTCGCCGCGGCAACACCCGGAGCCGATTCCGACCTCACCGA
Source organism: Bryobacterales bacterium (assembly GCA_003136575.1). GTDB lineage: Bacteria > Acidobacteriota > Terriglobia > Bryobacterales > Bryobacteraceae > BOG-234. The sequence continues at coordinate 2,658 of PLEX01000236.1, read as the reverse complement.
AAAAAACAGAAGACCAATGCAACCCACCGCAATCAGAAATCCGAACCGGTGCATTATTGCTTTGCTCCCGCGTTGGCAGCGACTACCGTGGCGGGCTTGCCCGTTGGCAGGAACCCGGTCATCTTCAGAAAATGTTCCAGACGGGGCATCCAGTCCTCGAATTCCGGCGCGCCGAATCCACTGCCGAAGCCGTGATGGCCCTGCTCATAAAGGTGCAGTTCGGCTATCGCGCCGGCCTTCGTCAGATCCATAAATAGCTGCGCGGCCGGGAGCGACTGCCCCGTATCCGCCTGTGACGCGACCATGAACGTCGGCGGATAATCCTTCAGCGATTCGCCCGGCATGGCGCGCCCCGCCGCGCCGTAGACGAACGCCAGATAATTCGGTTTGGAATTCAGCCGCGCGACGGCGTCGGTTGCATTCGGATCGCCGGGACCCGCTGTCGCCATGAACGGCCGCATCAACCCGCCGCCAGCGGAAAATCCGATAAAGCCGATCTTCTCGGGGTCAAGCTTCATTTCGGCCGCGCGCGAGCGGACAATCTGAACGGCGCGCTTGCCATCCAGACTGCGTGCATCGGTACCGTAAGTCGGCGACATCCGATACGTGAGCACGAACGCCGTCACGCCCCATTCGTTGTATTGTTCGGCAATATCCATGCCTTCCGCGCCGTACATCAGCATGATGTTCGATCCGCCGGGCGCGACAATCACGGAACTGCCGTTGCGCTTGCCAACAGGCGGCTCGAAAACCGTGAGAAACGGGTTGTCCAGAGGGCCGTTGCCCTTGGCGAGCGGCACCGTACCTTCGGTCCAGAGCGGAATGTTGTAGTTGACGATCGGCTTTACGGCGGGAGCGGTCTTCTTTACCGCACCGCTTGTGGCTGGTGCGCCCGGTTTAGCGGGTGCGGTTGTGCCATCCGCTGCGGTCAGGACCCCGCATAACGAGAGGGCAGCCAGGACGGGAATATATGATTTGGCCATGCGATGAATTATGACAGACTGCCTGCCGCGAAGGAAGCGGTTGTCTTAGCGGATTCCTGCGACCAGCTTCGCCATCAGAGCCACGCGGTCCGCGAGCCGGTCCACCAATACGCTCTCATGCGAAGCATGCGCGCCTTCGCCGACCGCGCCAATCCCGTCCAGCGTCGGCACTCCCAGCGCGGCCGTGAAGTTGCCATCCGACCCGCCGCCGGTTGACGATTCTTCCATCGTCACTCCCAATTCCGCCGCGAAACCCCGCGCCAGCCGGAATAGTTCCGCGATTCCTTTGCTCCTCTCCATCGGCGGACGATTCAGCCCGCCGGTCACTTCAAGGGAACACCGATCGTCGAACGGCCGGAGCGCGCGAAACTTCTTATCGAGTGCTGCCGCATCGCGAGCGCGAGGCACTCGAATATCCACCTGGGTTTCCGCTGTCGCGGCAATGACGTTCGATCGCGTACCGCCCGAGATCACCCCCGGGTTGACCGTGATGCCGCGCTTCAGATTGGTGAAGCCCGCAATCTTCCCGATCTGGCGCGATAATTCAACAACCGCGCTGGCCCCCTTTTCGAAGTCGACGCCCGAATGCGCCGCCACGCCATGAACCTTAACGCGATAGCCGCCGATTCCCTTTCTGGCAGTCTTGACACGACCATCAAGTCCTGTGCCAGGCTCCAGCACCAGCACGGCGCGGCATCCCGTAGCGAGCCCTTCGGTTGTCTCGCGCGACGCCGCGCTGCCGGTCTCCTCGTCCGGGTTGACCAGCATGTGCACGTCGTGCACGACCGGGATCTTCAGCTCCCGCAACGCGCGCATCGCAAAAGCGAACATCGCGAGGCCGGACTTCATATCGAGCACGCCCGGTCCCCACAACCGCCCGTCGCGTTGCCGGAATGGCATCGAACGCAGAGTGCCCAACGGCCACACCGTGTCGGAATGCCCGAGTAGGAGAATTTTGCCCTGTTTCTCCCGGCCATGCAGTCGGAACTGGCAGACGTAAGTGCGCCCCGCGCCTTGTGTTGGCACCGTCTGTCCGTCGGCGATGTCGGTGAACGAGTCCGCCAGCAACATCGCGCAACGGCTGACCGCCTCGGGGGAATCGGTTGGCGATTCGCACTCGACTAACTCGCGAATCAGTCGGATCAGCGCGGGTTGGTTACTTTTCGCCCAACTCAGCAGCGGGTCGATGGCAGCGGACGACACGCCCCATTCTAACGGTGTTGGCGCGCCCGTTACTTCTTCTGCAGCTCTTCCAGATACTTCGCGACGTTATAGAGACGGAGTTTGCCGTAATCGCGGTCGGAAATATCCTGCGAACAAATCGGCCCCCAGACCGGCATTTCGCGGGTGCCGTGCGACAAGCCAGTTGGCTTGTCTCCCGCGATGGCCGCCTGGACTTTATCCAGCGGAAAAACGCCGCCGTTGCGTCTCGCAATAAGCGTCAAATCCGGCGCCTTGGCCTTCAGCGCGGCTGACATAGGTCCGTCGCCGGTACCCTTTGCTCCATGGCACGATGCGCAATACTGGCTGAAAAGCTTCGCCCCGTCGAGTGGCAGCGTCTGTGCGCGAACCATCGCTGAAGTGCCCAAAAGAATCGCAACCAATGGTACGGCTTCACGTATTTTCATAGCGATCTCCGTGACCTCGCCTGAACTAGTATATCGTTTCACCGAAA